>NZ_JCAXEJ010000020.1:0-99038 GCF_059759005.1 Paenarthrobacter sp. GQ52
CTCTTCATTGAATGTCTGGGCGCTTGCTCTGTGGGGGCGCTCAAGGAATTTCGTATTGTGAGAATAAAATTCTGCAATTCGAGATTGCGTCTGCTGGTTGGGCAGCGTCAACACGGATTGCGTAACCAAGACAGTCAACTGGGAAAGCTTCGGCCAAGCAACCGAATGTGACCCTGCATACACGGAAAACCTTGACGTTACGTGACCTGAGTCATAGAGTGCTTTCACTATTCAATAACTAGATTCCGCATTGTGGAATCAGTACGAAGTGGAGATCCACGATGCAGACGACTTCATCAGTCGGCGTCACTGGGGCTCCGGGAGACGGAAACGCAGGTGGCCCCAACCATCCGGTCGTGGGAAACACCGACCTCTGCGCTATTGCTTCCGAAGCCGCAGGCCGTACCATCAGTCCCAGGCTTTACAACATCGACCTCGCACCCACTAAGGCCAAGGGCCGGAAGTGGACCAGCTACAGCATCTTTACCCTCTGGGCCAACGACGTCCACAGCCTGGGTAACTATGCCTTCGCCATCGGCCTGTTCTCCCTCGGTTTGGGTGGCTGGCAGATCCTGGTGGCCCTCGGTATCGGCGCCATTCTCCTGTTCGCGCTCCTGAACTTTTCCGGGTTCATGGGTGAGAAGACCGGTGTTCCCTTCCCTGTCATGAGCCGCATCAGCTTCGGCATCAGGGGAGCGCAGATCGCCAGCCTGGTCCGCGGCGCTGTTGCCGTTGCTTGGTTCGGCATCCAGACGTATCTGGCATCCGTGGTCCTCCGCGTCATGCTGGTGGCCATGGCGCCGGGTTTGAAAGACCTGGACAGCAACTCCATCCTTGGCCTTTCAACCCTGGGCTGGTTGTCGTTCGTGGCGCTCTGGATGGTTCAGTTGGTCATTGTCAGCTTCGGCATGGAGATGATCCGCAAGTACGAGGCCTTCGCCGGTCCCATCATCCTGGTGACCATGGCAGCGATCGCCGTGTGGGTTTTCATCGAAGCCGGCGGCGCCATCCAGTGGAGCGGCATCAAGGGCCTCGAGGGTACAGAAATGTGGCTCACCATCTTTGCCGGCGGTGCCCTGTGGGTTTCCATCTACGGAACGTTCGTCCTGAACTTCTGCGACTTCACCCGGTCCTCGGCTTCCAAGAAGTCGATCGTCAAGGGCAACTTCTGGGGCATCCCCATCAACATGCTCGTCTTTGGCGCCATCGTGGTGGTCATGGCCGGTGGGCAGTACAAGATCAACGGCACCGTCATTGAGAGCCCCTCGGACATTGTTGAGAGCATCCCCAATACGCTTCTGTTGGTCCTTGCCTGCCTGGCCCTGTTGATCCTGACCATCGCCGTGAACCTGATGGCCAATTTCGTAGCTCCGGTCTACGCGCTGACCAACCTCTTCCCGCGGCACCTGAACTTCCGCAAGGCGGCCTGGGTCAGCGGCACCATCGGGTTGATCATCCTGCCGTGGAACCTCTACAACAACCCGATTGTGATCGTGTACTTCCTGGGTGGCCTCGGTGCCTTGCTCGGGCCCCTGTTCGGTGTGGTCATGGCCGATTACTGGCTGGTCCGCCGCGGCAAGGTCAATGTCCCGGAGCTCTACACGGAGGATCCCAAGGGCGCCTACTTCTACAAGCGCGGCGTGAACCCGAAGGCCATCATCGCGATGCTCCCGGCCGCAGGCCTGGCCATTGCCATCGCTTTCATTCCAGCACTGGCCGCGGCTGCTCCATTTGCTTGGTTCATTGGAGCCGGCGTCGCAGCGCTGACGTACTTCGCTGTCGCGGACAAGAAGCAGGTCCACCAGGACGTCTCCGGCGAGCCGATCGCCGTCGCCAGCACCCACTGACACTGAGGAAACCCATGCGCATCCTTGTCGCAAACGTCAACACCACCCAGTCCATGACGGACTCCATCGCAGCGCAGGCTCGTGCCGCAGCGGCTCCCGGAACCGAAATCATCGGCATCACGCCTCGCTTCGGCGCCGACTCCTGCGAAGGGAACTTTGAAAGTTACCTCGCCGCGATCGCCGTCATGGATGCGGTGGTGAACTATCCCGAACCGTTCGACGCGGTCATCCAGGCCGGCTACGGCGAGCACGGCCGCGAAGGCCTTCAGGAACTGCTCGACGTCCCCGTGGTTGATATCACCGAGGCAGCAGCAAGCACCGCGATGTTCCTGGGCCACAAGTATTCAGTGGTCACCACGCTTGACCGCGCCGTACCGCTGATCGAGGACCGGCTCAAGCTCGCCGGTTTGGAGGCGCGTTGTGCCTCGGTCAGGGCCAGCGGCATGGCCGTGCTGGAGCTCGAGGAATACCCGGAGCGTGCTGTTGAAGCCATAGTGAGCCAGGCGGAACAAGCTGTTCACAACGACAAAGCGGAAGTCATTGTTCTTGGTTGCGGCGGCATGGCCGGTCTCGACGAACAAATCCGCCAGCGCACCGGCGTCCCCGTAGTGGACGGAGTGGCTGCGGCGGTGACCATCGCCGAGTCCCTGGTCCGCCTTGGGTTGTCTACGTCCAAGGTCAGGACCTACGCCACTCCGCGCCCGAAGACTGTCATAGGCTGGCCGATAACAGCCGCCCAGGCGGCACAAGCCCAGGCAGCTCCCGCCCAGGCAGCTCCCGCCCGGGCAGCTGAAGCCGCACGCTGACGCTGCCATAGGCAATTCCCCGAAAGGCAACCACATGACTGACTCCAGCCCTCCCGCAAACCCGAGGGTCGCCGTCGTGACCGGGGCCGGTTCCGGAATTGGGCGGGCCGTCGCCAAGCTCATGCTCGCCGAGGGTTACCGCGTTGCGCTTGCCGGCCGCCGGGAGGCGCAACTCCTGGAAACGGCCGGCGACCATCCGGACGCGCTAGCGGTTCCCTGCGATGTAACGGCGCCCGACGACGTCGCGCGCCTTTTCGCGGAGGTCCGCCAACGCTGGGGTCGGGTTGATGTGCTGTTCAACAATGCCGGCATCTTTGGGCCGGCGGGCGACGTGGGCGACATCAGTGTGGATGAGTGGGAAGCAACGCTTCGCGTGAACGTCACGGGCTCCATGTTGTGCGCCGCGGAGGCTGTGCGAACCATGAAATCCCAAGAGCCGCAAGGTGGCCGCATCATCAACAACGGCTCCATTTCGGCGCACTCGCCCAGGCCCAAATCCGTGGCCTATACAGTCACTAAGCACGCGATGACGGGCCTGACAAAGAGCATCGAGCTCGACGGCAGGGAGTTTGGTATTACGTGCGGGCAGATCGACATCGGCAACACCCGTACCGAAATCATGGACACCATTGGCGTGGGCTCCGGGGCGCTGCAGGCTGACGGCAGCCGCAAAGTGGAGCCCATGTTCCCCGTGGACGATGCAGCCCGTGCCGTGCTGATGATGGCCAACATGCCGGCGTCGGCCAGTGTCGGATCCTTGGTGGTGACCGCTGCCGGCATGCCCTTCGTGGGCCGCGGCTAGCCTCACAGCACCGCCCCAAACCGCGGGCCCGTGCCGCCACCACCCACTTTGCTTTTCGAATGCCCGTGACACGCCTGTAGAAGGGTGTGTCACGGGCATTTCTGCGTCAAAGAAGGTGGTGGACGCACCAACATCCAAGCTCCAAACCGAATGTGACTTTCCATAATATGGAAATGTTATTTCCCCTTGCGGAATGGTGTGAGCAGGCTTACGTTTGAAAAACCCCCTCAAAATGTGGGGCCGTTCCCAACTGATTGGTTCAGATCAATGAAGATCCCAGACTCCGCGGCGCTGAAGGCGAGTTCGGCCCCGCAGAAGAAAAAGCGGCTGTACCAGTCGCTCTTTTTTCAAATCCTGATCGCCGTCGTCGCAGGTGTACTCATCGGTCATTTTTGGCCGACAATCGGGTCCGCCCTCCGGCCACTGGGTGATGGATTCATTCAACTCATCAAGATGATCATCGCCCCGCTGATTTTCCTCGTGATCGTCACAGGCATCTCGGCAGTGGGCGACGTCAAGGCGGTCGGAAGGGTCGGGGTCAAAGCGCTCCTGTACTTCACCGGCGCCACTCTCTTCGCCCTCGTCTTCGGGCTCATCGTCGGAAATATCGTTCAGCCTGGTGCTGGCCTTAATATCGACCCCGCTACACTCTCCCAGGATGCGCTCAACGCCAAGACCGGCAACGCGCCTCCCAAGGACGCTGCAGCGTTCATCCTGGATGTCATTCCCGTCAGCGTGATCGGTGCTTTTGCCAACAACAGCCTGCTTCAGGTGCTGTTCTTCTCCGTGTTCTTCGGCGCAGCCATCGTGGTCATCGGCCGCGAACGTTGCCTTCCGGTCATCAGCCTCATGGAAACCGTCCTGGAGCTGATCTTCAAGATCATGTCCTGGATCATGAAAGTGGCTCCCATCGGTGCATTTGGTGCCATGGCCTTCATCATCGGCCAGTACGGACTTGGCACGCTCAGCACTTATGCCCTCCTGATTGCAGCCTGCTACGGAGCGGCGATCATCTTCATCGGCCTGCTGTTCCTGGTGGCTTGGGGGTTCGCCCGGGTTCCCCTTTGGGCGTTCCTGAAGTACACCCGTGAAGAATTCCTGCTGGCACTCGGCACCGCCTCCACTGAAGCAGTCATGCCGCGTATCATGACCAAGCTGACCAACGCCGGCTGCTCCCGTGCCACCACCGGACTTGTGGTTCCCACGGGTTACTCCTTCAACCTGGACGGCGCCGCGATCTACCTGTCCATTTCACTGCTGTTCCTGGCGCAGGCCTTCGGCCACAACCTTGACCTTGGCCAGCAGTTGGCGGCGTTGGGAGTCCTGCTCCTGACCTCCAAGGGCATGGCCGGCGTACCTGGTTCGTCGTTCCTGGCACTCTCCGCCACGGCAGCTGCGCTGGGTATCTTCCCGGTGGCTGGTGTTGCACTCCTCCTCGGAGCCGACCGCCTTATGGACTCCATGCGCGTCGTGGTGAACCTGCTGGGCAACTGCGTGGCAACGTTCGTGGTGGCCAAATGGGAAGGCCAATTCGACCGCAGCGTCATGCTCCGCGCCTTCAACGGCGAGATCACCAACCACGATTCCGCCATCATGCTCGGCAAGGAAGAAGTCTTCGAGGAGCAGGAACTCGAACGCATCAGTGGCGGCCAGGAGCCTTCGCCCAAGTTCCGTGGCGGTCCCGCCGCGGAGGACATCCCGCAGTTCGAAATGAGCAAACGGGGCCAACCATCCGCCCCGGTCTGCCCGGACTAGTACAGCCCACAGCATGAGGCCCCTCAAGAGGATTCTTGAGGGGCCTCAGCTGTGCAAAACCTATTCAAAGAGGCAGCAACTCCGAGAGATCCGCACGCAAACCGGACGCAGTCACCCTATGGTCCGATACTGCGTCTGCCCACGAAATCCTGCCCGTCACCAACGAAAGCCAGGTGGCGGCGTCGCACTCGATCACATTCGGGGGAGTGCCGCGCGTGTGGCGGGGCCCCTCAACGCACTGCGTCACACCGAACGGCGGCACGCGGACTTCCACCGAGTTGCCGGGCGCGCGGGCGGTGACTTCCTCCAGGGAGTATCGGACCGCCGTCGCAATCAAAGTGCGCGACGGCGGCGGGCCGGCAACGCTGCCTGGCTCACCTGTACGGCCGGGAGGCTCGACGGCGGCCTGCCAGGCTGCCAGCGCGGCGCGGCCTTCCTCGATGTTGACGCGGCGTCGTGCAACAGCCATTTGTTCCTCTCCTCGGAAGTTTTAGTCCAGCAGGGCGGAGACAGCGTGTCCCAGCCGGATCTTGCCCACCTCGTGGCCGCCGCCGAGCACGGGCTCCACCACGCGCTCCAGAACGCTGGAAACTGCAGGGATGTCCACGGCACCGCTCACGGCCAGCAGAGTCAGTCCTACCAAGGATGTGGCGCGAAGGTTGCCGTCCAGCATCTTCACGGCCACGGTTGCGCCGGTGGGAGTCGCCAGGACCAGGACGCCCTCGGCCCCGATCTTGGCCAGGACCTCCAGTTCCTCCATCACGATCGTGTTGGACTCACCCTTGCCCTGAACTGCCCAGGGGTAGTCCAGCATGGACGTGGCGATGGTGGCGGCACGTGCGTTGGACGACTTATCGCCCGGGGATTTGGCCAAGCGGGAGTAGGCGCGGGCCAGGCCGGTCAGCGAGATGGCGGCAACGGGTGCTCCGCAGCCGTCGATACCCAGGTGGGAGATCGTTTCGCCGCTGTATTCCTCGATCACCGAGCGAACGCGCTGCTGGAGCGGGTGGTTTGGTTCGAGGTAGCTGCGCAGGTCCCAGCCGTTTTCGGTGCACGCCCACAGGAATGCTGCGTGCTTGCCGGAGCAATTGAAGGCCAGCTTGGATTGTCCGCGGTCGGAGCGGATTAGCCAGTTGCGGGCGGTTTCGTCCTGGGGCCAGGCGGTGGGGCACTGGAGGTTTTCTTCTTTAACACCCGCTGCCTTGAGCATCCCTTCCACAACGTCCATATGATCAAGGGAACCGGTGTGGCTGCCACAAGCCACAGCAACCTGGGCGCCGCGGAGGGGCACGCCGGACTGCATGGACGCCAAGGCCTGGAAGGGTTTGAGGGTGGAGCGGGCGAGGATGGGGGCGTCGATGTCACCAAGACGGGTGACCACCGAGCCGTCACCGGCAAGAACCACGGCCGCGCCGATGTGCCGGGACTCAATAAAGCCACTTCGTTCGATCACTGCCAGTTCCACCGCGGACTCAACGTTGAACGTTTCATGCGAACTCATGGGCATGAATCAAGTCTAGGGCGCGGCGGGTCAGTTCCCGGGTCATCCGCGTGCCCGCGCGCGTGATCCGTGCACGCCGGGCCTCACGCCGAGCCTCACGCCAGGCCCGTGTCCACAGGTCCGGTGAATGACACAGCTTAGGCCCCGCGCCCTTCACAAAGTACCCTTGAGGACTGTGAAGGTACTCGTCATTGGCCCAGGCGGCCGCGAACACGCCATTGTCCGCTCTCTGCTTGAAGATCCCAACGTTTCCGAGGTCCACGCGGCCCCTGGCAACGCGGGCATCAGCAAACTCGTTCCCACCCATGCGATTGACGGGAACAACCCGGAAGCCGTGTCCGCCCTCGCCACCAAGCTGGGCGTGGACCTGGTTGTCGTAGGACCCGAGGCGCCTTTGGCCGCCGGTGTGTCCGACGCCGTCCGAGAAGCCGGCATCCCGGTGTTTGGTCCCAGCAAGGAAGCAGCCCAGCTGGAGGCTTCCAAGGCGTTCGCCAAGCAGATCATGGCTGAAGCCAACGTTCCCACGGCTATGGCTCGCGTTGCCACCAACGCTGACGAAGCTGCCGATGCCTTGGACACCTTTGGTGCCCCGTATGTAGTGAAGGACGACGGCCTGGCCGCCGGTAAGGGCGTGGTGGTCACCAAGGACCGCGCAGAGGCCCTGGCACATGCCCAGGCGTGCTTCGACGCCGGTGGAACAGTGGTCATCGAGGAATTCCTCGACGGCCCCGAGGTTTCCCTGTTCGTCCTCTGCGACGGCCGCAACACCATCCCGTTGTCCCCGGCGCAGGATTTCAAGCGCATCTTCGATAACGACGAAGGTCCCAACACCGGCGGCATGGGCGCGTACACGCCGCTTGAATGGGCTCCTGAGGGCCTGGTCCAGGAAGTCATCGACCGCGTAGCCCAGCCCACCGTGGACGAGATGGCCCGCCGCGGCACGCCCTTCGTTGGTGTGCTGTACTGCGGCCTCGCCCTGACTTCCCGCGGCATGCGCGTCATTGAGTTCAACGTTCGCTTCGGCGACCCCGAGACGCAGGCCGTCCTCGCTCGCCTCAAGACCCCTCTCGGTGCGCTGCTGCTGGCAGCTGCCAAGGGCGAACTGGACACGGCAGAAGAGCTGCGCTGGTCCAAGGACACGGCAGTCGCCGTCGTCGTTGCTGCCGAAAACTACCCGGACGCACCCCGCACGGGCGATCGCATCCGTGGACTGAAGAAGGTGGACGAACTGGACGGTGTCCACGTAGTCCACGCCGGCACCAAGCTGGATGACGAAGGCAAAGTGGTCTCTGCCGGCGGCCGTGTCCTTGCTGTTGTCGCGCTCGGTTCGGATCTGGTTGAGGCCCGTGAAAAGGCGTACGACGGCGTTGAGCTGGTTCAGCTTGAAGGCTCACAGTTCCGTACGGACATCGGAGGCAAAGCCGCCCGCGGCGAAATCCGCGTTCCGTACACGGCTACAGGAACCATCCCGAAAGTGCAGGCCTGAGCATGACTGAAGGCATCCCTACGGGCGGCTTCGAAACCGAAACGCTGGAACTTCCGGGCTGGACGCACGTCTACTCCGGCAAGGTCCGCGATCTCTACGTCCCGGCCGACGAAGCCATCACGGAAAAGATCGGCCAGGAATGCGTGCTGGTTGTCGCCAGCGACCGCATCAGCGCCTACGATCACGTGCTGAGCAGTGAAATCCCGGACAAGGGCCGCGTCCTGACGCAGCTGAGCCTGTGGTGGTTCGATCAGTTGGATGTTGAGCACCACGTGTTGGCGTCCACGGTTGAGGGTGGCGTTCCTGCCGCCGTCGAGGGCCGCGCCATGATCTGCAAGAAGCTGGACATGTTCCCTGTGGAGTGCATCGCGCGCGGCTACCTCACCGGCTCCGGCCTGGCTGAGTACAAGGAATCCCGCACGGTGTGCGACATTCCGCTGCCCGAGGGCCTGGTTGATGGTTCGCGCTTGGAGAAGGCCCTTTTTACGCCGTCTGCCAAGGCCGAAGTGGGCGAGCACGACGTCAACATCACCTATGACGACGTCGTAGCCATGGTGGGGGACGACATCGCTGCCCGCCTGAGTGAACTGACCCTGAAGATCTACACCCGCGCTGAGGAGATCGCCCGCGAACGCGGCATCATCCTGGCCGACACCAAGGTGGAGTTCGGGATTGACGCAGCCACTGGGGTGATCACCCTGGGTGACGAGGTCCTCACCCCGGACTCTTCACGGTTCTGGGATGCGTCCACGTACGCGCCGGGTCAGTCGCAGCCTTCGTACGACAAGCAGTACGTCCGCGACTGGCTGACCTCCGCCGAGTCCGGCTGGGACAAGTCCTCGGACGCTCCTCCGCCGGCACTGCCCGCCGAGGTGGTGGAGCGCACCCGTGCCCGCTACGTGGAGGCTTACGAGAAGCTCACGGGCCGAACCTTCGCCTAGAAGCACCCAACTGAGTCGCAGTTAAGCGCGTTTTGACCCCTCAAAACGCGCTTAACTGCGACTTACTTGGGTTAATCAGGCTTCCGAGTGTTCTTTCGCGGCACGACGCTCGGCCAGCCGGATCTCCAGCACTGCGTCCATGGCCTGTTGAACCCGGTCCGACGCTCCTGCCGCACTGAAGTCGTGCTGCGCCTCTTCCAGGAACTGGAGCGCCTCCGCGGCTTCCCCGGCTGCTTTCAAGGACTTTCCCAGCAGCAGCGACACTTCGCCTGCGGTGTGCCGGGCCAGTACCTTACGGTCTGCGTAGATTTCGCGGAGCTTCTCGACGGCGGCAGGGATGTCCCCGGTCAGGTACAGCCAGCGGGCGCGGATGAAGGCGACCTCAAGCTGGTCTGTCTTGTTTCCGCCCACAATGGACAGCGCGAGTTCTGCACGCTCAATGGCGGACAACGTTTCCGGTTCCACAATCCCCGAGGACAGTCGAACTGCTGCGGAGGCCTTGTTGAAACGGGCCCACAGCTCAATGTCGTTGGCGGGGGAGAGGAGTTTGGCTGCACGCTCGTGGTGCTTGATGCCCTCTACATAGTCGTGGCGCATGAAGGCGACGTTGCCGACCACCCAAGCGACTTCGCCGGCCAGTTGCGACATGGAGTGCTCGTCCATGTGCTCGATCATCGCCAGGCAGTACTGCCAGGCTTCGTCCAGCTTGCCGCTCTCGGCCAGGGCACCGATCAGCGCGCGGTGCGCACCGATGATGAGCGTGGACCCCTTGGGCAGCTGCTCGCTGAGCTTTACGGCTTGCTTGGCATGCTCGACGGCGGTGGCCAGCTGACCTTGTCCGTGACACACCGCGGCAAGCATCTGCCAGGCGCGCACCCCGAGGCCAGCGGATTCGGTGGCCATGGGGTGTTCCAGGAGGTGCTCAACAATTTGCTGGCATTCCTTCAGCTGGCCTTGCTTCATCACGCACTCGGCCTGCATGTACGTCATGTTCCACCAGGCGCTGTTGTTCTTGGCCTCGAGGGCAATCTGCGCAGCTGTGGCAGCGTGGCTGGCGGCGAGCTGGTAGTCGCGAAGATCCCAGGCCTGTCGGGCGTAAAGACCGGCGAGGACGTACTCGGCATCACTAACGGAGACCGGCTGGCTCCACGCTTCCAAGGCCTTCGGTGCAAGTTCGAGCCTGCGGGCCAGCTCCTCGATGACTTCGGCCGTGGGCTCACGACGGCCTGTCTCAAGCAGCGAAATGTAGCTCGGTGAATACAGGTTTTTGCCGAGCTCTGCCTGCGTTAACCCACGTTCGAGCCGTTCGGCACGTAGCTTCTCGCCGAATCCGTTTCCCACGGGTCCCTCCTACAGGTGTCTTTTGACCAAAACCTTGACAGTCTCTGTGGAAAACATTTTACAATGTATGTCAACAGGGACCGTGCAATTTCCGTAACGAATCCGACTCGCATTGGGGTACTACATCATGTTCAAGAAAATCATCGCTTCAGTGGCCGTGGCGGGCGCACTGACGTTCGCGGTTGCGGCTCCCGGGGTTGTCTCTGCTGCTCCTGCAGCAGGTACCAGCACAGTAAGCGCCATTGGTAACTGGCCGGACCCCATGCGGTCCACCACCACAACACCCAAGAAGGACAAGACCGAAACGACAGTCACCACGATGTCAATTGGTAACTGGCCCGACCCTATGTAAAACAATTGTAGTAAAGAAACCCCCGAGGCGTGACGAGCGATGCTTCGGGGGTTTCTTTTTTGCCTTTCGTGGCTGCATTGGCGACACCCAAATTCGCTGAGGAACCGGAAGTGGGGCAGCGACACTCGGATTTGCGTGTCGCACGCGGGGCAGCGTGGCGCCGTCGGTATGAGGAAGGGCTGGCTGACTCCCAACGGAGTCCACAGGCACAGTGCTGCCGACCATCTTCGATCGGGTTCCGCAAACAAAAATGGCGCCGATTTCTCGACGCCATTCTCGTGTTTGGTCGGGATGACAGGATTTGAACCTGCGACCTCTTCGTCCCGAACGAAGCGCGCTACCAAGCTGCGCTACATCCCGATCCGCTGCGAAAGCAACTGTTCAAGGATAGCTGAATAGGTGCGTGATGCGAAATCGAGGAGCGGGTGTCGCTCCTCACAGCGGCAGGAGGGGAAAGGCTAGACCAGCGAGTCCCGCCAAGCCCCATGAAGCTGGGCAAACCGTCCGCCACCGCTGATCAACTCGGCCGGCGTCCCGTCCTCCACAATGCGGCCGTCGTGGACCACCAGAACCCTGTTAGCCGTCTCCACAGTTGAGAGGCGGTGGGCGATGATGATGGCCGTGCGGGCCCCCCTGCCACCAGCCACTCCCTCCAACAAGTTGGACAATCCCTGTTGGACCATACGCTCAGAAGGAATGTCCAAGGAGGACGTTGCCTCATCCAGGATCAGTACGGCCGGCGCGGCCAGGAACGCTCGGGCAAAGCCGATGAGCTGGCGTTGACCGGATGACACCCGCCCACCCCGCTTGTTGACGTCCGTGTCGTATCCCTCGGGGAGGCTCATGATGAAGTCGTGAGCACCCACCGCTGCAGCTGCGGCCTCGATTTCAAGCCGGGAAGCTTCGGGACGACCAAGAGCTATGTTGTCCGCCACGGAGCCGCTGAACAGGAACGCTTCCTGGGTCACCATCACCACGGCGCGACGGAGGTCTGTGGTGGACAGGTCACGAAGATCTACGCCATCCAGCGTGATGGCCCCGGACGTGACGTCGTAGAAGCGTGCCACGAGCTTGGCCAACGTCGACTTTCCCGCACCCGTCTGGCCTACCAGGGCGATCGTCTGGCCGGCCGGGATATGCAGGTCAAGCTTTGGAACCACAACTTTGCCGTCGCTGTAGCCGAACTCCACACCCTTGAAGTCGATCTCACCGCGTGAGCTCTTGAGCGGTACCGGGTTCTTTGGTGGACGGACGGTGGGCACTTCTTCGAGGAGCCCGGACACCTTTTCCAAGGCAGCTTGAGCACTTTGGAACGAGTTGTAGAACATTGCCATCTGGTCCACCGGCTGGAAGAAGCGCTTGGTGGACAGGATCAGTGCCAGCAGGACGCCAACAGCCAGGTCACCACCCAGAACCCGGAAGCCGCCAAACAGTAGGACCACGGCCACACAAACATTGCCGATCAGCACCAAACCAGGCTGGAAGATGCCGTTCAAGTTGATGGAGCGGACGGTGTTCTTGCGGTAGTCCTCAGCCAGCTCGCCGTATCGGGAGGCATTCAAGCGCTCCTTGCGGAACGCCTTCACGGCGCGGATCCCGGTCATCGTTTCCACGAAGTGGACGATCAGCCGGGCAGACACCACGCGCGACTCACGGAAGGCGATCTGTGAATGCTTCTGGTACCACCGGGCAAGGAAGAACATGGGCACGCCGGCCGCGAGGACGATCAATCCACTCTGCCAATCCAGGGCAAAAACAGTCACGGCAGTGAACACCATGAACAGCATGCCCGACGCCAAGGAGCTCACCCCGGAGTCCAGGAGTTCGCGCAGGGCTTCGAGGTCCGAGGTCTGCCGGGCAATGATGCGGCCGGAGGTGTATTTCTCGTGGAACTCAAGGCTCAACCGCTGCGTGTGCCGGAAGACCCGAAGGCGCAGATCCAACAGCATGGCCTGGCTCAACCGGGCAGTGGAGGTCACGTACAGCGCCGTCATTCCTGCCGTCGCAATCGCAGCCGCCAAGTACAGGGAACCAGCCAGTACCAAGGGCCCGTTGTCGCCCGACTGCAGTGCAGGAAGGGCGTTGTCGATACCGAACGCGATCAACGCCGGTCCCGCAACACGGGTGAGCTGCGAGACCACCACCATCAAGATCGTCAGCCAGAAACGCAGCCGCACGGGGCGGATGAGGGAAGCAAGTAAGGTGAGCGACCGGCGTCGTACGGCTTTGCTGTCTGCCTTGGTGAGGAGGGTGTTGTCCTCGTTGGCGGTTCCAAACGTTGCGGCAGTCACCGGCGGGCCTCCTCAGCTTCTTCGAGCTCGTCCAGTTCGGTGTCCAGGTCCTTCGGACCGGCGTCCAGGCTGGCGATGACGTAGCGGTAGTGATCATTCTCGGCAAGCAGTTCCGTATGGGTCCCGACGGCGGTGATGGTTCCGTTTTCGAGCAGGGCAACCCGGTCCGCCAAGGCCACGGTGGAGGGACGGTGCGCGACGATCAGGGTGGTGGTCTCGCGCAGGACCTCGCGCAAACGGGCCTCCACACGTTCCTCGGTATTCACGTCGAGTGCGGACAGGGGATCGTCCAAGACCAGCACCTTGGGTTTGGCGGCGATGGCTCGGGCCAGGGCGATGCGCTGCCGTTGGCCGCCGGATAGGCTCAGCCCTTCCTCGCCGATCAACGTGTCCACGCTGTCCGGCAACGAGTAGGCGAACTGGGCCTGTGCCACATCCAGGGCCTCGTCCAAGGCGGCGTCGCTGGGATCGGGGGCTCCAAGGAGTACGTTGTCCCGGACCGAACTGGAGAACAGAGTGGTGTCCTCGAACGCCACGGCAACGATCTTTCGGAGTTCGTCGATGTCGTAGTCGCGAACATCCACGCCGTCGATGGTCACGGCGCCCTCGGTGACGTCATAGAGGCGGGGGACCAGCTGGAGCAGAGCGCTCTTGCCGCTGCCCGTGATGCCGACGAGGGCCATTGTTTCCCCGGGGCGTATATCCAGGGTGACGTCGTGCAGGAGGGTGCCGCCGTCGTCGAACCCGAAACCTGCGTGCTCAAAGCGCAGGGCGCCCTTCACGCTTTCCGGAACAGCGGGGCGATCCGGCGAGGTGATGGTGTTCTCCGTATCCATGACCTCGAAGTGGCGATCCAACGCGGTCTTGGCAGTGAGCGCCATGGCCAGGAGCATGCCGGAAAATTCCACCGGAGTGGCCACCACGGCCGCTGTTGCGAAGAACGCCACCAACGCGCCGATGCTAAGTTCCCCACTCGCGGCGAGCATGATGCCCACCACCAGACCGACGCCCAGCGCCAACTCCGGCAGCAGCGTCACTACCAGCGTGAAGCCAGCCTGCTGTTTCGCCTTGGCGATCTCGGTCTGGCGCAGTTCTTCTGCCTGGCCGTTGAAGTTCTCCAGCGCTTCGCGGCTGCGCCCGAAGGCCTTCAGGACACGGATGCCGTGGACTGATTCCTCCACAGTTGTGGCGAGGTCGCCGGCTTGGTCCTGGCTGAGGCGGGTGACCAAGCTGAAGCGGCGGCGGAAGCGGAACGAGTTGATCATGATCGGCACGGCCGCTGCGAGGAAGATCAGTGCCAGCTGCCAACTCATGGAAAACATGACGCCGACGCCGATGACCACAGTAAGCGTGGTGACCACCAGCATGATCGCGCCAAACGCCATCCAGCGACGCAGGAAACTCAGGTCCGTCATGGCGCGTGAGAGCAGCTGGCCCGAACCCCAGCGATCGTGGAAGGCAACGGTCAGTTGTTGCAGGTGGCCGTACAAGGTCACCCGCATCCGGGTCTCAACCGTGGTGGCCGGGTTGATGACGAACTGCCTGCGCAAGGCCACCAGCCCGGCTTCCGCGATACCCAAAGCAAGAATCACGACGGCGGCAATCCAGACGGCGTCCGTGGAACCGCCGGGCTGCAAAGAGTTGTTGACAAGAACCCGCAGGACTTGCGGGATGGTCAGCGCAACGATGCTGGCCAAGAGGGCGCAGATCAAGCCCATGAATAGTCGGGGGAGGATGGGCCGCACATGGGGGTACAGGCGGCCGACGGAGGTGAAGAATGACGTTTGCTTGGACATGCCCGCTTCTCAACAGCTGGATCTTCAGATGGTGCGGAGGTAGTTTCCCGTAGCAACTACCCTATGCCATGGCGTGATTCGTTTCACAGGACCACGCAATGAAGGTGAAATGTTTGACCCAGTTATTGAGGATCGTAATGCTCGCCCGGAGTCTCGCTGGTGGACGGAGTTCAGCTGCGCGACGTGAGTGTCAGCAGCACAGCCTCAGGGCGGCACGCGATGCGGACCGGTGCGAAGCGCGAGGTGCCGATGCCGCCGGAGACGTTTACCGGCGTCGTGAAGCTGTCGCTTTCCCAGTCGTGGAGGCCCTTGGCGCGCCAATTGGGGAGATCGCAGTTGGCAACGAGAGCACCGTAACCGGGGATGCAGATTTGGCCGCCGTGCGTGTGGCCAGCCAGGATCAAGTCCGCCGCGGCCTCCGTGAAGTGGTCCAGCACCCGCTGGTACGGGGCGTGGATGACGGCCACCTTCAGATGCGGGCGGGCATCCTGGTTGACCGTTCCGCGGGGCCAGCCGGCATAGCGTTCGCGGTTCAGATGGGGGTCATCCACTCCGGAGAAGTCGAAGCGCAGCCCGTTCAGCACCACTGACTGGGCACGGTTGGTGAGGTCGATCCAGCCTCCCATGCCGAAGGCCGAGCGGAGCTTCGGCCAGTCCAAGGCAATCGGGTCGGTTCGCATCCGGGAAGGACCACGGAAGTACCCCACCGGGTTCTTGATCCGCGGGGCGTAGTAGTCGTTGGAACCCGGGACGAAAACGCCCGGGAACTCCAGCAGCGGGCGCAGTGCCTGGAGTAGGGGATCGACGGCCTTGGTGTGGCTGAGATTGTCGCCCGTGTTGACCACGAGGTCAGGCTTGAGGTCCGCCAGCGATTGCAGCCACTGCGTCTTCTTGTCCTGGCCCGGTACGAAGTGGATGTCGCTTAGGTGCAGGACGCGGAGCGGGGCTGAACCGGCAGGGAGAATGGGCAAGGTTTCGTGGCGGACCTCGAACTGGTCCTTCTCCCACCATCCGTATGCGGCCGCTGCTGCGCCTGCTGCCGCACCGACGGCAGCAGTGACGGCGAAACCGCGCCCGATAGTGCGGACGCGGTTTGCCAATGAATAACTAAACGACATGATCAGTTCTTATTGCCGTTGCCGTTGTTACCGTTCCCGTTGTTGCCGTTCCCAGTGGACGGCGGGTTGGGCGCGGTCGACGGGGTGTTTTTGGACGGGGTGTTGTTACGCTGCGGAGCAGGAGCTCCCGTCAGGTTTGACGGCGGAGCCGGGAACGGATTGGTCCCATAGGCCGGAGCCACAGCAAGCATGTAGTTGGTGAACTGCGGACCAGCAATCATGTAGCCGTCGATAGCATCGTAGGACTTGCCATTAATGGTCAGATTACGGCCGGGACGGGACTGGTCATCCAGAGGATCACCAAACCATGAGGCAGTCGCGAGGCCAGAGGTGTACCCGACTACCCACGTTGAGCCGTTGGTGTCGTTGGTTCCGGTCTTGGCGGCCACCGGGAAGTTCTTGGAGTTCAATGCCGGACGGATCAGGGATCCCGAGCCCTCGTCCAACACCTTGCCCATGGCATAGGCGACGCCTCGAGCAACCTCTGGCTTCACCGCATCCTTGCAACTGGAAGACTGGGCAGGCAAAGAGGCGCCGGACTGGTCTTTCACCGAAGTTATAGCAATTGGTTCGCAGTACTTGCCGTCAGCGGCGAAGGTTGCGAAAGACGATGCCATGGTCAGAGGTGCGGTCTGCGTCGCACCAATGAGGTTGGACAATCGAGTCATCTGAACCTTCGGGTTTGGATCCGTGACTTTACCCGTGTCGTCGCGTGTCGGAAGGCCGCCGTGGATGCCTGTGGCATCAACGATGCCCTGGATGCCGCAGAGGTCAACCTGCGCCGCCGAAGCGAACGTGGCTGTGTTGATGGAGTTCTTGAGGCCCCAGAGGACCGTCATGTTCCGGTAGTACTGCGGTTCGGCATTTTGGAGGTCGAAGCTGCCCTGCACGTTGCCATCATAGAAGCCATCGGTCGGTGTGGGGCACGTATTTTTCCAAGGGAAGTTCTGCGGATACTTGCGAACCGCCGCGTTGACGTTCGTTTCCATCGACTTGCCCTCGTTCAGCCACTGGGCGAACGTAAAGGGCTTCATCGTTGAACCGGGCTGGAATCCGCCGATGCCGTTGAGGTCGTTGCCGTTGGCGTCCAGGACATCCACGTTGAAGTTTTGCGTCTGATCGAACTTGCCCTCTTGAGGCAGCCAAACAGTGTTCTGGGCCATGCTCACGATCTGGCCGGTGCCCGGCTGGACGGAGACGATCGACGCGCCCCACTTGTCCGGGTTAGCGCCAGCCGTTGCGTCGACCTGCTGCTGTGCGACGTTCTGGGCGGTGGGATCGAGGGTGGTCTGGATGGTGAGGCCACCACGCTGGATGCGCTTGACGCGCTCTTCCGTGGTGTCACCGTACGCCGGGTTGTTGAAGAGCAGGTGGAGCACGTAGTCACAGAAGTACGGAGCCATGGTGGCATACGCGCAGCCCTGGCGAGCCGGGGTGACCTGTGTGGTGACCGGAGTGGCAACAGCTTCTTCGTACTGTGCCTGAGTGATCTTCCCCTGGTTAACCATGGAGGCGAGCACCAGGTCACGGCGAACCTTGGAGCTGTCAGGGTTGGCAATGGGATCGAAGGCCGACGGGCTGTTCACCAGGCCGGCCAGGAGGGCAGCCTGCGGAAGCGTCAGGTCCTTGGCAGAGGTGCTGAAGAAGAACTTCGAGGCAGCCTCAATGCCGTAGGCGTCACGGTTGAAGAAGACGATGTTGAGGTAACCCTCAAGAATCTGCTCCTTGGAGAACTTCTTCTCCAGGGCGATCGCAAGCTTCATTTCGCGAAGCTTGTCGCCCACGCCCTTACCGCCACCGTTGAGCTTGACGTCTTCTTCGCGGTCGGACGCCACCAGGGACTCGTTGATGACGTTGTTCACGTACTGCTGCGTGATGGTGGACGCGCCCTGCTTGTTGCCGCGGGCGGTGCTGACGATGGCTCGCATAATGCCGGTGGTGTCAATGCCGCCGTGCTCATAAAAACGGCTGTCCTCGATAGCGATGACAGCGTCCTTGATGAACGGGCTCATTTGATCCAGCGGAACCTTGGTCCGGTTCTCTGCGTAGATCGAGGCGATCGGCGAACCGTCCTTCGCCAGGATCGTGGTGTTCTGGCTGGGCGGATCCACCTGGAGTTCCGCCGGCAGAGTGTCAAAGAACTGAATTGAACCACTTGCGGCACTGCCCGAAACGGCGGCTGCGGGGACCAAAAGGCCCGCCACCAGGACGCCACAAATCGCGCTCACACCAAGGAAGCCTAGAATCTTTCCGAGGGTGGTGGCAGTGTCGAATAGTGGGTTCTTGCGAGTCACCATGTTTTCCACTTTACCGGCAAGGGCTAGGCTTTCTGTCATGACCAAATGGGAGTACGCCACGATTCCGCTCATTATTCACGCTACGAAGCAGATCCTGGACCAGTGGGGCGAGGACGGCTGGGAGCTCGTCCAGGTCGTCGGTGGACCCGATGGCAAAGGCCTTGTTGCATACCTGAAGAGGGAGAAGCAGTAATCATGACCACCCCCGCAGAAACCACGTCTGCCGCGGAATCCGGCGCCCCCACGTCTGCTGTTGAGCAGCGTCTGGCCGAGCTCGGATTGACCCTCCCCGAGGTCGCCGCGCCCGTCGCCGATTACGTACCTGCCATCGTCTCCGGCAACTACGTTTACACCTCCGGACAGCTGCCGTTTATTAATGGCAAACTCGAAGCTACGGGCAAGGTCTCCCTCGGCGAGTTGGGCGCGTCCGACGAACCCACCGTTGATCCGGAAGACGCCAAGCGTTACGCAGCCCTGTGTGCCATCAACGCCCTGGCTGCAGTCAAGAGCGTCATCGGCGACCTCGACCGTGTTACCCGCATCGTCAAGGTAGTGGGTTTCGTATCCTCCGAACCCACCTTCACCGGTCAGCCCGGCGTGATCAACGGTGCGTCCGAACTCCTCGGACAGGTATTCGGCGACGCCGGCAAGCACGCACGCTCCGCCGTCGGCGTCTCTGTCTTGCCGCTCGACTCTCCCGTTGAAGTCGAGCTCATCGCTGAATTCAGCTAAGGAACCGGTTCACCCAATTGCCGCAGCTTGCCCGCCGTCTGTTCGTACTGCCCCCGGAACTTGAGGGGGCAGCACGAAACTGGCTTGAGCTTGGCGAACGGACCCCCAGGGCCGCCCGCTACGCCTCCTCAGTTGTGCTGTTGCGCGACTCGCCCACCGGCTTGGAAACCTGGCTTGGATACAGGCCGGGTTCCTCGCCGTTGGGCGCTGTCGCGTTCCCGGGCGGCTCCCTGGACCCGTCCGACGACGACCCCGTGGGTTGGTTGGGCCCCTCACCCCAGCATTGGGCTGAGCAGATGGGAACGGACGACGTCGGACTCGCCCGCCGTCACGTTGTGGGCGCCATCCGCGAACTCTTCGAAGAAACCGGTGTCCTGCTCGCAGGCCCTGATGCTTCCTCTACGGTCGAGGCGAACTCCACCGTCGACTGGATGCGCGCCCGCGAAGCCGTGGCCGCCCAAGAGAAGTCCTTCACGGAGATGCTCTCCAAACGCGGACTCTCCCTCCGCACCGACCTCCTGAAGCCACTGGTGAACTGGCTCAGCCCGGACTTCGCCCATGCGCGTTTTAACACCCGATACTTCGCCGCCACCGTCCCCGTGAACCAGCAACCCAGCATCCTGGGCAGTAAGGGGGTTTGGGGCCGCTGGGTCACCGCCGCCGAAGCCATTGCCCTGCGGGACACTTCAGCACTCGGTGACGAAGTCGGCCAGGAAAATACCGTCGGCCTGAAGCTTGGTCAGCTCCTGGTGCCGGGCTCCGAGATCATGCTCGAGAAGATGGCCAACGCCAACGGCTGCATCGCCTACCTGAGCTACAAACGCAAGGCCCACGTGTACCAGGCGAAACTGGTGGACGAGGGCGGATTTCTGATGCTCGAGGTCGAAGCCGCCCGCACCGTGGCAGGCGAGCCCCAGCGCGAGCGCTAACCGCCATTTGACGCTCGCTCACGTCCCGCGGGTTTGGGGCGGACGCTCTTTCACGTCCCGCGGGTTTGGGGCGGTCGCTCTTTCACGTCCCGCGGGTTTGGGGCGGTCGCTCTTTCACGTCCCGCGGGTTTGGGGCGGACGCTCTTTCACGTCCCGCGGGTTTGGGGCGGTCGCTCTCTCACGTCCCGCGTGCGTTAGACCGTGTCTGCCAGATACTCGATGGCCAGCTTGTAGCCGAGCACACCCGCTCCTACGATGATCGCGTTGCACACACCCGACAGGTAGGAGTGGTGGCGGAACTCTTCACGTTGGTGCACGTTGGTGATGTGGACCTCGACGGCGGGCAGCTGCACAGCCGCCAGGGCGTCACGAAGGGCCACCGAGGTGTGCGTGTACGCGCCGGCGTTGATCACAATTCCGACGGCGGTGCCCCGGGCAGCGTGGATGGCGTCCAGGAGGTCGCCCTCATGGTTCGACTGAACACAGTCAACAGTGAAGCCATGGGCAGCGGCCGAAGTCATGGCCAGTTGCTCCACATCGGCCAGGGTGGACGTGCCGTACTTCTCCGGTTCGCGGGTTCCCAGAAGGTTCAGGTTGGGGCCGTTGATCACAAGGATGGTGCCGCGACCGGTTTCGGTGGCAGGAGTGGCTTCAGTCATGGCTCCCAATCTATAGCGGTCCGGAGGAGTCCGGGAATCGTTACTTACGGGTGCACTGACCTGCCGAGACGGGGTCGCTGAGGCCGGGAGCCTGTGCGGCCACCGGTTCCAAGTCCTGCATGGTGAGGGCGAAGCCGAGGGCGGCGTCTGTAGTGGTCTTGGCGAAGATCAGCCCGGCCACCTGCCCCTGCATAGTCAGCAGCGGGCCGCCCGAGTTACCCGGCTGGACGTCGCCCGCCAGCCTGTAGACCAGCTCCGGCGAAGGATTGTTGCCGTAAATATCGGGAACCAGAATGGTTGAAATGCCTTGAATTGTGGCCGGCTTGGACTGGAACGGACCGCCGTGCGGGTACCCCGCAAAAGCGGCGGGGCTGCCCGCGGCCAGGTCGGCGCTCAGGGGAAGCGGATTGGACTGAAGACCATCCACGGCCAGGACGGCGATGTCCCGCTGGGAGTCGAAGTACACCACCCGACCCGGCAACGCACCGCCGTCGGGAACTTCCACAACCGGCTGCGACACGCCCGCCACAACATGCGCATTGGTGACGACGCGCCCGGGCGAGACAACGAATCCGGAACCGGTCTGGTTCTGCCCGCATTCGAATGCGGTGCCGGCGATCTTGAGGACGGAATCGGCGGCCTGGTTGAGGGCCGGAGTGTCGGTGGACTCGTTGGGAACGGGCACCGGCGTGACGGGGCCGACGCCCTCAATGAGCTTGGGAATTCCGTCGCCGATCACCGTGGAGCGCAGCTGTGCCATGGTGCTCTTGACGGGCGTGGGAGTCACACTGTCGATGTAACGAATGACGCGTGACTCGGCCAATTGCTGAGAAACGAACGGCACGCCGAGAGAACTGATGCTGAACGCCAGCATGGACATCACCAGCGCCGCCACCACCACGCTCACCACGCCACCGATCAGCCGGTCCACGGCATGCAACGGCTTGATCCGCACGGCGTGGCGGACTTTACGCCCGATCATGGTGCCCAGCCCGTGCCCCAAAGCGATAAGCACGACGGCGGCAGCCACCGTGGCGGTCAGCCTCCAACCGCTGTCGGTCACCCAGCCGCTGACGAGTGGAACTGCCATGAAGGCCGCAATGGCGCCGACGACGAATCCTGCGATTCCACCCAGCGTGACCATAAAGCCGTTGCGCAGGCCATAGATCAGGTAGGACAGCAGCATCAAGATCAATGCCAAATCCAATATCGTCAAGCCAAACACCAATGCTCCTCATAGCCGGGGTAGCGCCAATTCTAGGTGGCCACCCTGACAACCAACCGTTAGTCCGGTCACGATATGGGCCGCTTCCACCGCCGTTAAGGGCGTCAGGAGGGGTTGGATGCCCTAAAACCCGCGCCATTTCAGCGTTTCACGTGCCAAGTACGTCACAGAAGCTTAAAAATTCTGAAACAATGGCCTGAGCGCCACGACCGAAACTTATATTCAGGAGATTTCATGGACATCGAGGTATTGCGCCGCGCACCCCTCTTCGCCACCCTTGACGACGACGCATTCCGCTTGCTGACGGACGAACTCACCGAGGTGGACCTTTCACGTGGAGCTTCGGTGTTCCGCGAAGGCGACCAGGGTGACCAGCTCTACTTCATCGTTTCCGGCAAGGTAAAGCTCGGCCGCACGTCCCCCGATGGCCGCGAGTCGCTCCTGGCCATCCTCGGCCCGGGTGAGCTCTTCGGCGAAATGGCGTTGTTCGACCCCAGCCCGCGTACCGCAACGGCCACTGCCGTCTCGGAAACTCGCCTGGCTGGCCTCAAGAACGAGAGCCTCAACGCCCTGCTCCGCACGCGCCCCGAGGTTTCCGCGCAGCTGCTGCAGGCCCTGGCCCGCCGTCTCCGCCGGACCAACGACTCCCTCTCAGACCTCGTCTTCTCCGACGTCCCGGGCCGTGTAGCCAAGGCACTCCTCGATCTGGCAGACCGCTTCGGCCGCCCCGCAACTGACGGCGTCCTGGTAGCGCACGAGCTCACCCAGGAAGAGCTTGCCCAGCTGGTGGGAGCTTCCCGCGAAACCGTGAATAAGGCACTTGCCGAGTTCGTTCAGCGCGGCTGGCTCCGCCTGGAAGCCCGCGCCGTGGTGATCCTGGACATGCAGCGCCTTCGCCAGCGTTCGCGCTAAACAGCGACGAAAAAGCCGCCCTGGTTCTGAACCAGGGCGGCTTTTTAGTGTCAACCGTGAGCGAGCGTGTGGCTCAAGCCGGTGGGACGTGAGCGAGCGTGCGGCTCAAGCCGGTGGGACGTGAGCGAGCGTCAGAGGGTCGTGAACCGCAGCAGGATGGCGTGCTCCGGATTCAGGACCGGCATGGGAAGGCCCACCTCGCCAAGGAACCGCCCCGAAGCGTCAGCCCCGGACGCCAGCCACGGTGCCGGCTTTGCCTCGGTGAACGTGTGCCCGTAGTCGGCATCCCCGGGTGCCGGGAAGATGGCTTCCACCCGGTATGAACGGGAGGCATCCAGCCCCGGGAAGGTCACTCGTCCGGGTAGTTCGCTAAAGCCTGTCCGGGTCTTCACCACGGCGAAAAGAGCAGCCGTGGCACCAACTGGCGTGCCGCCGTCGAGCCCTTCAGTGTCAGCCACCACGCCGTGCACCATCAGCGATTCGTCCGGCACATCGGCCCGCACCATTCGGCCACTGTGGATGAGGCCGCGGTGTTCCTTGTAGAGGCCGATGAAGCGCTTGAGTTCCTCGCGCTCCGCACCCGTGACGGAGCGGACGTCCCACTCCATGCCGAAGTGTCCAAACAACGCCGTGATGGCACGGAATGAGAGGTCGTGCGTCCGCCCCGTTGTGTGCGACGTGGTGGGTCCAATGTGCCCGCCCACCAGTTCCGGCGGGACCACCATCCCGGTCCATCGTTGGATGGTTTGCCGTTCCAAGGCGTCGTTGCAGTCCGAAGCCCAGATCCGGTCGGTCCGTTCCAGGATCCCAAGGTCCACGCGGGCGCCGCCGGAGGAGCAACTTTCAATTTCAACCCCGGGATGGGCCGCATGGAGCGCATCGGACAGCCGGTACGCGGCCAGAGTTTGCTCGTGCACCGAAGCCCGGCCAGCATGCCCGTGTTCCAGAAGATCGCGGTTCTGGTCCCACTTGAGGTAGCTGATGTTGTTCTCGCGCAGCAAGCTGTCCATGCGTTCGTAAATGTACTGCCACGCATCCGGGTTCACGAGGTCGATCACGTGCTGCTGCCGCCACCCAAGGGGCAGACGGCCGCCGTCCTTATGGGAAACCGCTGAGGGGCCCACGACCCATTCGGGATGAGCCCTGGCGATGTCGGAGTCAAGGTTGACCATTTCCGGCTCAACCCACAGACCAAACTCCATGCCCCGGCTGGTCACGGCATCAATCAACGGCGTCAGGCCGTTGGGCCAGAGGGTCTCGTCGACGTACCAGTCGCCCAGCCCCGCGTGGTCGCCACGTCGCCCGCGGAACCAGCCGTCGTCGAGCACGAAACGCTCAACTCCAAGATCGGCAGCCGACTCCGCCAGTTCGATCAGGGCGTCCAGTTTGTGGTCGAAATACACCGCTTCCCACGTGTTGAGGACTACTGGGCGGGCTTTGCCGGAAGCTGCACCCACATGGTGCGGCCGCGAACGAAACCAGGAGTAGAAAGCCTCGGAAATTCCGTCTAGTCCCCGGTCGGAGTAGGCCGCAAACAGTGCGGGAGTCGTGTAAATTTCGCCGGGCTGCAGGACCACTTCTGCGGGTCCTAACAGCTCGGAGCCACCCACCATGGTGCGGCCATCGGCAACATTGTCCGCAAACTGCTCATGGTTGCCGCTCCATGCCAAATGTGTCGCCCACACCTTGCCGTGCCGGTTCCCAAAGCCCGCAGTTCCGGCCGCCAGCAGAAGGGAGGAGTCATGCCCGGTGCGGCCATGGCGGCCGGTGCGGACCCAGGTTCCTTGTTGGATGGCCCTGCGCTGTGGATGCCGCTCACGGCACCAGCGGCCGGTCAGGTCCAAAAGTTCGACGGCGTCCGGCGCCACCGGGAGCATCGTCGCCAACTCATCCACCTGGAAAGGCGACGTGCCGTCGTTCGTCACCGAGTGCCGCAGTTCGAGAAGCCCGCCCGGGTGCAAGGTGAGGTTACTGGTCACGGTGATGCCGGCGTCGGGGTCTGTTTGAACAATCACCGCGGAGTTGCCATCTGAAGTCGCGCTCACCAGCCGAAGGCGGACGGAGAAATCGAAACCAGGAACGCTATCAGTGAAACGGTGCCCGCGAAGTCCCGGCCGTCCTTGCCACGACGACGACGCCTGGGGGAGGAGCCCCGCTGGGACGTTGGCATCGATGGACGAGGGCGGGATGGGCTCGCTGAGGATGGACAGGTCCGGCAAGGTATCGCCCAGGTCGGCTCCCCAGTGGATGATCTCAGCCTCTCCACGGTGGGTGCTGATCACCAAGCTGGTACCTGCGGAACGGAGATGGAGCGGGTGCATGTGTTGAGTCACTTTCACATCGGGTCGTGTGTGGGGGGTGTTGTGAGGCCCGCTCTGCACGCTATTTCGATACGAAAACGCGCAGAGCGGGCCCCACAACGGGTGGGGGTGCTACGGGTGGGTTGTTACTTCGCGAAGAGGGCGTTGACTTGTTCGTTGGCGGCCGTCAGTGAACTGGCGGGGGATTTGCCCGCGATCACTGCGTCCATTGCCGGCTTCATGATTCCAGAAACCTTGGAAGCGTTGTCAGTGATCGGGAGCATGAAGGTGGTCTTGTCCTTCACGTGCTGGGTGAAGGCAGTGACGTCCACGTTCTTGGCCTTGAAGGCGTCTGCGGCTTTCTCGGAGGAGGTGGTGATGGCCGGGAACACGACGGCCTTGGAAGCCACGACATCCTGGCAGGCGGCGGAGCCGAGGTATTCGACCCACTTAATGGCGGCGTCCTTCTTCTTGGTGCCCGCCCAAACGGAATCGGCCAAGCCATTGAACATGGAGGCGCGCTTGCCTTCGGGGCCCTGAGGTGTGGGGGCGATGCCGACGTCGATGCCCTTGTAGCCGGTGTACTGGCCGATCATCCAGGAACCATTGCTGTTGATGGCGGCCTTGCCTGCGCCGAAGCTGTCGGCTGCGTTGGCGCCAACCGTGGTTTCAAGTTTGGGCATGTAGCCCTTCACTGCGAGCGAGGCCCACCAGTCGATGGTGTCCTGGAGCTTTTTGTCGTCGTAGTTGAAGTGGGTGCCCCAGGGGTTCTTGTCTGTGGTGGTCCAACCAGTGGTGGCGGACAGGTAGCTCCACTGCGTCTGGCCGGCGTTCTCCGCATCGGAGCCTGGCAGGCCCAATCCGTAGACGGCAACATTGTTCTTGTCGAAGCCTGCCTCGTCGCCGCGTTTGCCGTTCTTGTCCACAGTGAGTCGGGCGATTGCCTTCTCGTAGGTTCCGCCGTCCTCCGGGTTCCAGGTCAGGGAGCCCATTTGTTCAGGGGTGATGCCGGCGTCGGTGGCCATCTTCTGGTTGTAGAACAGTGCGACGGTGTCCCAGTCTTTGGGCAGGCCGTAGCGCTTGCCATCCTGACCCACCCAGAGGTCCGCGAGGCCTTCGTTGTACTGGGAAAGGTCTATCTTGTCCTGCGTGATGCTGTCGTCAAGGGCCACCAACTGCTTGGTCTTGAGGAAGTCGGGGTACTTGGACAGGTGGTCCGTAAAGACGTCCGGTGCGGTGCCGGAGGCCATGCCGTTGGTGAGCTTGGACCAGTAGTCGTCCCAACCAGTCTGGGTGATCTTGACGGTGATGTCCGGGTTGGCCTTGGTGAAGTCAGTGGCGCACTGCTCGTAGGCAGGGAGTTGATTGGCGTCCCAGAGCCAGTAGCTGATCTCGCCCTGGGCAGCGTCTCCTCCGGAACTCCCTCCGGAGCTTCCGCCTGAGCAGGCCGACAGTGCGAGGACAGCAGCTGCTGCGACGGCGACGGTGCCTAATGCCTTCTTGTTCATCATGGTTGGTCCTTTCAGGACGGGATGGGGTGCGTTCCGGCACATGCCGGTTTCCGCGTGCGGGAGGTAGAGAAAGCTATTTGGTGCCGTTGAAGCCGATGGAGTTGACGATTCGTTTGCCGAAGATGGCGAAGAGGATCAGCACGGGCGTGGCGGACACGAGCGTTGCGGCCATGAGCCCGGACCAGTCCGGCGCCCCTTGCGGGGACTGGGATTTGAAGACTCCCAGTCCCACGGTGAGCACCCTGGATTCCTCGGAGGTGCCTACGAGCAGGGGCCAGAAGTATTCGTTCCATTGACCCATGAAGGTCAGCAGGGCCAGGGTCGCGATCGGGGCAGCGGCGTTGGGCATGATGATTTGGAAGAAGATCCGCCAGTGCTTGGCGCCGTCGAGCATTGCAGCCTCTTCAACTTCCCTGGACATGTTGAGGAAGAACTGGCGCATGAAGAAGATCGCGAACGGGGTCATGAACAGGTAAGGCAGCACGAGTCCGAGCATGGAGTTCAGCAGGCCCAGGTTCTTGATGAGCAGGAAATTGGGCAGGGCGGTGAAGATCGGCGGAACCAGCATGGTGGCAAGGAACAGGGAGAAGACCGCGTCGCGGCCTTTCCACCGCAGCCGGGAGAAAGCGTAGGCGGCCATTGAGCTGAAGAACACCGCGCAGGCTGTCGTGATGCCGGAGAAGAGCAGTGAGTTCCAAAGGTACTGCCAGAAGTTGATCGAAGCTCCCGAGCCGCCTTCTGCGATGGCTTCGGAGGCACTCTGGAGGCCGAAGACACGCTTGAATGCGCCCAGGTTGAAGTCGGCCGGCAGCAGGTTGGCGGAGTTTGCGGCGAGGGAGCCGTTGGAGGACAGGGCTGTGCGCAGCACCCAGTAGAAGGGCAGGATGCTCACGGCGACGGCCAGGGCAAGGAGGGTCAGGGCGATGGCTCGGCGCCAGTTGAAGGGACGGCTGAGCGGGCGACGGCGGCCGCCGTTCTTGGGCGATGCAAGAGTGGTCATGGCGTGTGTCCTTAGTCCAGGTCCGACTGGTTGCCGCGGAGGAATTTCATCTGGATGAAAGCGACGATGGCGAGGATGAGGAAGAGGATGACAGCCAGGGCGGATCCATAGCCGAAATCCTGTTCATTGAAGGCGCGCTGGTAGATGTAGAACTGCAGCACGCGGGTCGCGTTGACGGGCCCACCGGCCGTGGTAACGGCAACGGTGTCAAAGACCTGGAAGGAACCGATCACGGTCACTACGAGGACGAGTACCAGGACTGGTCGCAGCAGCGGCAGGGTGATCCGCCAGAAAGTGCTCACGGCCTTGGAACCGTCGATGCTGGCGGCCTCGTAGACGCTGTTCGGGATGGCTTGGAGCCCGGCGAAGATCAGGAGCGCTGTGTAGCCCATGTGCCGCCAAGTGTTGATGAGCGCCTGGGTGGGGATGGCCCATTGCTCGCTGCCGAAGAAGGCCACCCTGGGCAGTCCGGTCCATTCGATGATCTGGTTGATGACGCCGATCTGGTAGTCAAGCATCCAGAACCACAGCAGGGCCGCAATGACGTTCGCCATCAGATAGGGCATCAGGAGCGCACCGCGGATGAGGGTCGACTTTGCCACCCGGTGCATCAGGATTGCAAGGCCCAGGGCCAACGCCGTCTGAAGGACAATGTTGATCACCACGTATTCCGACGTGACGCCCAAGGCGTTCCAGAACAGCGGATCCTTGGCTATGCGTTCGTAGTTCCGTGCACCAATCCATTCCGGGTCGCCCAGAATGCTGTACTCGGTAAAGCTGAGGTAAATGCCCCGGATGGTCGGGACGAGGTAGAAGAGGATCAATCCGACCATCGCCGGAGCGATGAAGAAGAGTGCGACCTTCAGGTCCCCGATGCCGCGGAACCCGTCGGATGGCTTTCCCCGCTTCCGTGACTTCCGCGGCACCCTGACGGAGAGCCCTGGATCTGGTTGCTTGGTTAGCGTGGTCATCGTCGACCCTTTCCTAACTGTGATGTGAGTAACAACTGGATGAGAATCTACACGAGTAGATTCCGGTAGCGCAAGAGCATCCGCAACATTTTGGTGGGAAATGTTCAATTATGTTGCTTCTGTTGACTCGAGTAGATGGCAGTGCAAGACTCGACGGGAAATCACATGAAGGACGTAGCGGAGGCTGCTTCGGCAGCCCCAGGGAAGGTAAACAATGACGTTTTCGATCGGTGTTGTGGGTGCCGGGCAGTTCGGCAGCCAATTCGCCCACTTGTTCAAGCTCCACCCCGGCGTCGGTGCGGTCTACGCCATCGATGAACTTCCCGAGCGGGCTACTGCTGCGCAGGAACGCTGGGGGCTGGACGGCGTGATGGGCAGCTTCGAGGAGCTGTTGGAGTCCGACGTCGATGCTGTCGCCATCTTCACGCAGCGGTGGACGCACGGGCCACTCGTCGAGCGTGCCCTGCGGGCCGGAAAGCACGTCTATTCAGCGGTACCCATGGCCATCTCCGAAGAGGAAATCGAACGGATCATCGAGGCCGTGCGTGAGACCGGGTTGGTCTACGCGATGGGCGAGACCAGCTACTACAACCCAGCCACCGTCTTCGCCCGGCAGCAACATGCGGCCGGCAAGTTTGGCCGGATTTTCTACACCGAAGGCGACTACGTCCACGACATGGATCTCGGTTTCTATGAGGCATACCAGTACAGCGGCGGAGAGCGGTGGAAGGAAACCGCCAGCTACCCGCCCATGCTTTACCCCACTCACGCAATCGGCGGCGTCCTCGGAGCCGTCCCCGGACATGCGGTCAGCGTCAGCTGCATCGGCGTGAAGGACCAGCGTGGCGATGGGGTCTTCGACAAGGACGTCAGCATGTTCGCCAACGACTTCTCGAACGCCACGGCGCTGTTTGAAATGAACGACGGCGGCGCGATGCGCACCAACGAGATGCGCCGCGTAGGATACCCGTCGCATATCCGCGAGTCCCGCTTCCGTTTCTTTGGCACCGATGCCAGCTTTGAGCAACTTGCCACCACCACGGTGTGGCAGGACAAGTCCACCGTGGAAGACGTGTCCCAGCAGGTGGAAACCAAGCCAACCATGTCCCTGGATGACCCCTCGCTGGCAGACGTGGCCCCTGAGCTGCGGGACGCCTTCATCTCTGGGCTGGCTCCAGTACATGACCAGTCCAGGCTTCCCCATGAGTTCCTGGGAGCGCCCAACGGGCATGAAGGAAGCCACCAGTTCCTGGTGGACGACTTCGTCACGGCCGTGAATAACCGCAGCCTTCCTCCGGTCAACGCCTGGGTGGCGGCCCGGTTTACGTTGCCGGGAATCGTGGCCCACGAGTCTGCGCTTCGTGGCGGTGAGCGCCTTCCCATCCGCGACTTCGGTGATGCTCCCGTGGAGTAGCTAGCATTTACCTCATGACAACTTCGGCGGTACAAACCTCGCGCGGCCCGGTTACACGCAAAGACGTGGCCCGGTACGCCGGGGTGAGTACCGCCGTCGTGAGTTATGTGGTGAACGGTGGGCCCAAAAACGTTGCCCCGGCGACGGAAGCCAAGGTCCGCGACGCCATCCGCGTTCTCGGTTACCGGCCCAACGCCGCCGCCCGGGCCCTGAAGCTGGGATCCAGCGAGACCATTGGCGTGGTGGTTCCTGACAACACCAACCCGTTTTTCACGCAGCTGGCCCACGCTGTGGAAGACGCCGCAGCGGAACTTGGCTTCGGCATGGTGCTCACCAACTCGGACGGAAGCCTGACGCGCGAACGCAAGAACATCCGCACGTTGGCCGCCCGTCAGGTGGACGGTGTATTTTTGGCCAGCTGTGTGTTCGATCCCGATGTCACCGAACTGGAGGCTTCGGAGATTCCGTCGGTGCTCCTGAACAATGCAGGGTCGCCCCCGGGACTTAGTAGCGTGGGTGTCGATCTCCAAGCCGGAGCGCGTGCTGCCGTGGAACATCTCATTGGTCACGGGCACACGAATATTGGCCTGGCAATCGGAACCAATACCGGCAACCAACTGGATGGGCGCGAGGTGGGCTGGCTGGCCACCTTGCGCGACGCCGGGCTGCCGGACGGGCCTATGCTGCACGGTCCCTTTAGCCGTCCGGGCGGCTACGAGGTAGGCAAACGCTTCCTCGCCATGGCCAATCGCCCCACCGCGATCTTCGCGAGCAACGACATGCAAGCCATCGGCATCCTTCGGGCGCTGCATGAGGCAGGCGTTCGTGTGCCCGAGGACCTTGCGCTGGTGTCCTTCGACGGCTCGCTGGACGCCGAATACTGCTGGCCCGCGCTGACTACTGTTGCCCAGCCCGTCAAAGCGATGGCCGAAGCCGCAGTGCAGGCATTGGTGGGCAAGGGCCGCGGCGATGAACTGCAGCACCAGATCCTGCCCACCGAGTTGATCATCCGACAGTCCTGCGGCTGCAAATAGCCCGCCGAGATGGCATTTAATGCCAATGTTTGTGGGAAACACCGTCATTAACTGCCACCTCGCGGGGGATTACGACGGCGGCTGGCCGGGTTACGAGTCGATGCTGGCGTAACGCTCGGGGCGGGCCAGCACCTGGCTGATCTGCGCCGTGCCCGCGGCCACGGCCAGCCGGACCAGAAGGAAGCCGGCGGCAAACACCCCGCCGATGGTGAGGATCACCACGGGCTGGGTCAGCAGCGCAGCACCCGTGAGCGGCAGGACCAGGACGGCAGCCGCGGCAGCTGAAATGCCCGCCACCAGGAACAGCGGCGACATCACGGCTTTGACCCGCGCCGCCACCATAAGCTTCCGTGGCATCCCAACCCGGTCCAGTGCCACCAAGGTGGAAGCCCGGTCCAGCACGGCAGCGGCCTGGTTCACACCCGCAGAACACGCAACCATCAGGAACGAGCCCAGCAGGGTGATCATCACTCCGGTGTTGATGTCCCGGACCAGCAGCGTTGCTTCAGCGTCAGCGCCGGCGCCCATGGTGTCGGCCACAGCCATGCCGACACCCACGAATACCCCCACAAAACTGGTCATCGCGACGCCCCCGACTTGTCGCCACGATTCCTTGGGGCTCTCCAACACAGTCCGCGCGGCCAGCAGTTGCTCAGGTCGTTTGGCGCGCTTGAGCTGGGACGACGCCCTCAATCGCAGGATCCACGGTCCCATGAGGTTCAATGCCAGCAGCGCCAGCCCGAAGCAACCCCCCATCACGGCAATGATCACTATGAACGCACCGAAGCTGCTGAGCATCCCCATCGCCATCACTCCAACAACCACCACCACAGCCGCGATGAGTCCGCGAACCCAGTGCGCGCCGTCGGCCGTTTGCCGGGTCCGGACACCCAGCGGTGTCACCACAACTTTCCGGAGCCCCAATGCGGCGCTCGCCGCGGCAAGGACACAGACGGCCAGAACGCAGCCGAGGATGGACGGCACTGACAGCCACGCGTGGCTCCCGATTGCCTGGCCCCGGAACTGGATCAGCCCCAGGAACGGCGCCATGCAGGCATATAGCCCAGCACCTGCCAACGCTCCCACGGCGGCGAGGACGGTGGACTCAATGACTGTCATCCAGACCACCGTCGCGCTGTTGGCGCCAAGTAACCGCAGGGAAGCCAAGCGGTCATCACGACGACGGGCGGCGAGTCGGGCGGCCGAGGCACCGAGCGTCAACAACGGGATGATGAGCAAGACCATGGCGACGACGGCCAATGCCTGGTAGGTGCCTGCGATGTCGTCGGACCAGGACCAGAAGACCTGTGAACCTCCGGCCACGGTGAGCAGCAGGGCGGTGACCGTCCCAAAGGCGAGGATCGGGAGCCCGGCATCGCGAAGACCGGTTTCCCGGAAGCTGCTCCCGTTGCTTCGGGCGAGATATGGCGTGAGGCGCAGGGCCATGGAGAGACTAGACATTAAAGGCACCCTTGAAGTTGGCGGTGGCGGCCTGCGTCGGAGCCGGAACGGGGCTGCCGCTATCTGCCACGATCCTGCCGTCGCGCAACTCCACAACGCGCTGGCAACGGGAAGCAACGTTGGGATCGTGGGTGACCACCAGAAGCGTCCGGCCATTGGCAGCTACGGAGTGAAGGAGTACGTCCAGGACTTCCTTGGAGGTCGCCGAGTCCAAAGCGCCGGTGGGCTCGTCCGCGAAGACAACCCGGGCGCCCGTGACCTGGGCACGGGCGATAGCCACACGCTGCACCTGTCCACCGGAAAGCTCGCCCAATCGGCGTTGTTCCATCCCGGCCAGCCCCAACGCGCCAAGCCATTCGGCGGCCCTCGCCTCTGAAGTGTTGCGATCCGTGCCGTTGAGCATGAGCGCCAGCGCCACGTTTTCCAAGGCAGTGAGCTCCGGAAGCAGCATGCCTTGTTGGAAGACGAAGCCGAACTCCTCGCGCCTCAGGCGGGACAGCGCTGCATCTCCCAACGTGTCCAGCCGCAAAGGTGAGGACGGTGTGTTCAAGGTGATGGCACCGGCGTCGGGCCTCAAAATCCCGGCGAGGCAGTGCAAAAGGGTGGTCTTACCGGAACCTGAGGGTCCAATAATCGCAATGGACTCGCCGGAGTTTGCTGTGAAGTCGACGTGGTCCAAAGCGATGCTGCCGGGGTAGTGCTTGGTGAGCTGCTGGGCGTGGAGGATGGCGTTCATATATCCAGCATCCCTGCGACCCCTATCCTGAGGCGTCAGTCCCGCGGCTGAACTCTGCGGGCCGGCCTCCACCCGGGGTATGAGACCCACCTAAGTCGCAGCACAGCGCGTTTTGAGCTCTCAGAACGCGCTCAACTGCGACCTAGTTGGGTTAGGCCTCGGCGATCCTAAGTTTTGCAACGTTCTCGGCCAGTACGCGCCGGGCGTCTTCACCCAGCAGTGAGTCCGTGATCAGTTCGTCGGCCTCTTCCAGTTGGGCGATCGAGGCTATGCCCACCACGCCCCACTTGCTGTGGTCGGCCAGGACAACGGTGCTCCGGGCAGATGCCATGAAGGCGCGGTTGGTTTCCGCTTCCAGGAGGTTGGGGGTTGTGAAACCTGCGTGGCCATCCATGCCGTGGACACCCAGGAACAGGACGTCCAGGTGGAGCTGCTTAAGCGAGGATGTGGCTATCGGGCCCACCAGGGCGTCGGACGGTGTTCGCTCGCCGCCGATGAGGATCACTGTGGATCCGAAGCGTGCGGGGCCGGATGAGGAGCCGTGGTGGAAGAGGTCGGCGATGCGCACCGAGTTGGTGACCACGGTGATGCGGGGCCCGTTGACGAGTTCCTTCGCCAAGGCCCATGTGGTGGTGCCGGCGCCGAGGCCGATTGCCATGCCTTCCTGGACAAGGGACGCGGCCTCAACGGCGATTGCGTGTTTCTCCGCGGTCAGCTGCGTGGACTTGAGCTCGAATCCGGGTTCGTGGGTGCTCGCATCACCGGGCAGTTTGGCTCCGCCGTGGATGCGCTCAACGCGGCCGGCTTCCTCAAGGGCTTCGATGTCGCGGCGCACGGTCATGGGGGACACGCCCAGCAATTGCGCGAGGTCCGAGACCCGCACCACGCGTTCCCGCTGGACGGCGTCGATGATGGCGGAGTGGCGTGCTGCCTGAAGCATCAGGGCCTTTCTGGGAACCTCGTCAAACATGGGGCTGAATCTGGCTCCAGTCTAGGGCGGGAGGCTTCCGGAGCCGGGAAGGCCCAGCGCGGCGACGTCACGCCTGCGTCACGCAAGGCATTTAACGCACGACGGCGCCGCTCGCCTCAAGAGGTGAGCGGCGCCGTCGTGGACTACTTACTTGCGGAGGGACTCCGCTATCTGGGTCATGATGCCGGGGTCTGCCAGGGTGGTGGCGTCGCCGGTGTCGCGGCCTTCTGCGATGTCCTTAAGGAGGCGGCGGACGATCTTTCCGGAGCGTGTCTTGGGCAGTTCCGGAACGATGAGCAGCTGCTTGGGCTTGGCGATCGGGCCGATTTCCTTGCCCACATGGTTGCGCAGTTCCAGGATGGTTTCGTCGCCGTTGTTGACGGCATCACCGCGGAGGATGACGAACGCGACCACTGCCTGACCGGTGGTTTCGTCTGCGGCGCCAACCACGGCTGCTTCGGCGACGGACGGGTGGCTGACGAGGGCGGACTCGATCTCCGTGGTGGAGAGGCGGTGGCCGGAGACGTTCATGACATCGTCCACGCGGCCCAGGAGCCAGACATCGCCGTCTTCATCCTTCTTGGCGCCGTCTCCGGCAAAGTACATCGCCTCGAACCGGGACCAGTAAGTGTCCTTGAAACGCTCGGGGTCGCCCCAGATACCACGGAGCATGGAGGGCCACGGTTCGCGGACCACCAGGTAGCCTCCCTCGCCGTTCGCCACGGATTGACCGTTTTCGTCCACGACGTCCACGGCGATGCCGGGCAGCGGAACCTGCGCGGAGCCGGGTTTGGTGGCGGTTACGCCGGGCAACGGCGCGATCATCTGCGCACCGGTTTCGGTCTGCCACCAGGTGTCCACGATCGGGGCGGGGTGTTCCTTCTTTTCGCCGTTCTTGCCGGCGTTGGCACCGATGACGTCGCGGTACCACATCCACGCTTCAGGGTTGATGGATTCGCCCACGGAGCCCAGGACGCGGATGGAGGAGAGGTCGTACTTGTCCGGGATGTCCCGGCCCCACTTCATGAACGTCCGGATGGCAGTCGGCGCGGTGTAGAGGATGGAGACTTTGTACTTCTCCACGATTTCCCACCAGCGGCCCTGGTGGGGGGAGTCCGGGGTGCCTTCGTACATGACCTGCGTGGCGCCGTTGATCAGCGGAGCGTAGGTGACGTATGAGTGGCCGGTGACCCATCCGACGTCGGCGGTGCACCAGTACACGTCCGTTTCCGGGTGGAGGTCGAACACTGCCTTGTGCGTGTACGCGGCCTGCGTAAGGTAGCCGCCGGTGGTGTGCAGGATGCCCTTGGGCTTGCCCGTGGTGCCGGAGGTGTAGAGGATGAACAGCGGGTGTTCGGAGTCATGCCCGACGGCGGTGTGCTCCTTCTCTGCGAGGTCTACCGTCTCGCTCCACCAGAGGTCGCGTCCTTCTACCCAGTTGACGTCCTCGCCGTTGCGCTTGACCACAACCACGTTCTGGACGGTGTGGCCCTCTTTGCTCAGGGCTTCGTCCACTGCGGTCTTCAGGGCGCTGGGCTTGCCGCGGCGGTAGGTGCCATCGGCGGTGACAACGAGCTTGGCTTCGGCGTCCTCGATCCGGGAGCGCAGGGCATCAGCGGAAAAACCGCCAAAGACCACCGAGTGCACCGCCCCGATCCTGGCGCAGGCAAGCAGCGTGATCACGGCCTCGGGAATCATGGGCAAGTACACGGCCACGCGGTCACCCTTGGCAACACCGAGGGACTCGAAGGCGTTGGCAGCCTTCTTCACCTCTTCGGTCAGTTCCGCGTACGTGTAGGTGCGGGTGTCGCCGGGCTCGCCTTCGAAGTAGATGGCAACGCGGTCGCCCAAGCCGTTCTCCACGTGCCTGTCCAGCGCGTTGTAGGCCGCGTTGACTTCACCGCCGACGAACCACTTTGCGAACGGCGGGTTGGACCAATCCAAGGCTTCGGTGAAGTCCTTGTCCCAGGTCAGCAGCTCGCGGGCCTGCTTGGCCCAGAAAGCGGGGCGGTCCGCCTCCGCCTCTTCGTAGGCGTCCGCGCTTGTGACGGCGTTTGCGGCGAACTCTGCCGACGGCGCGAACTTGCGGTTCTCGTGGAGGAGGTTTTCAAGTGCCTCAACGTGTGCGGCGGGACCGTTCTGAGCCGTTGAAGCTGCAGCGGTGGCCGTGGATCCGGTGGTGTCCTGGGACATGGTGAACCTCATCATTCATCGATCTTTGCTGCGCGGATCCTGCCGTGAGGTCCCCGCCCGGGCCGTCGTCGGCGTCGAGCGCGTCCCTCAAGGGTCCGCAGAGTGCTGTCCGGCATCAACACTATCGGTTAGCGAAGTGCTACGTGTGCGTCGTCACAAATGCGGCCGTGAGCGGCGCGGATTTAGCGACGAATGGCGGCTTCGGCGGTGGGGAACCGTTTACATGACGCACGACGGCGGACCCGGGCCGCCGCTGCCGGCGGGCGATCGGTGGGCTGCAATCCATAAGGAACCTTGGAGTTTGCTGTGGGCGAAGCTGTATGGCCGTTTTCAGCTAGAACCCTGTCAGTGGGGTGACATAGGCTGAAGAAGTCTTGGGACGCACTTCTGGCGTGTCCGGTTCTCGGCGGAATCCCGCGGAGGTCGCCGGGCCGGACTGTCCAAGACGCCGCCGTACGAAGGAGAAATAGATGAACCAGCTGAGCCCAGGCCCGCACGACTCACAGCCGACGGGACCGGACACCACGGCTGGAACGGCCACCTCTGCAGGTGGCAACGCTGCTGCTAAAAACGACGCTGCCGGCAAGAACGACGCTGCCAAGTATGAAGCCGTCGCCGGGCCTTTCACCATCCGCGATCTTACTGTTTTCGGCTCCACGCTCCTGATGTTCGTCGCGTCGCTCCTGCCGATGTTTGGGGACCTTTACAACCTCTGGAACCTCGGAAACCTGTTCTTCCTGCTGCTGGGCATCATCCTGCCGCTGGTGGTGGTGGCGCTCTTCGTGGCCCGCAGGCTGCAGCCGGGAACAGTCGTCCGTGTTGGCTCGCTGTCCGTCGATCAGTTCGCGTCCGTGGTTGCCTCGTTCGCGTTCCCCTTGTTCTTCCTCACTATTGCCAACTCGTTCAACGGCAGCGTCCTGCTGGGTTTGGTCGGTTCTGTAGGCCTGCTGGCTGCAACGGTTCTGGCTCCTCACCTTCCGTGGCTTTCCGCTGATTTCAAGGGCCGTGCTGAGACGCCGGCTCACGTTATTGCCCGCGAGGCAGCTGTCCCCAGCCGCAAACCGGCTGCCCCCAAAGCGCCGAAGGCCCCTAAAGCGGCGAAGCCTGCCGCCACAACCGGTTCAACGCCGGGATTCCAAGGATCGACGCCCGGATACCAAGCGCCGGTCGCCCATGTTTCAGGTACAGCGGCAGCCGCAGCTTCCACCGGCGCTCCCGGCGCGGGCGCTCCTGGCGCAGGTGCCGCCACAGGCTCCAGCCCCTTCGCTCCGCCGGCCAGCTACGGAACTACGCCGTCGCCGGCTACCGAAGCCTCCGCCGTCGTGCATTCAGCCGACGATAAGCCGGCGGACGGTACCGGCTCCGGAACATCCGGACCGGCAACCGCTGGCTCCGCATCTTTTCCCGCGCCGTCCGGCGCAGGCGCTTCTCCCGCCGTTTCTTCGCCGGAGCGCACGGAGTCCGGGAAAGAGTTTGGTGCAAAGGACGCCGAGGTAAAGGCCTCTGGTACAGCGTCAGAGCCAGCCACCACCCAGCATGCGGCTCAGCCCGCTACCACTCAGCCAGCGCCTCAGCAGCCTTGGGCTGCAACCATGGCCACGCCCATAGTCTCCGGTGACACACGCAGGGTCAGTGACTCGATTGGCGCCACCGTGGATCCGGCCAGCCGTCCGGAAGAATCAGATTCACCACAGTACGAGGCATTCTGGTTCGCCGTCGCCCAGCCCCGGACCGCGTACGACGAACACTCCGGCGCTCCCGCTTTCACCATCGAACCCGGCGGATGGGTCCTGGCGTTGGAGGACCGCGGTCATGAATTCCTGGTCCAGGACACCGACGGCAAGGTTGGGGTTCTCCGGGAGCTCAGCAACATCGAACGCGGCTAAGCAGCACCCCGTGGCCATCGCTGAAGCTGGTTCGCTGCTCGCACTCAAACGCCGGGCACGCAAGATCAACAGGGTTCTCGCTGACAAGTATCCCTACGCGCATGCGGAGTTGGATTTCAGGAACCCCTTTGAGCTGGTGGTGGCCACGGTCCTCTCGGCCCAAACCACTGATGTGCTGGTCAACCAGGTCACCAAGATCCTGTTTGCCCGCTACCCGGATGCCCGCGCCCTGGCTGAGGCGGATCCCCTGGAGCTGGAGACCATACTTCAGCCGACGGGCTTCTTCAGGGCCAAAGCGAGGAACGTCCTGGCACTCAGTACACGGCTTGTGGATGAGTACGACGGCGTGGTCCCGGGACGTCTTGAAGATTTGGTGACGCTCCCCGGCGTCGGGCGCAAGACCGCGAACGTGGTTTTGGGTAATGCGTTCGGCGTTCCCGGGATCACGGTGGATACGCACTTTGGCCGGCTGGCCCGCCGGTTCGGGTGGACGGCCTCGGACGATCCTGTGAAGATCGAGTTCGACGTCGCCGACTTGTTTGAACCCCGGGACTGGACCATGCTCTCGCATCGAGTGGTGTTCCACGGTCGCAGGGTCTGCCATTCCAGGAAGCCGGCTTGTGGTGCCTGCCCGGTCGCGAGCCTCTGTCCGAGCTATGGCGAGGGCGAAACGGACCCCGTCAAGGCAGCCAAGCTGCTGAAGTATGAGCTTGCGCCTGGAAACGAAGAGTTGCTGGAAAAGCTCCTGGCCGAGACGCACAGGGCTGCGGAGATCCGCATGGAATCGCAAAGGAGGCCCGGGTGACCGCGCTAGAGGAACTTTCAGCGCTGGTCGCCCGCTTTGAAGACGGCCAGCAACAGCACACGGCCCTCTGGGAGAAGCTTCCCGTCACCCCCGAAACCAACCGGGCCGCGGCAGTCTTGATGCTTTTCGGCGTGCTGGACAACATTCCTGCCGAATCGGGGCGGCCTATCGCGCCGGCCGACCTCGATGTCCTCTTGCTGGAACGGGCGCACACCCTTGACGACCATCCGGGCCAAGTGGCGTTCCCGGGCGGCAGCGTGGATCCGGAAGATGAGTCGGTAGTGGCGGCTGCCCTTCGCGAAGCTGTAGAAGAAACGGGCCTGGATGCGGGTGGCGTCCGGGTTCTCGGAGTCATCCCTGAACTTGGCCTTATTCGCAGCAACTTCCGGGTGACGCCGGTGCTGGCGTGGTGGGATGCGCCATCGCCCATTCGGGTAGTGGACTACGCCGAGTCTGCGCAGGTCTTCCGGGTGCCCGTGCGTGACCTCCTGGACCCGGTTAACCGCGTCACGGCCACCATCTCCCGGTTCGGCCGCACGTATACCAGCCCTGGTTTCACCGTAAACGGCGTGCTGGTATGGGGCTTCACGGGACTGGTCCTCAGCGGCCTCTTCGACGAACTGGGCTGGACCGTTCCCTGGGACAAGGACAAGCTGCGGGATATTGACCTCTGACGAGTCCTTAACTGACTGGTCCTGCGCCCCGGTGACTGTTTAGGCAGCCTTGCGGGCCGTCGTCGAACGGTCCACGATCAGTCCGGTCGCGGCGTTTTCCCGCACGGCGTTGATGCCGGCGACCACACCTTCCAGATGCGTGAAAGTTGGTGATACGGCCACGACGGTTCCGTCGGCCGCAGTAAGGCGGAACCGGTAACCTTCGTCGTTGTCCTTGAGAATTTCAAACCTGCCACCCATCGAAATGCTTCCCCCTTTTGATGCTTCCTTGCACACAGATGTGGACCAGCAAAACTATCCACATAGTGAGACTAGCCAGAACCAAGGGCGAACTAAAGTTACTTGGCAGTACCCGTACCCGGCGGGTCATCCCGGCTCATACGGGGAGATATGACTGGATAGTCCGGCGGCTTCGGGCTATGGTCCGGCTACTTCGCTTTGTCGTAGGAATCGACGACGGCGACACTCACCGGAAATTCCACAGGGATCCGCCCGAACATCAGTTCTTTCGCCGCTGTTGCCGCTTCTTCGATGGCCCGGATACAGGCGTCTACCGCGTGGTCGGGGGCGTGAACCATCACTTCGTCGTGCAGAAAGAAGACAAGTTCCCCGATAGGTGAGCCTTCGGGGCGCGAAGCCCTCAACCGCCGTCGTAATTCCGCCAGCCAGCACGCCGCCCATTCAGCAGCCGAGCCCTGGACTACGAAGTTGCGGGTGAAACGGCCCCTGGACCGGGCCAGGTTGTCAGCGCGGCGCTGTTCCTCGGCAGTGGTGGACTGCTGGCTCCGCAACCAACCAGCCGACGGTGGCGGGCTGCTCCTGCCCAGCCGGGTAGTGACTGTCCGGCCTGCTTCGCCCTCACGAGCAGCCTGCTCCACGAACCCGACGGCGCGTGGATAGGTACGCGTGAGCTGCGGCATGAGCCTGCCCGACTCACCCGTAGTAGCGCCGTAGATGGCTCCCAACAGTGCAATCTTTGCTTTGGCACGGTCACCGCCAAAACCTTGGGCAGCGATTCCGGCATAGAGGTCCTTGTCGCGAGCCGCCTCCGCCATTTTCGTGTCTTGCGCCAGTGCCACGAGGACCCTGGGCTCCAATTGCGAGGCATCGGCGACGATGAGTTTGTGACCCGGGTCCGCATGGACCGCGGCCCGGATGTTACGCGGGATCTGGAGCGCACCACCACCGCGTGATGCCCAGCGGCCGGACACTACCCCACCCACCACGTACTCCGGGTGGAACCGCCCGTCACGTACCCACGCGTCCAACCAGGACCAGCCGTTGGCGGTGTGCAGGCGGGAAAGTTTCTTGTAGGCGAGCAGGGGCTGGATGGCAGGGTGCTTCGATTCCTGGAGCTCCCATTGACGGGTGCTTTTCACCTCGATCCCGTTCCTGTGCAAGGCACGCATGAGGTCCTGCGGGGAGTCAGGATTCAAGCTGGGGGAGTTAAGGATGCTCCGAAGCTCGGCGCAGAGAGCCTCAAGTGCGGGCGGCCGGTGCCCGAGCGGCGGCCTTGGACCCAGGACATCGGCGAGGATCTGCTGATGCAGCTCTTCGCGCCAAGGGACGCCGGCGTGCTGCATCTCGATGGCGATGATGGCGCACGCCGACTCCGCGGCAAGGAGTAGCTGTAGGCGTTGTTTCTGCTGGTGAGCCTCGGAGACCTGGGAGATGGCGTGCTGCTGGGCAGCGAATTCTTCCCTGAGTTCGGCCAGCCCCGCTTTGGAGCTGGACGGTGCAATGTCCTCGAAGAGCGCGCCTTGGTCCACGGGCGGTGGCGGCGGCTGAAGAGCCCGTGGCGGTGTCGAGTCGTCGTCCTGCGTGAGCTTGACCGCATGCCTGGCGTAGTCCGTATGCGCAGTGAATTCAGAGTGGGCCAGAATGGCTCCGCAGAGCGCCAGATCGTGGCAGCGCTCCAGTTCCATGCCATGGGTCAGCAGTTCCGGATACCAATCCTGGGCGCGATGCCACACCCAGCGGGGCCGTTGCGCTTCGAATTCACGCACGACGCCGGGCAGCTCGCCACGGGTGACGACGCGCGCGTCAGCAGTGGCCTTTCCGGTGGGGGAGATCCTTTGTATGGCTGCGCCTTCCTGGTGGGCGGCGAGCAGCAAATACATGGTTCCATTCTGCCCTGTGCGGAGGGGTGCTTTGGTGTTCCTGGTCCCGGTGCGGGGCGCGACTGTTCCTCCACAGCTGCAGCCGTCCCGGGTTGTGCACATAAGGGCATGCAGACCTTATGTAGTCCCGGCCGCGTCAATCAGTGTGAATGCCATGAGCATGAGAAATCGTCGGCAAGGGCAAACCAGCAAGCGCCACGGGCAAAGCAGCCGCACGGCGCAGGGGGACGCAGACGGATCCTGGGTGCCCCACGACGCCGTCGGGATACTGCTTGTTTCCGGCGACCCCTATCTTCAGGAAGAAGCCAAACGGATAGTCGCAGCGGCAGGCGGAAGCCTCAGAACGGCCATTGACGTGGCGGAGGCCGTCCATGGTTGGGATAACGCCGACGTTGTTTTAGTGGGCAGTGATATCCGCGAAATGCCCCCGCGGCGAAGGGCTCCCACGGTTTTGCTCGGCAAAGCCTCTGAAGGTGACGGGCTATGGCGTTTAGCTGCTGCGCTGGGAGCTGAACGGGTAGCCGTTCTACCCGAGGCCGCCGCCTGGCTGGCTGAACACCTCAGCATGTCCGGATCTCCAGACCCCGGGGGCGCGGTCATCGGAGTCATCGGCGGCAGTGGTGGGGCGGGAGCTACAACCACCGCGATTTGGCTGGCCCAGGCTGCGGCAGGCCATGGCGTCAGCACCGTGCTCATCGATGGTGACCGTTGGGGCGGAGGACTTGAACTGGCGGTGACGGCCGACGAGATTCCGGGCCTACGTTGGCCGGATTTCGCCGAAACCCGCGGCAGCATTGATCCCTCGCAGTTCCGGGACTCCCTGCCCGTCGCAGGCGGGTTCGCCTTCCTGTCATGGCCCGGGACCAGGGAACCGGCCCATATCCCCGCGGCCGGTGCTGTAGCTGCCGTGGTTGACGCCGCACGCCGAAGCTTCGAACTCGTCCTGGTGGATATCGGGCGCAGCGCGGAAGGACTGGGGACGCTCGCGTGGGACTGCGACAGGATCTTGCTGCTGAGCAAGGCCCACCTCAAATGCGCGGTGGCGGCCGCGCGCGTCCTCAACGAGCTCCCACCCGTCGACGTCGGACTTCTGGTCCGCGGAACCGGCGCTACGTCCGTGGACGCTCCGCTGATCTCCGAGTCTTTGGGATTGCCCTTGTTGGGCGTCCTTCCCGAGATGCGTGGCGTGGCGTCAGGCACCGAACGTGGACGGTTGCTGGAACTCGGACGTCGAAAACCGATCAGCCGCTTAGCCGGTTCTGTGCTGGAGTTGAACTCTGTGCTGGAGTTGAACGGCGCCATCCAATGAGCCGCTTCGCCGAGGGAACCCGCCGTCGGCAGGGCCGCAGGCTGGACACCGTCCTTCTTGAGACGGTGCGGGAGTCAGTGCTCGCAGGGAACGGACCCGTAACGCCGTCTACGGTCGCAGCAGCTGTGCAGGCCAGCGGCAGGCTACTGGGTACTGCCGGGGCGTTGGAAGCGGCGGAATCCATCAATGCCGAACTGAACGGGCTGGGACCCCTCCAACACCTTGCCCAGGATCCTTCGGTCACTGACATCTTCGTCAACGGTCCCGATTCAGTCTGGTTGGACCGCGGTAAGGGCTTGGAACGTTCAGCGGTTCACTTCGATACTGAACAACAGATCAGGTCGCTGGCCACCCGCTTGGTTTCAGCCGGGGGCAGGAGACTGGACGACTGCTCCCCCTGCGTGGACGTCCGGCTCGAGGGAGGCTACCGGGTCCATGCAGTCCTCGCACCGATATCAACGGCAGGCACCCTGTTGTCCATCCGCATCCGCCGGGAAGAGGTGTTCACCCTAGCCGAGTTGAGGGAACGCGGGATGTTTTCTGAGCACGTCGAGTCGGTTCTGCGTGCCATCATGGCGCAGAAACTGAGCTTCCTTATTAGCGGTGCCACAGGCTCAGGAAAGACAACCCTGCTCTCCACCATGCTCGGGTTGAGCCATCCGGCGGAGCGATTGGTGCTCATCGAGGACGCCGCCGAGCTCAACCCCGTCCACCCGCACGTCGTGACGCTGGAATCGCGCCACGGAAACCTTGAGGGAGGAGGGGCCCTGGACCTTGGAGACCTGGTCCGCCAAGCACTACGCATGCGGCCGGACAGGCTGATTGTAGGCGAGTGCCGAGGCGCCGAAGTCCGTGAATTGCTGACCGCACTCAACACCGGTCACACCGGTGGCGGTGGGACTATTCACGCCAACACCGCCGAGGCTGTGCCAGCACGATTGGTGGCCCTCGGCGCCCTGGCTGGCTTGAACGCCGAAGCCGTCCGGTTGCAAGTCTCCAGTGCCTTGGACGTGGTGATTCACGTAGACCGATCCTCGTCGGGGCGGAAAGTGGCATCCATTGGCGTAGTCGTCGATACACGGACGGGCCAGAAAGTAGTGCCGGCCCTCAGCTGGAGCCGGTCAGGAATGACATACGGCCCAGCATGGCCCGGACTCGCCGCCCGGCTCTCCCTGGCGCCGTTTGAAGTGGACGACTATCCGCAACACGATGATTTGTTGCCGCAAGCCGGGGACGGCCCATGATCGGGGCGATTGTCCTCATCGCCGCACTGGCGGCGTGGCTGCAGTTCAGCGGCCATGGTGCCGGGAGGCGACGAGTTCGGACGAGCCTGCGGGAGCCGAGAGGCCGGAGTGGTAGCACCAAGGCTCGTGTGGGGTTGTGGCACGGCCGCTCACGACGAAAGCGGACTGAGCCTTTGTCACTTGTGGTGCTGGTGCAACAGCTCGCAGCCCTCCTGCGCGGCGGGCGGGGAACCACCAGGCTGTGGGAAGAACTATGGATTGTCCATGGTTCACGGCAAATCACGGACGGTGGCCCGGCCGTAGTAGCGCAGAAGGGGAATGCCGGGCTGTCGCACGAGTCGCTACAGGTACTTGCAGCAGCACAGGCAGCGTCGACCGTTGGAAATTCTTCTGCCGACGCAATCCGTGGAACGGCAGAAAAGGTGTTTCCGCGGCGCGGACGTTCCGAACGACGTGTGTGGATGGAACTGGCAGCATGCCTGGACATCGCCGAAACCAGCGGCTGTCCTTTAGCTGACCTCCTCACCCGGTTCGCAGCTCAACTGGAAGCCGAAGAAGACTCCGAAGCAGCACGCCAGACGGCGCTCGCAGGGCCCAAGGCTACCGTTCGCCTGTTGTCGTGGCTCCCGGTGTTCGGGCTTGGCCTAGGGATGGCATTGGGCGTGGATCCGTTGGGGATCTTACTGAACAACTTCCTGGGGGTTGCCACGTTCGCGGCTGGACTCTTCCTGACGGTGGCAGGCCGGGTTTGGTCCTCACGGCTGGTCGCCTCTGCGGCTGGCGCATGCTGATGCCCGGCGCTCCGGTGTTGTTGATGATCGCAGTCATGGCACTCGCCGCCTTCATCAGCTTCGCGGCACCCACGCGGCTGAGGGCGCGGCTACGTCTTCGTGACTGGGATTCTGAAGCGCCGCAGAAGTCATTGATGGCAGCCCGCGTTGACCCGGCTGCGGACGGGCTCCGCGATACTGCAATGATGCTGGAGCTGGTGGCCTCGATGCTCGACGCGGGCGCTGGAATACGGCGGGCACTGGAACTTATCGCACAGTGTGCGTCACCACCAATCAGGCAATCACTCCGGCCGGTTGTTGCCGCACTTGCCCTCGGCGCCGACTGGGAGACTGCCTGGCGGACTCCTATCAGGCATCCGGCTGAAGTAGTCCGGCTCAAGGACGCACTGGCTTTTGCAGCCCTGACCGGTGCGCCGTCTGCTTCCATCCTCTATGCACAGGCCGCGAGGGAACGGCGCGAGCAGTTCCGGGCCGCGGAGAAGCGGGCAGCTGCCTTGGGGGTAAAGCTGGTGGTTCCTTTGGGTCTCTGCTCGTTGCCGGCCTTTATCTGCCTTGGAATCGTCCCCGTCCTGATCGCCATGCTTCCCTCTGGCTGAGATGCAGGGGCAAAGCCTGCTCGATGAGGAACTCCGACCTTTCCTCCACATCCAGCCAGTCAGGAGTGGTTATCCACTTGCGGGAATCGACTTCTTTCGGGTTGCTCCCCGCCACGGAAGAGTCGATTCTGTCGGCAGACCCGCTGGCACTTCTTGAAAGGAACCCACCGTGAAAACTACCCTTCCTGACATTCTCCGTGATCTGCCCCAGGATCGACCGGCGCCTGTTGAAGACCCGAAGGTTTCTTCCGGAGAACCGGCGACAACCCAGCAGTACGAGCTCTCCGAATACGAGCTTGAACATAACGACCTCGAGCGATTCGATCTCGAGGACGAACTCGGGCAGTTCGAACTGGGAGTCGACGATCTTGAGGAGTTCGGGGACAGGCAACTTGCTGACGATGGCTTCTGGGCAAGGACAAGGCTGATGGGTTCGGAAGTGGGCATGGCCACCGCCGAGTACGCCATAGCTACCCTCGCTGCTGTTGGGCTCGCGGGCCTCCTTGTAGTCATCCTTCGGAGCGAGGAGGTCCGCGGCTTCCTACTCAACCTGATCCGTACGGCATTGTCCTTGCCATGACGGATGTGCTGCCTGCCCGCGGGAGAGTGTTCCGGGGAGAGACGGAACGGGGCGCTGTCACTGCGGAGTTTGCCGTCGCCTTGCCGGCCGTTGTGTTGCTCCTGGCATTCCTGCTGGCAGGCGGCGCAGCGGGTATCACCCAACTCCGGCTGGAGGAAGCGGTGAGGGCGGGAGCGCGCGCCTCCGCCCGGGGCGAGACGACCGGGTCGGTGGAAGGGATCGTCAAGCGACTTGCAGGGGACGGCGTCAGCGCGACGCTTACCGACGACGGCGAGTGGCTGACCGTGACAGCTTCGTCGCCAGTAGGCGGAGCATTAGGACCGCTTGTCCCGTGGACGTTGAAGGCCTCTGCGTCAGCACGGGCAGAAGCGGGCACCCCGTGAAGAGGGTGTTGGTGAATATCCAGCCTGAGCGCGGGGCCGGAACCGTGCTCGCCCTGGGACTTGGGGCGGTGGTCATGGCGATGCTTCTTGGACTGCTTTTCCTCGCGCAGGCAGGGGTAATGGCATCCCGGGCCGCATCGGCAGCCGATCTGGCGGCTCTCGCAGCAGCAGATGCTGCCAGGGGTCTTGCTTCCGGGGAACCTTGTGCCGTCGCAGCAGACGTGGCCGAAAAGCACGATACGCAGCTCACGTCCTGCACGGTAGCCGGCGGGAACGTGGTGGAGGTCGCCACTGAGGTGGCAAACGCCTTCCGGTGGGGCGTTGCCACTGGCCGCGCACGGGCCGGACCTCCTCCGTAGGCGGCACAAACCGGCCGGTTCCTGCAGGACGGGCTTGGTGTCGGCGCTGTTTGGCTTGCGCCTTGGTGGTTGGCTGGCGCCCTTGCCTAGCTGGCGTCCTTCAACAACACGTCCAGGAGTGTGATGGCGGCTGCCTTGTCCAACGGGTTGTTCTTGTTTCCGCATTTAGGAGACTGAACACATGAAGGACAGCCGGCATCACACTCGCAGGCCTTGATTGCCTCCCGGGTTGCCGTCAACCAAATCTTGGCCTTTTCAAAGCCCCGCTCGGCGAATCCGGCACCGCCGGGGTGGCCGTCGTACACGAAGATCGTTGGCACGCCGGTGTCGGCATGCAGGGCGGTGGAGACGCCGCCGATGTCCCAGCGGTCACTGGATGCCACCAGGGGGAGGAGCCCAATGGCGGCATGTTCAGCCGCATGCAGGGCACCGGGGAACTCCGCTTCCACTAGACCGGCTCCGTGCAGCGAACGGTTGTCCACCACGAACCAGACAGCTTTGGTAAACAGGTCGCGGGCTCCCAGATCGAGCGGTTCTTCACCGAGGATCTCGTTCGAAATCAAGGCCTTGCGCTGAAAGGAGACCACTTGTGTGGTTACTTTGACGTCGCCAAAGTGCACGGTGATGTCACCCCACTGGACCGATCGCAAGGTTTCAAGGACTTCGATCTGGGTTACATCCCGAGCCGTAGTGTAGAAGTCCGGATTTACCCGACGGACCATCACGCAGTGATCGGTCTCGTTGAGGTCCTCCACCAGGTAGCTGTCACCTTGGTGGACATAGATGGCACCCGTGTGGGCCTGATAGTGGGTCTGTGGCGAGTCCATGGTTCCCAAGAGGGATCCAGTCTCGGCGTCGACGATACTGACGGGCCCGCCCCCGTCGGCCCGGAGGTTCACCATCCCGGCAGCGCTCTCCGGATGGGTCCAGAACCATCCCGCGGGACGCTTGCGAAGGTAGCCCTGCACCACCAAGCGATCAAGGAGACTCTCGGCAGTGGGACCGAAGAGATCCAGCTCCGCCGGGCCGATAGGCAACTCGGCTGCCGCAGCGCACAGGTGTGGGCCAAGGACGTAGGGATTGCCGGGATCGAAGACTGTAGCCTCCACGGAGACATCAAAGATCGCTTCCGGGTGGTTCACCAAATAGGTATCCAGGGGATCATCGCTGGCCACAAAAGCCGCAATAGCGTCCTGCCCCGCGCGGCCTGCACGGCCGATCTGCTGAAAGAGCGAGGCCCTTGTGCCCGGCCAGCCGGCCACAAGTACGGCATCAAGTCCCGAGATGTCGATGCCAAGTTCCAAGGCGGACGTGCTGGAGACACCCAGCAACTGGCCGGACCTCAAAGCCTGCTCCAAAGCCCGCCGCTCCTCGGGCAAGTACCCGGACCGGTAGGCCGCCACCCGCCCGGGGAGACTGGGATCCACCTCATCCAGCAGTCTCTTGGTAATGGACGCAATCGACTCAGCGCCGCGACGCGACTTGATGAACGCGATGGTCCTGACGCGTGACGAGACGAGGTTGGCCAGGATATCCGCGGTCTCAGCTACGGCTGTCCTCCGCTGTTTGGCACCGTTCTCGCCTTTGACCTCGGTCAGGGCCGGCTCCCAGAAGGCCACCGTAGTGGAACCGTGCGGAGAGCAGTCTTCGGAAACTTCGCGGACGGGAGCGCCTATGAGCCGTCCAAAGGACACCCCGGGATCGGAAGCGGTGGCGGAAGCCGCTATGAAGACAGGCTCAGGGAAGGAGGTCCCCGCACCGTAATAAGCGCAGATCCGGCGCAGGCGACGCATCAAATTGGCCACGTGCGAGCCGAACACGCCTCGGTAACTATGCGCTTCATCCACGATGACGTAGCGCAAGCGTCTGAAGAACCGGGCCCACCATGTGTGGTTAGGAAGGATGCCGAAGTGCAGCATGTCAGGGTTGGCAAGGATGAAATTGGCGTGGTCACGGATCCAGCGCCGGGACGAGACATCGGTGTCGCCGTCGTAAGTTTCTGCCCGAACCGTTGGCAGCTTCAGCGAGCGGATCGCTGAGAGCTGGTCTGCTGCCAGCGCCTTGGTGGGGGACAGGTAGAGCGTGACCGCGCCGTCGTCGTGGATCTTTCCGGGATCCGACAGGACTCGCAGCTCTGAACGGTGTATCGCGTCCAACGCGGGCAGCTGATAGGCGAGCGACTTTCCGGAGGCAGTTCCGGTGGCAATGACGACGTGCTGCCCGGAATGGGCGAGATCTGCCGCCTGGATCTGGTGCCGGTACGGTTCGTGGATGCCAAGGGTGCCGTAGGCTGCCACCACATCCGGGTGGACCCAGCCGGGCCAGGGCTCGTTTACAGCTTTTCGGGCAGGGATGGTGTGGACATGGCGCAGCTGCTCGGGGTCCGCCGTTCGGCCCAATAAGGAGATCAGTGAATTTGATGCAGCCACCGAATCATTCTGTCACTGTGCGGGCACGCCAACGGCGGCACCTTCGTGGCGCCGCCGTCGGGCCTGGTTGTTAAACGGGAGTTTCTACGCTCCTGACAGGTCCGAGCCTTCGTTACCACTGGACATCATCAGGACGTGGCACACCACGTCCCACCCCAGATGGGAGTAGAGCTTCTGGCCGTCCAAGGATGCCAACAAAAGGCCGTTCTCAACGTCATGCGAGAACGCTTGGGCGGCGAGGGCCTTCATGATGAAGGTGCCCAGACCACGGCGCTGAAAGTCAGGTTCTGTGACGATCTTGTCGAAAACGGCTGTGCCGTTGACCACGTAGACCCGGCCGCTGGCAGCCACCTGTTCGCCGGAGTGGACCACCGCGTGGTGGACGCCGTTCGATTCGGAAGTAACGAGTTCCAAATCGTCGTCAGGGAGCCACGGATCCTCGGAATCCTGGGTTTCCATGTCCACGATCATCATGGTCTGGGATGCGGACGTCACGGTGAGTCCGCGCTGTTCAGCGAGGTATTTGTACCGTTGGACGTCGTTGGTGAGTACCGTCAGGATCCGGTTTGGGGATTCTGCGGTCTTGTCCGCAAGGGCGGCGAACTCTTCGTCTGACGGATCATGGGCAAAATACTCCCAATCACCGGTTTTGTCGGCGCGAAGTGCGGCAGGGAAGCGGCCCTCTTGGCGTAACTCATAGCCGCGGCAGCCGGACCAGCCGGCTACCCAGACTTCCAAGAGGTGCGCAATGTCTTCAACCAAGGCGTCTGGACTCATGTAGAGAGAGTATGCCAGCGCACCATGAAGCAACAGAGCCACGTCAGCCCGGTGATGGTTGCTTATGGAATTGTGACTTCCGGCCGCGGGCACCACACGAAACGAACGGATTTTACTGCACCAAGTACCCTTTAATAGTGGCTTTGAACCGAATTGTGCTCTTCTATGGCTTTACCCCGATCGCCGACCCTGACGCCGTGCGTCTGTGGCAGCGTGCCCTGTGCGAAAAACTGGGCCTCACCGGCAGGATCCTCATATCCAAGGACGGCATCAACGCCACGGTGGGCGGCGAGCTCAACAACATGAAGCAGTACGTGAAAACCACTCGTGAGTACAAGGGTTTTCACGACATCGACTTCAAATGGTCGGAGGGTAGCGCCGCAGACTTTCCGCGCCTCAGCGTCAAGGTGCGCGATGAGATCGTGTCGTTCGGCGCGCCGGGTGAACTGAAGGTGGACGCCAACGGCGTGGTGGGCGGCGGGAAGCACCTCCAACCCGAGGAACTTCACGCGCTGGTGGATGCCAGGAAGTCCAGGGGCGAAGACGTAGTGTTCTTCGATGGCCGGAACGCGTTCGAAGCGCAGATCGGCAAGTTTAAGGACGCAATCGTTCCGGACGTGGACACCACCCACGACTTCATCAAGGAACTCGACTCGGGCAAGTACGACGACCTTAAGGACAAGCCGGTTGTCACCTATTGCACCGGGGGCATCCGCTGCGAGGTACTCTCCAGCCTGATGGTCAACAGGGGCTTCAAAGAGGTCTACCAGTTGGATGGCGGGATCGTCCGCTACGGCGAGACTTTCAAGGACAAAGGCCTCTGGGAGGGCTCGCTGTACGTCTTCGACAAGCGCATGCACGTCGAGTTCAGCGAGGAAGCCAAGACCATCGGCGAGTGCGTCCGCTGCTCAGCTCCCACCAACAAGTTCGAGAACTGCTCCAACCTCAGTTGCCGTACTTTGACCCTGTACTGCGAGGAATGTGCCTCCAGCCCGGAAACGCTCCGCTGCCCCGGGGGCTGCGAAGCGGCCTGACCGCTGAATCAGAGCCGGCTCACCCGATAGGTGAAGTTGGCATCGGATCTGGTCCCCACCGTGATGGACAGTATGGCGTCCTTTTCCAGTTGGACCACGCTCACGCGTGCATTGGCGCATCCCAGCGTCAGGTTCACCAGTTCCACTTCGCTCACCTTGACGGAGAAAGTCACCCTGCGAGTGCCACGGCAGGCCAGCGTCACCGCGTACGTCCCTCCAGGCAGTTGAACTGTTTGCTCTGACTTGGACTCGCCGGCTTTGAGGTAGCCACTGCTTGAGTAGAACGACTGCCCTTGGGACTCAGGCAGGGCCAACTTTGCCCACTCTTCGAGCGCCTCACCGGTGACGGTTTCCTCCAAGGCCGGATCGGGCGGAAGAACTACATTGCCGGCTGGGGAGGTAGGGCTGGCATCCGGCCGTCCGCCCTCGTCATAGGTGTATTCGCAGGCCGTCAGGCTGCCGCCCAGCACAACAAGGATGACGACGGCGGCCCTCGCCAGCCGCCGTGGCATCACCGAGCGAGCTGCCTTGCTGCCCATGAACTGACTTTACGCCCGTAAAGCCACTGGCCAAAGGCCTATCGGAGCAGGTGCGCCGGCCCTAGGCGGCCGCAGGAACCATGTGATAGGCGAAGATCAGCGGAGCATCAACGCTGCTCGTCGAGATGCTGAGGGGGCCAGTGCCGGGCACCTTGATCTTCACCACATCAAGGCTGCCATTGCATGCCGCGGCCGCGTCCGCGATCTTGGTGCCGCTGGAGGAAACAGCGAAGTACGCCTTGCCGCCCCCATCGCATGCCATGGTGAGCGTGTAGCTCCCGCCCGGAACGTTGGGGGACTCCTTGACCAACGGGTCCCGGTTGAGGATCTTGCCGGAGTCCTCCAACACCACACCGCTCGCCGCAGGCAGGATCTTTTCCTTCCAAGCAGGAACGTCGGCATCTTCGATGTTGGCCGGCGCCTGGCAGCCGCAGATCCCCAGCAAGGCCGCAGCGGTGATGGCAACAAGGCCTGCATGGCGCCTTGTGGAAGAGAAGGTGAGCATGAATCCAACGCTACCGGGTTCCAGCGGGGGCCTTTGTCCACATAGCGAAGGTTCACGACCAATGCAGGGTGCGTCGCCCCTACACTTGCAAGGTGACTGACACAGCTTCCACCTTTACTGCCGGCAATATTGACGATGCTCCCCGCAGTGACCGCCCCGAACTGCTTTCGGCGCTCGCCGCAGACCTTCGTGCCCTCAACTACACAGTGGACGGCGTGGCTGAACTCCTGGGAACAACCGCCTCAGAAGCGCTCGGCAGGGACCAGCTCATTCCCGCGCTCCTTGCCAGTGAGAGACTCATGGACTCCAAGGACCCAGCCCTCAGATCACAGGCAGTAATTGTTCGTCTCTGGCTGCTGGCCCTTCCGCAGCCCGTCGGGGATATCGATTCCGCCCTCCCCGGTATCCGTGCGAAAGGCCTTGAGGAACTGGGTCTGATCACCGTGGATTCAGGAATGGCTCATGCCAAGGCGGACCTGCGCCCCTACGGCTGGGACGCCAACACGGATGGCAGTGGCGGTGCAGAACTCTGGGTTGCCAGCGACCTTGCTGCCCACCAGCAGCCCGGAGTCCTGAGGCACGACCACGTCCTGGGAATCGGGCGTGCCTCCACAACGCTGGTCCAGACCACATTCAGGAAACACAGCAAACGAGCGCTGGACGTGGGCACCGGCTGCGGTATCCAGACCTTCCACCTGCTCCATCACTGCGAGCATGTCACGGCTACGGACATCTCGGAGAGGGCACTCGCGTTCACCCGCTTCAACCTTCTGCTGAACGCCGCAGAACTGGAGCTGGATCCGGATAACCTGGAGCGTCGGGTGAGCCTGCGGCTCGGATCGCTCCTGGAACCGGTAGAGGGGGAGCAGTTCGGCTTGGTGGTATCAAACCCACCGTTCGTCATCACTCCGCGAACGGGCGGCGAATCGTCGTCCGAGCAGTTCACGTACCGCGATGGCGGGCTTCCCGGAGACGATATCGTTGCGTCCTTGGTACAGTCCTTGGCCGAGGTCCTTGAGCCCGGCGGAACAGCGCAAATGCTCGGCAATTGGGAGGTTACTTCCGGTGCGGACTGGAAGGACCGGCCCAAGGCATGGCTCCAGGACTCCGGTCTGGACGTCTGGTTCATCCAACGGGAGCAGGTGGGCCCCGAGCAGTACGCGGAGACCTGGCTCCAGGACGCATCGCAGAACCGCGAGGGCCAGCAATACCAGGAAGCGTACGCCGCCTATCTGGACGACTTTGCTTCCAGGAACGTCCAAGGTATTGGCTTCGGCATGATTTGGCTGCGCCGCCCGGAGACACCCCTCGAGGTCACCATCAGCCGCTTCGAGGAAATCACATATCCAATAGAGCAGCCGATCGGGCCGCATCTGGGTGCTGCCGTGGAACGGGCTGATTGGGTGGCCTCACATTCGGTCCCGGAGGCGCACTTGGTGGTTGCCGAGGACGTCACCGAGGAACGGCACCAGCGCCCCGGAGCCGTTCATCCCGGAGTCATCCTCCTGAGGCAAGGGGCGGGACTTCGCCGGACCAATCTGCTCAGTACTGAACTGGCCGGTTTCGTTTCCGCCTGCGACGGGCAATTGTCGGTCCGGCAGATCGTCTCGGCCTTGGTATCGCTCCTGGGCGGGGGAGAGGACTTCGATGAAGAGACCTTCCGCGAAGGGCTTTTCCGCGAGGTCACCAACCTGGTTTTGGACGGGTTCCTCCTTCCGGACCCGGCGCAGGTCAACGAATGATCCGGGGTGCGGCGCCGCGCTCATCAAACACCGGGCATCCGGGAAGTGACCCTGACTACACTGATGAAGTGAGTGCGAACAACGAATCATCCCAAGCGTCAGGCGATATTCCGCGGCGGAAGCGTGCCGAAAAGACGGTTGAGATCACTGATCCCAAGGCTATCCGTGCATTGGCGCACGCCGCCCGGATTGAGGTTATCTCTGAGCTCTACGCCACACAGGTCAGTCACACAGCCACGGAACTCGCTGCCAGGACAGGGCTGACGCCCAGTGCAATGAGCTACCACCTCCGGGCCCTCCAGAAATGGGGGATCGTGGCACCTGCGGAAAACGCCGGTGATGCCCGCGAACGTCGCTGGAAGGCGGCCGGAACGGACTTCACCATCTCGGGAGGCAGTGTTGCCAGCCCTGAGATTGCCGTGGTTGACCTGGAGCTTGATGCTTTCCGTCGCCGGGCTTCGGCCTTCGCCAAGGCTCGCGGGGAACGCCGGCAACGGGGGGAAACAGGAGAAGAGCCGGCAGCAGTAGTCCTTTCCAGCAACCTGCTGTACTTGACCAACCCACAGCGCAGGGAACTTTTGGACAGAATCCGCGCTGTTCTGCGGGAGTACGAACTCGAGGATCCCAACCGGATACCGGAAGGTGCTGAACGTGTGGCAACCTTGTGGTCAATGATCCCGGATGACCGGGTAGCACCCGGTCAGTAAGAGCCCCGCCGGGTCCTTGACTGTCCGCCCTGGTTCCGCACCAAAACGCAGGATTCTGCAAACTATGGTGAACTAGGCCAATATGGGCACCAGCCCAATTACACATTTTTTCTGTAGGAGCACCGTGCCCAGCAAGGCAAAAACCGGCAAGAAACTCGTGATCGTGGAGTCTCCCGCCAAGAGCAAGACCATCGCCAAGTATCTTGGCGAGGGCTTCATCGTCGAGGCTTCGATCGGCCACATCCGGGACCTCCCGCAGCCGTCGGACCTCCCTGCCGAGCTGAAGAAGACCTCGTTGGGCAAGTTCGCTGTCGACATCGAAAACGACTTCAAGCCGTACTACGTTGTTTCTCCGGACAAGAAGAAGAAGGTCGCCGAGCTCAAGGCCCAGCTGAAAGACGCTGACGCCCTCTACCTCGCAACTGATGGGGACCGCGAAGGCGAAGCCATCGCGTGGCACCTCCTGGAGGTCCTGAAGCCCAAGGTTCCCGTCTACCGCATGACGTTCGGTGAAATCACCAAGGAAGCCATCCACCGCGCCATGGACAACCTCCGGGATGTCGATACCGCTTTGGTGGATGCCCAGGAAACACGTCGTATTCTTGACCGCCTCTATGGCTACGAGATTTCCCCCGTGTTGTGGCGCAAGGTTGCCCGCGGACTGTCCGCTGGCCGTGTCCAGTCCGTGGTGACCCGCATGGTGGTTGACCGGGAACGTGAACGCATGGCCTTCCGGGCCGCGTCCTACTGGGACCTCACGGGCCAGTTCGGTTCGGATTCCGGTTCCTTCAAGGCCAAGCTTGCCGCCGTGGACGGTTCCAAGGTAGCCAGTGGCCGGGACTTCAACGACAACGGGCAGCTCACCTCCTCAAACGTGGTCCACCTCAATGAGGAACTCGCCACGTCCTTGGCCTCCGGTCTGGAGAACGCTGATTTCCGGGTCCGCTCTGTAGACACCAAGCCGTATACCCGCCGCCCTGCAGCACCGTTCACCACCTCCACGCTGCAGCAGGAAGCCGGCCGTAAGCTCCGCTTCTCGTCGAAGAGCACCATGCAGGTTGCCCAGCGCCTGTATGAAAACGGCTACATCACCTATATGCGTACGGACTCATCAGCTTTGAGCGATGAAGCACTCACGGCAGCCCGCCGTCAGGCTTCGGAGCTTTATGGTCCCGAGTACGTGCCCCAGAGCCCCCGTGTCTACGCCAATAAGGCTGCCAACGCCCAGGAAGCTCACGAGGCCATCCGTCCCGCGGGAGACTCCTTCCGTACTCCCGCGCAGGTTGCCAAGCAGCTGAGCGGTGATGAGTTCCGCCTCTACGAGCTCATCTGGAAGCGCACGGTGGCCTCCCAGATGGCCGACGCCAAGGGTTCTACGGCCACCATCCGCCTCGGCGCAGTGGCTGCTGACGGTCGCGACGCCGAATTCTCCGCTTCCGGTACGGTCATTACCTTCCCCGGTTTCCTCGCAGCCTATGAAGAGGGCAAGGACGAGAGCCGCGGTGATGAAGAATCCGATGAAGCCCGTCGCCTGCCGAACGTTGCCAAGGATGATTCCCTCACGGCTTCGGACATCGTTGCTGTCGGGCACGAAACGTCACCGCCGCCGCGTTACACGGAAGCATCGCTGACCGCTGAGCTGGAAAAGCGGGGCATTGGCCGCCCGTCCACCTACGCGTCCACGATCTCCACCATCCAAGACCGTGGCTACGTTCGTAAGCAGGGTTCTGCCCTGGTTCCCAGCTGGATCGCATTCTCCGTGATCCGCTTGCTGGAACAGCACTTCACTGATTACGTGGACTACGAGTTCACGGCAGACATGGAAGGCGACCTGGACAAGATCGCCAACGGCCAAGCCGTGGGTGCTGCCTGGCTCAAGCACTTCTACTACGGTGAAGACGCAGACCCCGGCCTGCTGAGCATCGTGAACAACCTCGGCGAAATCGATGCGCGGGAGATCAATTCCGTGCCCATCGCCGACGGCATCACGCTGCGTGTGGGCAAATTCGGCCCGTACCTGGAAAGCTCCATCCCCACTTTGGATGCGAAAACCGGCGAAGTGGTTGAGTCCGCACGGGCCAACGTCCCCGAGGAACTCGCTCCGGACGAACTCACGGCAGACAAAGCCAAAGAGCTCATGGAGACCGCAGCCCCCGAGGAACGGGTTCTGGGAACCGACCCGCACACGGGCCACACCATCGTTGCCAAGAATGGCCGGTACGGCGCTTACGTCACCGAGATCATCCCCGAGATGACCGAGGAACAGCTGGCCAACCAGCCGGTGGAGTACTACAAGAACGGCAAGCCCAAGCCTCCCAAGAAGCCTGTGAAGGCCAAGCCGCGCACCGGTTCTCTCTTCAAGTCCATGACCGTGGACACGGTCACCTTGGATGAAGCCCTCGCGCTGATGAGCCTGCCCCGGGTCCTCGGCGAGGACGCGGATGGCAACCCCATCACGGTACAAAACGGCCGGTTCGGACCGTACCTGAAGAAGGGCACTGACTCCCGCTCCATCGGTTCGGAAGAGGAAATCTTCACGATCACCCTGGAACAGGCTCTGGAGATCTACTCGCAGCCCAAGCAACGTGGCGCCCGTGCCTCCGTACCGCCCCTTGCCGAGTTCGGTCCGGACCCCGTCTCCGAGAAGAACATTGTGGTGAAGGAAGGCCGCTTCGGCCCCTACATCACTGACGGCGTTACCAACATCACCGTCCCGCGCACAACCTCCCTTGAGGAGCTGACCCGGGAACGCGCCGTCGAGCTTTTGGCGGAAAAGCGGGCCAAGGGGCCGGTCAAGCGGACCACCACCCGCAAGGCACCGGCCAAGAAGGCCACAGCCAAAAAGTAGTCACCATGACGGCCGGGGCAGCATTCGCGAATTGCGTCCCGGCCGGCATCGTGGTCGAGTAGAACCATGACTGAACAGACGGTGTCACCGGACAACGAACCCTTGAACGACCTCGAGGCGAAGCTCGCCTCGGCCGAACAACCGGACGCGAACCCGGTGGACGTCATCCTCGCTTTCCTGAACAACGAGGTCTACCTCGTCAGCTCGGAAGCGGTGGACGGCCCCGACTCCTCCGTGGAGCCTTTGGTGCTCTCCAACGCCGACGGCCAGCCCGTCCTGGCCGTCTTTAGCCACCCGAGCCGCGTGGATGAGCGCTTCCTTGAAGCAGCCCCGCACGTCCTGGGCACCATGGGCTCGGCGATCCTGGGAAACATCGGAGACGAACTCGGCATGGTCATCAACCCGGGAAGCGAATTCGGCTTCGAAATCGACCCCGAGGGAATTGCGAACATCCGCCGCGACTTCAAGCGTGCCGACGAAGCCGGGGAGTCCGCCGAATAGCGGTCGACCAAGCTGCCGGTAACCATCCGGTCAGCGAAACGTCGTCGCCAAGTTGCTTCACGGGCTTCGAATCGGTGAATAATGGCAGAATGCGTCTTGGCGTTCTCGACATCGGGTCCAACACCGTCCACCTACTGCTGGTGGACGCTCACCCCGGCGCGCGTCCGGTAGCTTTCGCTTCCCACAAGCGCCCGCTTTCTCTGGTGCAGTACCTCGACGGCGATGGCAACATCAACGACGCCGGGCAGCACGAGCTCATCGAATTCGTCCTGGAAGCCTGGGAGTTCGCGGCCAGCCACAGGGCGGAGGATCTCCTGGCGTTCTGTACCTCGGCCATCCGGGAGGCAACCAACGGACCCGAGGTCCTGGCCCGCGTCAAACACGAGACCACGGTGACCCTCCAGGAACTCACCGGCAGCGAAGAAGCCTCCATGACTTTCTTCGCAGTACGCCGCTGGTACGGATGGGGCGCAGGCAACATCCTTGACCTGGATATCGGCGGCGGCTCCTTTGAAATGGCGTATGGGACGGATGAACTCCCTGAGTACGCCACCTCTGTTCCCCTGGGTGCCAGCCGTTTGACGCGGGACTGGCTCCACGATGATCCGCCCAGCGCGAAGAGCGTGAAGGAACTGCGGCGCTACATCCGGTCCACGCTGAAACCGGTGGTCCGGGACTTCCACGAGTTGGGCCGGGCCAATCTGGTGGCCGGCACCTCCAAAACGTTCCGCTCCTTGGCGCGCATCGCCGGTGCAGCTCCCAGCGCTGCAGGGCCGTACGTGAAGCGTGAGCTCCACGCAGCAGACCTGGGGCTGTGGGCACAGCGGATTTCTGCCATGACCGTGGAAGACAGGTTGTACCTCCCTGGCGTCTCCGATGCGCGCGCCCGACAGTTGTTGGCGGGTGCCCTCGTTGCTGAAGCGGCCCTTGAGCTCTTTGAGTTTCCCAAGATGGAGATTTGTCCCTGGGCCCTTCGTGAGGGCCTGATCCTGCGACGCCTGGACCAGCTGGTCTTCGAGGAAGCCTTGGATCCGGCGCCGCACGTGGGCAAGCGCAAGAAGGACAAATCCAAGAAAAAGGCAGCCAAGGAAGCCGCCAAGGCTCCCGATATAGAAGAGCCCCATCCGGGGTTCAAAGAATTCCCGGTCCCTGTAAACACACCGTCCCCATCACCCATCCCGGCCCCCGTGGCAGGCGGGCTGGCCTCCTGAGATGAGCAACGACGTCGAACCTGAAGTGAATGACCGCCAAATTCCCGTGGCGCTGTCCAGTGCATCCGTGTACCCCCTGAGCGTCCACGACGCTTTCGCGGTGGCGCAGGACCTGGGGTACGAAGGCGTGGAGGTGATGGTTACCAACAACGCGGTGAGCCAGAACCCGGATGCCTTGATCCAGCTAAGCCATCGGTACCACCAGGAGATCGTCTCCATCCATGCGCCCACCTTGCTGTTGACGCAACAGGTTTGGGGTACGGCGTGGAACAAAATTGAGAAATCCTGCCAAATGGCCGCGGACGTCGGATGCGACACCGTGGTGGTCCACCCGCCGTTCCGCTGGCAGTCAAACTACGCGGAGAACTTCGTGGAAGGCGTGCGTGAAATCGCGGCGCGGTACCGGGTGCGTATAGCCGTGGAGAACATGTACCCATGGCGCGTTCGCGGACGTGAAGCGGTGGCCTACCTGCCGCACTGGGATCCTTTGGGCCAGGATTACGACGACGTCACATGGGACTTCTCCCATGCCGCCACTGCCGGGGCCAACAGCCTGGAAGCCATCAAAGCGCTCGGAAACAAGCTCCGGCATGTCCATCTCACCGACGGTTCGGGTTCCGGCAAGGACGAGCACCTGGTGCCGGGCACCGGAACGCAGCAGTGCGCCGATGCTTTGCAGCATTTGGCAGCCACGGGTTTCGACGGCGTCGTAGTGGCGGAGATTTCAACCCGCAAGGCGAAGGTAGCGGGGGAGCGCGAGGAAATGCTGGCAGAAACCCTGCGTTTTGCCCGGCAGCACCTCAGCGTCCCGTTGTTGCGCAGCGTAGACAACTAACCGGCGTCGAGGGCCGTACACCAGCGCCTCGCCTTGTTCGCCTGACCCACCCTTCAAGGGTGCGTCAGGCGGATAAACGTGGGGCTTCGCGCGGTCCACGGTCCTTAAAGGCGAAAGCACCGGCGGCCGAATCGGGAAATGGGGGAAAACCCGCCCGGCCACCGGTGCTGCTGGCGGACATCCCCATGCCCGCCTCATCACTCGCACCCTCAATGAGGTAACTACTAAGTTACGGACCAAGAATGAGTGCTGCCTGCAATAACCTTGGGAGCTAGCTGGGAATCTGGAATTCGTTAGACCCCGTCCAAGGCCAACTGCAATGATGGAGCCATGAGCAACCGAATCGCATTCCTTGGCTGTGGATCCATGAACGAGGCAATCCTGGGAGGCCTGCTTGCCGCCGGGACGGACCCGTCCGATATCGTCGCCACCGTCCGCCGTGCCGAGCGGGCGGACGAACTGGCCCAGCGCCATGGGGTCATGGCCATCGCAGGCGAGGAGGAGCCGGACAACAACAGGTTGGCCACCAAAGGCTCCAGCATGGTCATTCTGGGCGTCAAGCCGGTAGGCATCCTGGACCTGGCCCGGGAGATCAGCCCCGCCCTGGGGAAGGACACGATCGTTGTCAGTGTCGCAGCGGCAGTCTCCCTCGCCCAGCTCGAAGCGGCGCTGCCGGACGGACAGCCGGTGATCCGCACCATGCCCAACACGCCCTCAAGATTGGGCCGCGGTGTCATATCTGTCTCCCCGGGTACTCATTGCACGCCTGAGCAGCTGGAGAAGGCGAAGAAGGCGCTGGCCGGCGCCGGCACAGTGGTCCAGATTCCCGAAGAACAGGTGGATGCGCTGTCCGCTATCAGCGGTTCCGGCCCGGCCTACGCGTTCTACCTCGCCGAAGCCATGGCTGCGGCCGGCGTGGAGCTTGGTTTGGACGAGGAACTGTCCGTGATGCTTGCCCGCGAAACCGTGGCAGGTGCCGGCTTCATGTTGGCCGAACCGGGAGCAAACCCCTCAGCCCTCCGCATCGCCGTCACCAGCCCCAACGGCACCACCGAGCGGGCCATCGCGGCCTTCGACGACGGCGGGATCCCCAAGATCATCGCCGACGGCGTCCGCGCGGCAGCCGCCCGGGCAGCAGAGATCACCAAGCAGCTCGGCTAGCCGCTACGGCCGCGCCGCTACGGCCGCGCCGCTGCTACGGTCGCGCTGCGAAGCGCTCCAGCAGGTCCACGTGTCCGGACACGATCAACATGTCGTGGCCGGACACTTTGGTTTCCGGCCGGGCGTACGTGAAGTCTTCGCCCGGAGTTTTCACGCCGACAATGGTCACGCCATACTTCGAACGGACCTTGGATTCCTCCAAAGTGAAGCCCACGGTTTCCTTGGGCGGGTACATCTTGACGATCGCGTAGTCGTCGTCGAACTCGATGAAGTCCAGCATTCGCCCGGATACCAGGTGGGCTGCGCGGACACCGGCGTCGGCCTCCGGATAGATCACGTGGTTGGCGCCGATCCGTGTCAGGATCTTGCCGTGCGAGGGCGTGATGGCCTTGACCCAGAGATGTTGGATGCCCATATCCACCAGGTTCACAGTGATGAGCACGGAGGACTCGATGGAGGTACCAACACCCACCACCGCTGAGCTGAATTCCTGGGCACCGAGCTGGCGCAAGGCATCAATGTTGGTGGCGTCCGCTTCCACGACGTGCGTGAGCACAGGCGCCCACTTCTGGACGAGGGTGCGGTCACGTTCGATAGCCAGGACTTCACGGCCTTGCTTGACCAGTTGCTCAGCCGTCGCGGAACCGAACCGGCCAAGGCCAATCACCAGCACTGGTGCGTTGTGGGCGGGGCGGTTGGCTGCCCCTGTGCTACTAGCCAATGATTGGCCTCTCTTCCGGGTAGTGGTACAGCTGGCTGCGTTGGCGCAGGGCCAACCCGGCCGCGAGGGTTACGGTGCCGACACGGCCGGCGAACATCAGCGCGGTCAAGACGTAAACGCCCGACGGCGGCAGCTCGGCACTGAGGTTTGTGCTCAGTCCCACGGTGGCGAAGGCGGAGATGGATTCAAAGAGCACCCTGTCCAGGGAAGCTCCGCTGATGGACAGGAGCAGGAAGGCGGCCACCGACACCAGGGTGGCTCCGGCCACGATCACGGAGATGGCCACCCGCATGGTGCCCTGCGGAATGGTGCGGCCGTAAACCTTCACGTCAGCGTCGCCGCGGGCTTCAGCCATGATGGCCAGGAACATGACCGCGATGGTGGTCACCTTGATGCCGCCCGCAGTAGACGCAGAACCGCCACCGGCGAACATCAGGGCGTCGGTGAGGAGCATGGTGGTGGATTCCATATGGTTTTGGTCCACCAGGTTGAAGCCGCCGGAACGGGTCATGACGGAGGCGAATAGTGAATGGATCACCTTGTCGCCCATGTCCATGTGGCCGATGGTGCGCATGTTGTCCCACTCCATCAAAGCCCACAGGACAGTGCCTGCCGCGAGCAGGATGAAGGAGACCTGGATGGTGAGCTTGGTGTGGAGGTTCCACTTTTTCCAGTTGAGCCCGTTCTGCTGCAGCACCATCACCACGGGGAAACCCAGGCTGCCGAGGAAGACGCCCAGCATGAGTGGAATGAGGATCCAAAGGTCGGTTTCGTAGGGGACGATGCCGTCCGAATGTGGCGTGAATCCGGCATTGTTGAAGGCGGAGATCGAGTAGAAGACACCATGCCAGACGGCCTGCCAGAATGGTTCGCCCAGCACCATGAACCGGGGAATCAGGACTATTGCGAGAGCCGCTTCGATCGCGACGGATGTGACGATGACAATGCGCAGCAGCGTACCGACCTCACCGAGCCTGCCAGCGTTGTTCATGGCTTCCTGGGCGATGAGCTTGCCGCGCACCCCCAGCCGCTTGCTGACCATGAGGGCCAACAGCGAGGCGAGGGTGAGTGTGCCGAGACCTCCAACGAAGATGCCCACCAAAATAACCAGCTGACCAAAGAAGGTCCAGTGTGTGGCCGTGGAAACTACTGTCAGTCCGGTGACGCAGACGGCGGAGACCGCCGTAAACATGGACTGGTGCAGCGGTGTGACTGTGCCGGCCGTGGAAGCGGCGGGAAGGGACAGCAATCCGGTAAAAACCAGGATCACCACGGCAAAGACGGTCAATGCCAAGCGGGCTGGGGAGGTGTTGGCAATATTGTCAACGAAGTCGCGCACGCGCGTAAAGATCCAGAGACCTTCCCGCTCCTGCTGGTTGGGTTGCCAGTTGGTCGGGCTCGTGGACCGCGACTGGCTTTGAGACATGGCGCTCTTCCTCGGTTGAACAAGCTTTCCTGAGTAGTAAACCACTATTCCTGCGGCGTAACCGGGCGGTAGGCTACTCCGGGCTCAGGTAGCCTGTTCTGGATGAACTCACGGCTTGGAACAACAGCTTCCAGCATTACGCGGTCCGCACTGCCAACGACGGTGGTGTGGGATCCAGCCATGACTGCCTACAACTTTGGCCCGGGTCACCCCATGGCGCCGCAGCGGCTGGAACTTACAGCGCGGCTGGCCGAATCCCTCGGCCTGTTTGACCACCAGCATGTGGCCGTCGAAGCGCCTACGGTGGCCACCGACGTCGAACTTTTTACTGTGCACAGTCGCGAATACGTGGAGGCCGTGCGCCGCGTCAGTGTGAACCCCTCGGCTCCCGAGGAGGACCGCGGCCTGGGAACCGAGGACGATCCCGCGTTCGCCGGAATGCACGAGGCCAGCGCCCGCCTCGCCGGCGGTTCGCTGCTGGCGGCAGAGACAATCCTGTCCGGCCAGGCCGTTCGCGCTGTGAACTTCAGCGGCGGGATGCACCATGCCGCACGGGACCGGGCCAGCGGCTTTTGCGTTTATAACGATGTTGCGATTGCCATCCAGAGGCTGCTTGACGGGGGTGTCCAACGAGTCATGAGCATCGACGTCGACGCCCACCACGGTGACGGGACTCAGAGTATTTTCTGGAACGACCCCCGTGTCATGACCATCAGCCTGCACGAGACGGGCCTCACTCTCTTTCCCGGGACCGGCTTTGCCAATGAAACAGGCGGACCAAACGCCCCTGGGACCGCGGTTAACGTCGCACTTCCTGCATTTACGGGCGACGCGGCCTGGTTGCGGGCTTTCCATGCGGTGGTCCCACAGCTTGTAGGTGCATTCCAGCCCGAAGTCATTGTCAGCCAGCACGGCTGCGATTCGCATCGCGACGATCCCCTGACGCACCTCAACCTCAGCGTTGACGGGCAGCGTGAGGCGGCTTCCGCCGTCGCCGGCCTCGCCGCCCGGTACTGCGATAACCGCTGGATCGCTACCGGGGGAGGCGGCTACGACGTCACCGGTGTTGTGCCGCGTGCCTGGAGCCACCTGATCGGGATGGTGACTCAACGTCCGGTGCCGCTCAGTACGCCCGTGCCTGGATCGTGGCGGGCGTACGTGAAGGAAACCTACGGCGTGTGGGCCCCGGAGTCGATGGGCGACGACGTGGACGTCTGGTGGCGCTCCTGGGAGGTCGGTTACGATCCCGCAGACGAGGTGGACCGGACCGTGATTGCCACGCGCAAAGAGATCTTCCCCCTGTATGGCCTGGATCCCTGGTTCGACTGACGCTGTAGCGCCACGAAACAGGGATGCCAATCGGCGTATATGTCGCTAGGGTGGGAGGCATGGTGACTGACGACGTATTTGCCGTCATAGCTGAGGCAACCAGGCGCGACATCCTGGTCTCCCTCCGCTCTGGGGATAAAGCTGTAGGCGAACTGGTGGAAGAACTGGCTGCGAGCCAGCCCACCATCTCCAAGCATTTGAAAGTGCTCCGCGAGGCGGACTTGGTCAGCATGCGCGCCCAGGGCCAGAAGCGCTTCTACGCGTTGAATACCAAGCCGCTCGCCGGCGTCGCCAGCTGGCTGGAGACGTTCGACGTCGGCACTCCGGCGCCCGCCGTCGTCGCTCCTTCCGAGCCGGCACCCGCCGCCGGGCCCCCTGCCGCGGCTGTTGTTGTCTCTTCGCCGGAGCTTCCGGCCACCCGCACTGACGCCGTCAGCCAGGCTGTGAAGGTTCATGCGAGCGGAATCCCGGTCACTTTGGATCCTGCCTCGGACGACACCGTGCCCCAGCAGATCGGCCGTACTGTCGGCCGGGCCGCCACTAAGGCCGCTGATCTTTTGGCGAACCTACCGAACCTGCCCAACCTTCCCAAGTTCGGGCGAAAGCGATAGCCAACCTCGACTTAACGTGATCCTTATCACATTGTGAGTTTTCGTTAACCTCTCATTTCCTTGAGATTTCAACGATTTTCTACACTTGTGTTAACTCCTTGGCCCGGGTCACATTGCCTCCGGATGGAGATCCTATATCCCTCGGTGCAACCATGGGCGGGACTGATCGTCTCGCCGCTGGCCGGCGCACTGAGGATAGGAAGACGCATGGATTCAAGGCTCGAAACAGTCCGCGACACTGTGTTGGCGCGGAACCCGGGAGAGAAGGAATTCCACCAGGCCGTCACCGAGGTCTTCGAAAGCCTTGGCCCTGTTCATGATCGTCATCCTGAATTCCTTGAGGGCGCTGTTCTTGAACGTCTGTGCGAGCCCGAGCGACAAATCATCTTCCGCGTCCCCTGGACTGACGACGCCGGCCGCGTCCACGTAAACCGCGGCTTCCGTGTGGAGTTCAACTCCGCCCTCGGCCCGTACAAGGGCGGACTTCGATTCCACCCCTCGGTGTATCTGGGAATCGTGAAGTTCCTTGGCTTCGAACAGATCTTCAAGAATGCGCTCACCGGCATGCCCATTGGCGGCGGCAAGGGAGGCTCGGACTTCGATCCCCGCGGACGTTCCGACGCCGAAATCATGCGCTTCTGCCAGTCCTTCATGACTGAGCTGTACCGCCACATTGGCGAGTACACCGACGTCCCGGCCGGTGACATCGGCGTGGGCGGCCGCGAAATCGGTTACCTCTTCGGCCAGTACAAGCGCATCACCAACCGCTATGAATCCGGTGTCCTCACGGGCAAGGGCATCTCGTGGGGCGGCTCCCTGGTGCGTCCGGAGGCCACCGGTTACGGCACAGTGATCTTCGCCCAGGAGATGCTCAAGACCCGGGGCCAGTCCTTCGACGGACAGCGCGTTGTGGTCTCCGGTTCGGGCAATGTGGCGATCCATGCGATCGCCAAGGCCCAGGCCCTCGGTGCCACCGTGGTGGCTTGTTCCGACTCCGCCGGTTACATCGTGGACGAGGCGGGGATCGACGTCGCGCTTTTGAGCCGGATCAAGGAAGTGGAGCGGGGGCGCCTGACGGAGTACGCCGCACGGCGGCCGGGAGTGAACCACGTTTCCGAGGGTTCGGTGTGGGATGTCAACGGCACCGTGGCCTTGCCCTGCGCCACGCAGAACGAACTCGACGGCGAGGCTGCCGCCAAGCTGGTCAGCAATGGCCTGATCGCCGTGGCTGAAGGTGCCAACATGCCCTCCACCCGTTCAGCCGTGTCAGTCTTCCAGGAAGCCGGGATCCTGTTCGGGCCGGGCAAGGCCGCCAATGCCGGTGGTGTTGCTACGTCCGCGCTGGAAATGCAACAGAACGCCAGCCGCGACTCCTGGTCCTTCGAGCACACGGAACAGCGCCTCACCGAGATCATGGTGGGCATCCACGATCGCTGCGCCGCGACTGCCGACGAATACGGTGCGCCCGGAAACTATGTGGTGGGCGCCAACATTGGTGGCTTCGTCAAGGTAGCCGACGCGATGCTGGCGCAGGGCCTGATCTGATACCCCTTAGCCCAACTGAGTAACAGCAACTGTCGCAATGGAGCCCCAATGCGACAGTTGCTGTTACCTACATGGGTGCTTTAGCGCTGGAGCAGCCGCACGTGGTCCGGGTTCAGGTCGGAGACCTTGCTGACGCCGAGCAGTGCCATGGTGCGGGTCATGTCCTTTTCCAGGATCTGGATGGTCCGATCCACGCCTTCACGTCCACCGGCCATCAGGCCGTAGAGGTACGCGCGGCCGATCAGTGCAAAGTCCGCGCCCAAAGCCAGGGCTGCCACGATGTCCGCGCCGCTCATGATGCCCGTGTCCAGCATGACGGCAGCCTTGCTGTTGTCCGCCTTCAACGCAGTGGTGACCTCCGGCAGCAGGTGGAACGGGATGGGTGCACGGTCCAGTTGACGGCCGCCGTGGTTGGACAGGATGATGCCATCGGCCCCGTGGTCCACTACCTTGCGGGCGTCTTCCACGGTCTGGATGCCCTTGACCACCAGCTTGCCCTTCCAGGTTTCGCGGAGCCAGTCGAGGTCCTCGTAGGTCAGGGTGGGGTCGAACATCGAGTTGATGAGGTCAGCCACGGTGCCGGTGTAGCGCGAGAGTGAGGCAAACGTCAGCGGCTCGTGAGTGAGGAAATTGAACCACCAGGCCGGGCGGTAAGAGGCGTCCAGGACTGTCTTGATGGTCAGCGCCGGCGGGATGGTCATGCCGTTGCGGACATCGCGGAGCCGGGCGCCGGCGACCGCGGTGTCAACGGTGACCATGAGGGTGTCGTTGCCGGCTTTGGCGGCGCGTTCGATCAGTTCTAGGGAGCGGTCGCGGTCCGTCCATAGGTATAGCTGGAACCAGTTGCGGCCGTTCGGGGCGGCGGTGGCAACGTCCTCGATGGATGCGGTGCCCATGGTGGACAGGGTGTAGGGAATGCCTGCCGCTTCAGCTGCCTGTGAGCCTGCATATTCGCCCTCCGACTGCATCATGCGCGTGAAACCCGTGGGGGCGATGCCGAACGGGAGGCGTGATTCCTTGCCCAGGATGTCCGTGCGGAGATCGATCCTCGAAACGTCACGCAGGATGCCCGGGCGGAACTCGATGTCTTGGAATGCCTGGCGTGCCCGACGGAGGGTGATCTCTTCTTCGGCGGCGCCGTCCGTGTAATCGAAGGGTGCCTGCGGCGTGCGGCGCTTAGCCATGTCGCGCAGTTCCCAGATGGTGCTGGCGCGCTTGAGCCGGGCGGTCTTGCTGAATTCGGGCTTCTTGAACTGCATCAGCGGCGCCAAGTCGGAAACCTTGGGCACGCGGCGCTTCAGCGCAGGTGGCTGAGGCGCAGATGACTGCACGACGGCGGACTGCGGCTGAGCTGTGCGCGTCACGTTGTGATCGTTGCCGGCATTGGCTGGCGCGGCGGTGATTTTGGGGTCGAGGGTGTCGGTCATGCGGTTCTCCCTTGAATTCTGTGGTCTAACCACACTGTAATCCATGTGGTTGGACCACATCAACTAGTATTCCGTTATGCGTACCCACGAGTTGGTCCTGCAATGGATCGAGAAGCAGCTGTCTGACGGAGATCTCACTTTGGGTGGACGGCTCCCTGGGGAACGTGCCATGGCCGAGCAACTACACGTTTCCCGCACCTCGGTGCGCGAGGCTGTCAGGATCCTCGAAGCCATGGGTGTGGTCCGGGCCGGCGTGGGTTCGGGCAAGGACGCCGGTACTGTGGTGATCGCCGAGCCCGGTTCTGCGCTCGGCTCTACGCTTCGGCTGCATGTAGCCACGCGCCATCTACCCGTGGCAGACATCGTTGAGACTCGAGTGCTGCTCGAATCGTGGGCTGCGGAACGGGCCCACGTGGGCGTACCGGCGCTGGAGGAAGCCGCGGAGCTGCTGGATCAGATGGATGCCGCCCCGGACATTGATTCATTCCTGGCCCTTGACGCGCGTTTTCACGTGGCGCTGGCCCAAGCGGCGGGCAACTCAGTGGTCAGTGCCATGATGGCGTCGCTCCGGGGCGCAATCGAGAACTATGCCGGTGAACTCACCGGAAACCTGCCCGATTGGAATGCGACGTGCAGCAGGCTTCGGGCTGAGCACCGTGCCATCCTCGCCGCAGTGAACAATAACGACGGCGGCAAAGCAGCTGAGCTTGTTGCTGCGCACATTCAAGGCTTCTACAAGGAGGCCGGCGTGGGCTCAAACCCTCCGCCCAAGTGACACTTAATGCCAATGTTCGGCTCGAACATTGGCATTAAGTGTCAACTCGCGGGCTTGAGGGCTGGCGCCGCGGTGCTCTTGCGGATCTCCACCCTGGGTGAGAACTCGTCCTGGGCCTGGGTGGTGGCTTCGCCCGCTTGCTGGATCTGTTCCCGCATCCTTCGCCAAGCCAGGCTTCCGAGCTCGTTGATGGGCACAGCCGCGGTGGTCAGCGGGGGAGTGGTGTATTTGGCGAACGGGATGTCATCGAATCCGGTTACTGAGATGTCTTCCGGGACGCGCACTCCGCGTTCGTGCAGCCCGCTGAGCAGCCCCATGGCTACGAGGTCGTTGAATGCCAGGATTCCGGTGGCACCGCTGGCGATGATGGCCTCGGTGGACTCATGGCCCGAGTCGAAGTTGGAACCGCCGTGGAGGATCTGCAACTCGATGTCCGGGTGATCCGTGCGGAATTGGTCCAAGCCCACCAGGCGTTGGCGATTGGATGCACTGTGCTCCGGGCCGGAGAGGAACACCAGGCGGCGGTGGCCCAAAGTCACCAGGTGCTGTGCCAGTTCCTGGATGCCTTGCCCGTAGTCCACGCTCAGGCTCGGAGTATTGGTGGCGATGGTGGTGCGGTTGATCAGCACCAGCGGATGCAAGGTGGGGGCCAACTCCTCCAGCTCGGCATCGCTCATGCGGGGAGCGCAAAGCACCACGCCATCGCAGCGGCGGCGGGCCTCACCGGCGAGGATGGCTTCCTCGCTGGTAACTTCCGAGGAATCGGCAATGAGCACGCGGTACCCGTCCTGGGCAGCTGCGATGCTGAGGCCGCGAAGGATTGCCTGGAAGGTGGGGTTAGCCAGGTCCGGAACCACGATTCCGATGGTGTCTGTCTTGCCGAGCGCCAGGCTGCGCCCCACTGGATTGGGCTGGTATTTCAATTCAACAGCGGCAGCCCGCACCCGGGCGGCAATACCGGGATCAACTGCGGCATTTCCGTTCATGACACGTGAAACGGTGGCGTGCGAGACGCCGGCCTTTTCTGCGACATCGGCGATGCCGACGCGCCTGTTGGTGTTCCTGCGTGCCATGTGGCCCCTTCCCATTGGTCGCCTCCCGCATGCTCCGTCGTTGGAGCAGTGGTTGACGTGACCACCAGAGTCTTGATACAAAGCTTATAACGCTCTGAGAAAACGCTTTCTCATGATTCTTCCCATACGAAGCCGGGCCGTCAAGCGGTTCACTCCTGCCTTCCTGAAAGGGGCACCCACATGGTCAACGTCGACTCAGCCGAAACCAAGACCGAATCTGCCGAAACGACCACCAAGACCCCCAAGCGGACCCGTATAGCGCTGATTGGAACCGGTGGCCGCTCTGAGATGTATATCCGGGCGATCTACGGGCAACACGCGGATGTCGCAGAACTTATTGCGCTCTCGGACGTCAACCAGGGTCGCGTGGACTTCTACCAGGACCTGATCAAGGAGCTTGGCGGGACTGAGCCGGTGGCTTCCTTCGCCCCTGGCGAGCTAACCAGCTTCATCCAGTCCAATTTCATCGAGCGCGTCATCGTCACGACGCCCGACTACACCCACGCGGACTACATCGTTGAAGCGCTTGAGGCGGGTGCCGACGTCGTGGTTGAAAAGCCACTGACCATCGATGTGGAGGGCTGCCGCCGCATCACCGAGGCCGTGGCGAAGACCGGCAAAAACGTGGTGGTGACCTTCAACTACCGCTACTCGCCGCGCAACACCGCTCTCAAGGAAGTCATCCAGAACGGCGTGATCGGCAAGGTCACGTCCATCGACTTCAGCTGGGTCCTGGATACCGTGCACGGCGCTGACTACTTCCGCCGCTGGCACCGCGAAAAGAAGAACTCCGGCGGCCTGCTCATCCACAAGGCATCGCACCACTTCGACCTGGTCAACTGGTGGATCAACGATGTTCCGGAGCGCGTGTTTGCCTCCGGTGGCCTGCGCTTTTACGGCGAAAAGAACGCTGCCGAGCGAGGCTTGGGAGACCGTCCGGAGCGCGGCACCGTTGATGGCCTGGGGTACGATCCGTTCCGCTTGGACATGCGCGAGGATGAGCGCCTGAAGGCCCTGTATTACGACAACGAAAAGTTTGACGGCTACCTCCGTGACCAGGACGTTTTCACCGAGGGCATCACCATCGAGGACAACCTCGCCCTCGTGGTGGACTACCAGGGAGGCCCCACGCTGAGCTACTCCCTGAACGCCCACAGCCCGTGGGAAGGCTACCGTGTCACCGTCAACGGCACCGAAGGCCGGGCCGAACTCGAAGTGGTGGAACGCGCCGCCGTCGAGTCCAGCACCGACAAGAAGACCGTAGTGGACCCGAGCGCCACGCCCATCGAGGAAGATGACGCAGTGCGCCGGAACGGCGAGCGCCTGGTGGTACAACGCCACTGGGAAGCAGCCTACGAAGTTCCGATCGTCAACGGCGAAGGTGGTCACGGCGGCGGCGACAACCTGCTCCTTTCGGACCTCTTCAATGGCCCGGGCATTGACCCCTTGGGCCGCCCCTCCGGCTACATCGATGGACTCCGTTCCGTGTCGGTGGGCATCGCCGGAAACAAGTCCCTGGACTCTGACCTTCCCGTCCGCATCAGTGAGCTTGGCCTCGGCGTCGATCTCAGCCGCGGCCAGGCGTGACCGTTCACTACCCCAGCAAGGAAAAGACCATGAGCAGGATTTTCGTCACCGGCGGTTCCGGCAGGCTTGGCCGCAGTGTTGTGGCTGGACTCGCGGAGGCGGGACACAAGGTGATTTCTGTAGACCGGGACGCTATCCCGGCGGAACAACTGCCGGCCGGAGCCGAGCAATACGCGGCAGATCTCTTGGCGCCCGGGGAGGCGGAGCGGCTGATTCGGGAAACAGCGCCCGACGCCGTCATCCACCTCGCTGCTATTGCCGTGCCTTTCAGTGCGCCTGAGGATGTTATTTTCAGCACGAACACCCGGCTCGCCTATGCAGTGGTCAGTGCGGCCACGGACGCCGGTGTCCCCAGGATTGTGACGGCAAGCAGCCCCACCGCCCTGGGCTATGGTTCACCGGCGGGTTGGCTGCCGCCGTCGTTCCCTTTGGACGAGCAGACACCGCCCAAGCCGTGTAATGCATACGCGCTGTCCAAGCTGATCGCCGAGCAGACCGTGCAGATGTTCGCTGCCGCTCAGGGCAACAAGATCAGATATGCGGCATTCCGCCCGTGCTACGTCATTTCCCCCGAGGAGTGGGAAGGAGCGCTGACACAGCAAGGGCACACGGTCCGTGAGCGGCTCCAGGATCCGGCACTTTCCGCCCCGGCCTTGTTCAACTATGTAGACGCGCGGGATGTTGCTGATTTCCTGGACGTGCTGCTGGACAAGATGGATGCCATCCCTAACGGCCAGGTCTTCTTTGTTGGCGCCAAGGATGCCTTGGCTGCAGCGCCCCTGGCGGAATTGTTCCCGCGGTTCCTTCCGGGCAGCGGTCCCTTGACCGGGCACCTGACCGGCACCAGCCCGGCGTTCTCCATCGATAAGGCCCGGGAACTCCTCGGCTGGGAGCCGAAGAGAACCTGGCGCACCGAACTTACGCCGCCATTCGAGGGCGAAGACACAGCAGCAAGCGAACAAGCAGCACTCAATGACGAGATACCCGCCGGCTTGGTTCCGGCGGGAGCAACCAAGGAGACACCATGAACTTCGACGGCGTACTGTTCTTCCCCGTCACTCCCTTCGCCGAAGACGGCACCGTGGACGTGGCGCTACTCAAGGAGCACATCACCTCCCGGCTTCCGTTCGGCCCGGGCGGTGTGTTCCCCGCGTGCGGCACAGGCGAATTCCATGCGCTCTCACTGGAGGAAGTCCGTACTGTGGTGACTGCCGCCGTCGAGGCCGTTGCGGGAGCCGTGCCAGTAGTCTCCGGTGCCGGTGGACCCTTGGGTCATGCAATTGCCGCCGCTAAGGTGGCCGAGGAAGCCGGCGCGGACGCCCTCCTGGTGCTTCCGCCGTACTTGGTGACCGGTCCCACCGATGGTGTGGTGGCTTATGTTGAGGCGATTGCCGCCGCGGGCAGCCTGCCGGTGATTGTGTACCACCGGGGTACGGCCAAGTTCACCGCGGAGTCGATCACCCGCCTCACCGCCAACCCGAGGGTGGTTGGCTTCAAGGACGGAATCGGCGACGTCGGCCTGGCCCAGGAAATTGTTTCCGCGATCAACGCCAGCGGCCGCACCGACTTTGCCCTGTTCAATGGCCTGCTGACGGCGGAACTGACCCAAGGCGCTTACCGTGGCCTCGGCATTCCCCTGTACTCCTCGGCCGCATTCGCCATGGCTCCGGAAATTGCCAAGGCATACTACGACGCCTATGTGTCCGGTGACGAGGAGCGCCGCCACGCGCTGCTCGAAGGTTTCTACGCGCCGCTGGTCCGCCTGCGGGACCAGACTCCGGGCTTTGGCGTCTCCCTGATCAAGGCCGGCCTGCGCCTGGCCGGGCTTCCCGTCGGCCCCGTTCGTCCGCCGCTGGTGGACCCCTCCGAAGAACAGCTGCTGGAGCTCAAGTCCATCCTGGCCAAGGGCCACGAGCTGGCGGGCAGCTGATGCCGGCCCGCATTACGGGCCTCACCACCCGGCTGATCACGGTCCCGCTGCTGCGCAACTGGGGTGCCGAGGCGCCCGAGAACCATGTGATCGTCACCGAACTGACCACGGACGACGGCGGCACGGGCCACGGTTTCTCGTGGACACCCACCATTGGTCCACACGCGGTCAAAGCCCTCTTGGATTACGACATCGCACCCTTCATCCTGGGTTTGGAAGCCAACCCGGAGATCGTGTGGGACCAGCTCTGGAAGCGGCTTCATGAGGCCGGCGGGGGTGGCCTCACCACCATTGCCATGGCTGGCGTTGATCTGGCACTTTGGGACTTGAAAGCGCGACAGGCAGGCACGTCCGTCACGGGACTTCTTGGTCAACGCCAGGAGTCCGTGGAAGTGTACGGCTCCGGTGTGAATCTCCATTACACGCTGGATCAGCTCGTCGAGCAGGCCCGGCGATGGGTGGCCGCCGGGCATAATGCCGTGAAGATCAAGGTGGGCAAGCCCGAACTCCGGGAAGACGCCGAGCGTGTAGCCGCTGTCAGGCAGGTCATCGGACCGGACCGGCTTCTCATGATCGACGCCAACCAGCGATGGGATCTGGCCCATACGTTCCGTGCCCTGGAGGTTTTGGGGGAGTACGGACTGGAATGGCTGGAAGAACCCATCCGCGCCGACGACCTCTGGGCCTACCGGCGTTTGCGCAAGCAGTCGCCCGTGCCCATCGCACTGGGGGAGAACGTCCACACCATCTACCGTTTTCGTGACTTCATCGAAGCTGAAGCAGTGGACATCATCCAGCCCAACATCGTCCGTGTAGGAGGCATTACGCCGTTCCGCAGGATTGTTGAGCTGGCCCGAACCAACAGCATCAGGGTGGCGCCGCACCTGCTCCCGGAACTCTCCGGGCAGCTGGCGCTTACCCTGGCTGAAGCCGTCAGCGTGGAAGACGTGGAAGACGCCTCCTTCGGGCAACTGGGCATCCTGAACGGGCCGTCCCCGGTACGCATCCGCAACAGCCGGCTCACGTCCTCAGGCCGTCCCGGGCTTGGCTTCGAATTCAGCAGCCAGCCGGCACCGCTGCCCGCCCCTGACAGCTCCGTCCCTGACAGTAAAGGAAACCGCATTGAGTACAGCAACTCTTGACCTGACAGCCATCACGTCAGCAGCCACCGAGGCTGCAAAGGTGACCGCAGCAGCTTCCGACGCCGAACGCGCCGCCTGGCTGACCGCCGTCGCCGACGCCCTGGACGCCAACGTCACTGAACTGGTGGCGATCGCCGATTCCGAGACGAGCCTGGGCACTGTCCGGCTCACAGGCGAGGTAGCGCGGACCAGCGGCCAGTTGAGGCTTTTCGCCAACGTGATCACCGAGGGCTCGTACCTTGAGGCGGTCATTGACCACGCTGACCCAGCCTCCACCCCGCCCAAGCCTGACCTGCGCCGCATCCTGCGTCCGATCGGCCCCGTAGCCGTGTTCTCGGCGTCGAACTTCCCGTTCGCCTTCTCCGTGGCCGGTGGCGACACCGCATCCGCGCTGGCAGTGGGCTGCCCGGTGATCGTCAAGGCGCACTCGGGACACCTCCGCCTCTCCGAGCGCACCGCTGAGATTGTCGGCGAAGCCCTGACCAAGGCCGGAGCGCCGGAAGGGATCTTCGCCCTGGTCAGCGGCCGCGAGGCAGGCACAGCCCTGGTTCAGGATCCCGCCATCAAAGCTGTCGGGTTCACCGGCTCCGTCCCCGGCGGACGCGCATTGTTCGATCTCGCCGCGTCAAGGCCGGAGCCGATCCCGTTCTATGGCGAGCTCGGCAGCCTCAACCCCGTGGTCATCACGGCGGATGCACTCGCGGAACGCGGACAGCAGCTCGCCGCCGGATTGGCCGGCTCGTTCACCATGGGTGCCGGCCAGTTCTGCACCAAGCCGGGGCTCGTGTTCATCCCGGCTGGTACGGACTTCGCCTCGCACCTGGCAGAGGCCAGCAAGGACAAGCCCACCGCTGCCATGCTCACGGAGCGCATCGCCGAGGCCTACCCGGATGGGCTGCGGAGCGTCGCGGACCAGCCGGGTGTCGCCGTCGTCAGTGGAACGGTGCAGCAGGACAGCCTGGCCGACGGTGCCGCGCCAGTCGTGTTCTCCACGAGTGCCGCGAACGTCCTGGAACGCCCCGAGGAGTTGTTGGAGGAGTGCTTCGGCCCCACCACGCTGCTCATCGAGTACGCCAACCAGGACGAACTGTCCGCTGCCTTGGCGAAGGTCCCGGGCAGCCTGACGGGCACGGTGCACGCACAGCCGGGTGAGGACGTTTCCGCGCTTGTGGAGCAACTCAGCGGTCTCGCCGGCAGGGTCCTCTTCGACGGCTGGCCCACGGGTGTTGCCGTGAATTGGGCGCAGCAGCATGGTGGCCCATACCCGGCCACGACGTCCTTGTTCACCTCGGTGGGCGCCACTGCGGTGCGCCGCTTCCAGCGTCCGGTGGCCTATCAGGACGCCCCCGAGTCTGTCCTGCACCCGGCCTTGCACGACGCCAACCCGTTGGGAATCCCCCGGCGCGTGGACGGCGTGCTAAAGCTCAGTTAACCCCCAAAAGCGCACCCAACTGAGTCGCAGTTAAGCGCGTTTTGAGCACTCAAAACGGCATTAACTGCGACCTACTTGGGTAAGCACGCACAAAAGGGGCGGGGTCACCATCGCGGCGACCCCGCCCCTTTCGTGGTGGGTGCAGGTGCTAGGGGCGCAGCGTCAGCGGACGACGGCGGCCGTCAACTTCGGTGGTCGGCCAACGGTGGTCAGTGGTCAGGACACGCAGGCCGGAATCCGTGAGCAGCACCGTGTCCTCGATCTTCACGCCTGGCCCCGACGGGTTCCACGTGAAGGGCTGGTTGAGCACCACCGTGTCCGTGACGTCAGCGGTGACCCTGGGATCGCGGCCCGCGTAACCGGCCGGCCCGCCCTGGTGGTGAAGCGTCCACTGGTCATCGCCGAAACCGTGCCGGGCATAGGCCAGCTTGATCTCGGCGAAGATTTTGTTGAGGCGGGCCCCGGGCACCGTGGCCCGGAAGATGTCGGCCTCAACAGCGGCGATGCGTGCCTCGGCGTCGAGCTCCCGGGGAGTGCCGGCGTCGAACGCTACCCAACGGGTGACGTTGGCAACCAAGCCGTTCCGGCGCGCACACACCACGGCCATGGCGCGGCGTCCGAGGGGGGAATGCGTGGCGAGCGGGTGCCGGAAGTCGCTACGGGAAGCACCATTGCAAAGTAGGACAAGCGGCTCGGCGCCCACCGCCACAATCCGCGCTGCCAGCTCCGAGATGAGCTGGAATTCCGTGGTTTCCGGGGTCGCAGCCGTGAGGACGTCCGTCATGGCTGCGGCTGCGTCGGCGGAAAGTGAGGCGTACCGGGCTGCCTCGGCAGGCAGCAGTTGCTGGCGGGCCGCCCGCAGCTCCGTGGCGACGGCCGCTTCCGCCAGCGGGTTGCCATCAACGGCAAGGCCCGCCGCGGCCGCATGCAATTGGCCGTGCCACGGAACCGTGTCCAAGCTGACCCCGTCCGGCAATTCCTCTGCAGCGATCCGTCCGGCCTCGTTGTTGAAAGTGACCAAGTGGTCGCCGGAGCGGTCTACCAAGAGGGCCGCGATGGGGTCGCCGGCCAGGCTGATATGGACCCGGCTGCCGTCCAGATACCAGGTAAGGGCCGTATTGGTTGTGAGCAATAGCGAGTCGCGGCCTGCAGCGTCCAGGATGTCCAGCACCCGCTGGCGCTTTACCGCGCGGTCGGCAACGTTGCCGGGCGCAGTGGCCGCAGTCAGGGCCGGCGTGAATTGAGTAGGCGTGGTCATGCCGATTCCCCCAAAGTGGTGATGAGTTGTTCAATGTCTTGTGTTGCCAAAAAGCCGTCCGCGATGAGCACGGTGACAGTTCGTTTGACCGGGCGGCCGGGTTCGGTTGCTACCGGCGCATCCCACGCCAAGGACAGTCCGACGCCGGGGTAGCCGGAGTGCCGCACGAACCAAGGGTCAGGCGCTTGCGGCGCTGCAAGAAACACGAGCGTGGCCGGATGGCCCAGCCCGGGATCGCCGGTGACGTGCGAGGCCCCGGCGGGTCCGGCGTCGAACGTTCCGGACCAAGCCAGCCATGGCGCTACGCTGCCGTGCACGGCGTCCTCGCCCCTCGAGCGGGGAGTCCAGATGGTGGCGTCGCCGACCTTCGGCAGCCGCCAGAAGAAGCCACCGTAACCGCCCTGCGGCCGCCCGTTGGAGCCGGGGCTGCCCAGTAGCACCGGACGCCCCGTGGCCGATTCCAGAGTGAAGTCCAACGTGAGTTTCCACGCTGAATTTCCGACGGCGGCCCAGCGCCACTCCCGTTGTTCGCGGAGTACCGGTGATCCGTCGGGGCCGATCCAGCTCAACTGTTCGCGCCGCTCTCCGTCTGCGTGCTCCGCGGCTTCAACCACAATCTGTCCGTGGTCCTTCCGCCAGACGTACGCTCCGGCGTCGCGGGTGTAAGTGCGGCCGCCCCAGAAGTTGATGCCGTCAACGTCCTGGAGGGCAACTCCTGCTCCGAGATGCCACACGTGGTCCTCCGGGACGTGATCGGTGACCACGGTGCCGGCGACCGTCCGCACGGGGTGGAGGTAGGGCCGCGGCGACGACGTAGGCCGGATGCGGGATCCGTCCTGCAAAGTTGCGACGGACGTGCCGTCAATATCCAAGGTGGGTCCGCCGGATAAAGTCCAAGGGGCGCCGAGCTCAGCAAACGTGGCCTGCCCCAAGGTTGCCCGGCGGATTAGCGACTCGATGCCATGCACCACGGCGTGGGCGTCGTCGCCGGTGCCCTCCCAAGTGATGAAGTCCGAAGGTATCTCCCGGGGTGCATCGGCCGTTCGGATGGCCTCCAGGACCGACACATACGCGCCGGCCCCGGAGAGCGGGCTGAGGAGGTCCTGCTCGCTGCGGGCCGCCAGCAGGTTCTCCAGCAAGTCGATCCGTCCGTAGGTCTCAGTCCGGACACCCCCTGGAGAGGTGACCTCCAGGCGGTCCTCCGTATAGAAGAGCGTGAGCTGCCCCACCGTCCCGTGGATGGTGACCGACGGCGCGGACTGCACGGGAGCGCAGAGCGTCAAGGCACAGGTCAGGACAGTACCGCCTGCCATCCGGACCCTCACCACGGAGGTGTCGTCACTTTCGGTGTCGTTTGCCCTGTAGAGATCGGTATCCACGGATTCAACGTCCGCCACTGTTCGGGCACCAGCGAGCCGGAGCCCGGTAGCCACAGCGTGGGCCAAAGCGTTGGTGGCCACTCCGTCCACAACATCGGTCCCGTTGATGCTGCGTTTCCCGGCCCATCGGGACCGCTTAAAGTACGCCTTGCTCCGCAGCCACTGCCCCGTGGCGCTGATGCCGCGGACTTCGCCGATTTCGCCGGATTCCACCAGGGTTTCGATCGCGGGCAGGGCCTCAGAACCCAGGCTCTGGAAACCCACCTGCACCAAGCGGCCCGCGCTCGCGGCCGCTGCCATGACCTCCTGGTACTGCGCCATGGACGCCACCGGTGGCTTCTCCAGGTAGACGTTGGCCCCGGCCTTGAGGGCAGCGAGGGCAAGCGGCGAGTGCGTCTGGATAGGCGTGGAGACGATGACGACGTCAGGGGCGGTTCCTGCAGCCAGGAGCTCGTCAAGGGAAGCAAAGGCCGCGACGTCGGGGCCGAGCGTTCCCTCTTCCGGGGGGTGCGGATCGGCCACAGCAACCAGCTCAAGGGTACGGTCAGCACCCAGGCGAGCAAGGTTTTCGAGGTGCCGTTCGCCGAAGCCGTGCACGCCCACGAGTGCGATGCGAGGGAGCCGGGCATTGCCTCCCGCTGTGGTGACGGTGAGGGGTTGTGTCATTGGTATGTCCTAGTGGAATCAGGTGTGGGCGTGCTGGTGGGTTGGCGGGGCTGCAAGGTTGCGGTGAGGAAAGACGCGGCTTCGTCCTGCATGGCCGGGGTGAAAACGTGGGGTTCCTGCCAAAAGCTCCCCGTGTAGCGGGCCGGCATATTCTCCAGGAGATGGTGATGGGCATCGCGCATTCCCTGTTCCGGGAAAAGCTGATCAGCCAGCCCGTATTGGACCAGGACCGTGGCACTGGAGCGGACTGACAGATCCGGCCAATCCCCGAGCTTGGCCAGCCTGGGAGTGTGCAGCAACCAAGAGTGTGCGTCCAGGTAGGAGGGCAGGAGCGAGCCGAACGTGGTCATCATGCACGTCACCACGTAACTCCGGATCAGCGGGCTCAGCGCACCGAGCACCATCGCCCGCCCGCCACCGCCGGAGAAGCCCACGCAGCCAAGCCGATCCATGTCCACGCCCGGAAGCGATGCGAGGACACCCAATGCCGCGAGGTCGTCGTGCGCAACGGTCCCGGTAACACTGGTGCCGATCAGCGTTGCGGCTTTCGCCACCGTTTCCTCGTGGGCGGCAGCCGCTGCGTTGAACCGTTCCGCTGCGGAAGGTTCGACGCCGGCCTCCCGCCAGAGTGCCTCCTGGCCGCTGACCGCATTGGCAGTTCGCCAAGGAAGGGGATCGAGTCCGAAGCGGCGGCTGCCCCACATGAAGGTGTCGTGGGCAAGGACGGCGAAGCCCTGTTGAGCCAACCACGTGGCGAGAGCACGACCGCCATAGAGCTTGGCCCTGACATCGAGGGGCGGCAACCCAAGCGACGCCGAACCGGGGGCGTTGCCGGGCCTCTCGCCCAAGGGGGCGCCGCCGTCGGGATTGTCCCCCCTGTCGGGTCTGTCCACGCCGTCGGGCAGGGACACAAGCCGCTCAGCACCGTAGGCCTTGATTCCGCCGTGGCAGTGCAGGGCGAGCAACCCGGGCAGCGGCCCCGTGGCGCCGGCCGGCCGCACGAACCACGCGGACGTCCTTGGCCCGAAACCCAACTGCCACTGCAGGCGCGAGGTGATGACGCCGTCGTGCTCTGATTCGGACTGCACTGCGTACTCGAGGTCCGGTGTTACGGCGGGTACGCCGAGTGTGTCAGCGAGTTGCCGGGCATCCTCGGAGTGAGCGGTGAGTCGGTGCCGGGCGACGTAGGCCGGCCAATCCTCATAGCCAGCCAGTGCGCTGGGTCGGGTGGGGGATGCTGCCATGTCAACGGCGGTCATGGCAGGCGGAGTCAGTGGGAAACAATAGTGTCCTGCCTTATCGGTGCGGAAGGGTGTGCGGTAGCGCACGCCGGGTTTCTTCAGCGTGGAAAACACGTTCAAGCAACACTGCAAGAAAACGCTTTCTCAAAAATTAGCAAAAGGCTGTACATGGGTCAAGAAAACGTTTACTTTGGTACGGAGCCGCTGAACACCGGGACCTGAGCCTGGCGCTTCCGAGGGGTAGCGCCGCACTAATGGCGGCGTCTTGGACGGCAAGCACCAACCACACTTGTATTCCGTGGATGGCCACGATGACCAAAGGAGACCACATGGCCGCTGTACTACGCACGGGGACGCCGCAAGGCGTTCGCGCTCCGGCAAGGGGGAAGCAATGAGCGCTATAGGCGAACTCTCCACGATGACCCGGCGCAAGGGTCCAATGTCCAAAGAAGAGAAGAAGGCGAACGGCCGCGACAACAAAGCCGCCTACATTTTCCTCCTTCCGTGGCTGATTGGCCTGGTCGCCATCACCGTGGGCCCCATGCTGATGTCGTTGTACTTGTCCTTCACGGACTACAACCTCCTGCAGCCGCCGGAATGGGTGGGGTTGGATAACTTCGTCCGCATGTTCGGTGATGCCCGCCTCCACAACTCGCTCCGCGTCACGTTCACGTACGTGCTGGTGGGTGTGCCGCTACAGTTGGGCGTGGCCCTGCTGATTGCCCTTGTCCTGGACAAGGGGTTGCGCGGGCTGCCGTTCTACCGCTCCATTTTCTACTTGCCGTCCCTGCTGGGCGGATCGGTGGCAGTTGCCATCCTCTGGAAGCAGATTTTCGGCACCACCGGCCTGGTGAACCAGGTCCTGGCGATGATTGGCATTGAGGGACCCGGTTGGATCTCTGACCCCAATACCGCTCTGGGTTCCATCATTCTGCTGCACGTGTGGACCTTTGGCAGCCCCATGATCATCTTCCTGGCCGGCCTTCGGCAGATACCCGTGATGTATTACGAAGCAGCCAAGGTTGACGGTGCCACCACGCTGCAGCAGTTCTGGCGGATCACCCTCCCGATGCTGAGCCCCATCATCTTCTTCAACCTGGTGCTTCAGATCATCGGATCGTTCCAGTCGTTCACGCAGGCGTTCATCGTCTCCGGCGGCAACGGCGGCCCGTCCGACTCCACCATGTTCTTCACCCTGTACCTGTACCAAAAGGGCTTCGGCCAGTTTGATATGGGCTACGCCTCAGCGATGGCCTGGTTCCTGCTGGTCATCATCGGTGTCTTCACCGCCATCAACTTCATCGCTTCAAAGTATTGGGTGTTCTACGATGACTAAACTCCAGACCCTCCCCGCCGCCTCCGATTCCTCCTCAGGGAAGGACGGCAAGAGCCCGCGACGCCGCGAATCTCCAGGCAGCCTGGCCTTCAGCCGCAGCGCCCGAATCAAGGGCCTGGTGAAGCACGCCATCCTGATCATCGTGGGCGGGGTGATGATCTACCCGCTGCTGTGGATGGTAGTTTCCTCCCTGCGACAAAACGACCTCATCTTCCGCGAACCCGGCCTGTGGCTCGAGAGCCTGGAGATGAGTAACTACACCGATGGCTGGTCCGCCCTGACGCACCCGTTCGGGCACTACATGGTCAACTCCGCAATCGTGGTCCTCGGCTCGATCCTTGGCAACCTGATCTCCTGCTCCATGGCCGCCTATGCTTTCGCCCGCCTGCAGTTCAGCGGCAAGAAGATCTTCTTCGGCATCATGCTGCTGACCATCATGCTGCCGTTCCACGTGGTGATCGTCCCTCAGTACATCCTGTTCTCGCAGATCGGCTGGGTGAATACCTTCTGGCCGCTCATTGTGCCCAAACTCCTTGCGACGGACGCGTTCTTCGTGTTCCTGATGGTCCAGTTCATTCGGGGTATCCCGAAGGACCTTGATGAGGCAGCCCGCATTGACGGTGCCGGCCACCCCAGGATCTTCCTCCGCGTCATACTCCCCCTCATGGTTCCGGCCCTGGCCACCACCACCATCTTCACGTTCATCTGGACCTGGAACGACTTCTTCGGCGCCCTGATCTACCTCACGGACCCGGACATGTTCACAGTTCCTGTTGCTCTTCGGGCGTTCGTCGACTCACAGTCGGCAACCAGCTGGGGATCGCTCTTCGCGATGTCCATTGTGTCCCTGCTCCCCGTGTTCCTGGTCTTCCTCTTCGGCCAGCGGTTCCTCATCAAGGGCATCGCCACCACGGGCATCAAATAAAACAACTAGAACAAGTCGGCGTCTTGTAATACAAGATTGTGACTTGTATCATAATCGCAACGAGAAAACGCTTTCTCAGTTCGCATCGAGATCAAAGAAGATCGGAGACAACAGTGCCGGTGAATCCAAAGGGTGAAGCAGTCGCCCCCGCAACTGCCTCAAAAGCCCGCGCGTCAGCGCCGAAGGGAAAGCGCAGGCTCCGTGCCTCCGCCCTCGTTGCGGCCACAGCTGCAGCAGTTCTTGCCCTCACCGCCTGCGGTGGCGGCGGAGGGCCGGAGGCAAAGAGTGCCGACGGCAAGGTGGAGCTCCGCTTTTCATGGTGGGGCGGGGACAAGCGTGCACAGCTGACGCAGGAAGCAATTGCCGCCTTCGAAGCCGAAAACCCCAACATCAAGATCAAGCCCGAGTACGGCGATTGGAGTGGCTACTGGGACAAGCTGGCCACCCAGGTTGCAGCCAACGACGCTCCGGACATCATTCAGATGGACGAAAAGTACATCACGGAATACTCCACCCGCGGCGCACTACTGGACCTCTCCAAGTACGACGTCGATACGTCCAAGCTCGATGAGGCCGCGTTGAACGCAGGCAAGGGCGAGGACGGGCTGACCGGCATAGCCGCGGGCATCAATGCCGCCACCATCCTCGCCAACCCGGCAGTCTTCCAGGCCGCGGGCGTCCCGCTTCCTGACGACAAGACATGGACCTGGGAGGACTTCGAACGCGTTGCGGCCGAGGTCACGGCCAAGTCCCCGAAGGGAACGTACGGTGCGGCTGCCTACGGAACGGATGAAGCCTCCCTTGGCGTGTGGCTGCGGCAGAACGGCAAGTCGCTTTACACCTCGGATGGCAAGCTTGGCTTCGAGCCCTCGGACATCAAGGGCTACTGGGAATTTCTGAAGCAGATGAGCGAAAACAAGGCGGTACCCACCGCCTCGGAAATCGTTGAAGCTGAGGCTGCGCCGCTGGATCAGAGCGGACTCGCCACGGGTAAGAACGGCATGGCGTTCTGGTGGTCAAACCAGCTTCCGGCGCTCGAGAAGGCTGCCGGCGGCGAGTTGCAGATCCTCCGGTTCCCCTCCAAGACAGGCAAGGCCGAAGATGCCGGGCTCTGGTACAAAGCCTCGCAGTTCTGGTCTGCATCTTCGCGGACCAAGCACCCGGAAGAGACTGCAAAGTTCATCGATTTCCTGACCAACAACGTCAAGGCCGGCGAGATCCTCCTTGCTGACCGCGGCGTGTATCCGAACTCCGAGGTCCGCGAGGCAATTGCTCCGAAGCTGGCCAAGGCAGACGTGAAGGTGGTCGACTTCATCGGCGCCATCAAGGAAGAACTCGGGGAGGCTCCGGCAGCCCCGCCGAAGGGCGCAGGCGCCATCCAGGAAATCATCAAGCGGTACACCTCCGAGGTCATGTTCAACAGGCTCTCGCCGGAAGAAGCAGGCAAGAAGGCCGTGGACGAAATGAAGTCCGCCATCAGCTAGCCCCTTCGAAACGGAAACCGCGCCCCGGGCGAATCATTCGTGATCCGCTCGGGGCGCGGTTTTTGTGTTTCCACCCAACTGGGTAGCAGATAACGTCGTTATGACGCGTCATAACGGCATCATCTGCTACTTACTTCGGTCAGTCTTCCGCGATGACGGCCACGGCTCCGGCGGGGACAACGCCGGTGAAGCGTGCGCCACTGAGCAGTTCGCCGCCGTCGGCCTTCACGGTAACGTCTTCCTGGCCGTGGTTGATGGCGAACAGGAAGCTGTGGCCGTCGGCGGCGCGCCGCCGGACAAGTTCGACGCCGGAAGACACCTCGGTCGCGGCCGTCACCCCTGCTTCCTCCACGAGCCGGGCGGTCAGCGAGTCGAGACCATCGGCGTCGGGAAGCGTGGCGAGGTACCAGGCCGAACCTGATCCGACGGTTCGCCGGGTCAGGGCCGGGACGCCGTGGAGCGGGTAGTCGGTGAAAGTTGCCAGAACCTCCGTGCCCGGGGAGGCGTGTACGTGCTCGCTCCACACGGTTCCGGCTGTTCCGGGTTCAAATACTGTTCCGTCGCTCAACGTGACCGACGTGCCGGGGAAGAGCGGGTGGAATTCCTCGCTCCGTACCCCCAATAGTTCGCGGAAGGCGCCCGGGTAGCCGCCAAGCCGCACGTGGTCCCGCTCGTCCACGATGCCACTGAAGTAGCTGATGAGCACCGTGGCACCGGCCTCAGCCGCGGCAGCAATCGAGGTAGCCGCGGTGTCCGTCACGGCGTACAAGGTGCACACCAAAATGAGGTCATAGCCGGACAGATTCGACGACGGGTGCACGAAGTCCGCAGTGATCCCGCGCAGGTACAAGGAGCGGTGGAAGGCGCGCATGGCATCGAGGTATTTCAGCGAGTTGCTCGGGTGCGAATCCAACTCCGAGGCCCACCAGGCTTCGTAATCGAACACGATCGCAACCCGGGATTCCACGCGGGAGCCCTTGACTGGTTCCAGTTTGGACAACGCATCGCCGAGATCCACCACGTTCCGCCACACCTGCGTGTCACGGCCGCCGTGGGGCACCATGGCCGAGTGGAACTTCTCCGAGCCGGCCTTGCTTTGCCGCCACTGGAAGAACATGACGGCGTCGGCGCCGCGGGCTACATGCGTGAGGGAGTTGCGGAGCATTTCGCCGGGCATCTTGGGCTGGTTGTGCGGCTGCCAGTTCACCGCCGACGTCGAATGCTCCATGAGGATCCACGGCGCACCACCCGCCACCCCGCGGGTGAGGTCGGCGCTGAAAGCGAGCTCGATTTCGCGCTCCGGGTCCGCAGCCACGAGGTAGTGGTCGTTGGCGATCACGTCCATGTCTTTGGACCAGTCGAAGTAGTCCAGGGCTTTGGTGGCGCTGGAGACCATGAAGTTGGTGGTTGCCGGGATGTTGGGGGTGACCTCGCGGATGACGGCCAGCAGCTCGCGGTAGTAGTCGATGAAGGCCCAGGAGTTGAAGCGTGCGAAGTCCAGCTGCTGCCCGGGATTGAGGGTGGTGGGCGCGGCCCCCGGTGGGATGATTTCGTCGAAGGAAGCGTAGTGCTGCGACCAAAACGCCGTACCCCAGGCCTCGTTGAGGGCTTCGACGGAGCCGTATCGTCGTTCCAGCCACGACCGGAAAGCGGCTGCGTCCTCCTGGCCGTGGAACTCGCCAACGTGGCAGCCAAGTTCGTTGTCCACGTGCCAGAGCGCCAGGGCCGGGTGATTTTTGTATCGTTCGGCGAGCACGCGGGTCATGGCGGTGGAGTACCTGCGGTACACAGCCGACGACGGCGTGTAGTGGCGTCGTGAGCCCCGCTCCAGCCTGATTCCTTCCGCGGTGATGGGGAGAATCTCAGGGTATTTGCGGGCCAGCCAAGCAGGGGGAGAAGCAGTGGCTGTTGCCAGGGCCACTTTGATGCCGGCCCCGTGAAGGTTGTCCATGACCTCGTCCAACCAGCCGAAATCGTAGTGTCCTTCAGTGGGCTCCAGGAGGCCCCACGAGAAAATGCCGACGCTGAGAAAGTTGACGCCGGCCTCTTTCATGAGCTCGATGTCCTCGAGCCGGATGTCTTCCGGCCACTGCTCCGGGTTGTAGTCGCCGCCGTAAGCGAGGCCGTCGAGACTGTTCCAGACGGACGGACTGCGGGGGATTTCGGGGGAGGTCAAAGAGACTCCTTCGTCAGGTTGGCAGTGCTGGTACTGATGCTACTGAAGGTATGAGTGCAGCGTATCGGTGAAAATGCGATCTTTGGAAAACGCTTGCCCACTTTCGCGATTAGGGATATTGTATCGATTCAGAACGAGTGTAAGCGAGATCACTGCCACGTTGTAGAGAACTTGGATGCTTGCACCAACTGAGCAAGGAGGCTCTCATGATCGATAGAAGGAAATTCCTCACCACGGTGGCTCTCGGCACTGCATCTGCCGCGTTCCTCTCTGCTTGTGGCCCGTCCTCATCCGCGGGACAGACGGGCTCCGCGGAGAACCCCGTCACCATCAACTACACCTGGTGGGGCAACGACGACCGGGCGGAGCGTACCCGCAAGGCGATTGCCTTGTTCGAGTCCAAGAACCCGGATATCAAGGTGAACGGAAACTTCACAGACTTCGCTGGATATTGGCAAAAGCGCGCTACCGAAGCTGCCGGCGGCGGCCTGCCGGACGTCATGCAGTGGGACCTTTCCTACCTGCGCGACTACGGCCAGCGGAATCAGCTTCTTGACCTGGGCACCGTGAAAATCAATACGGAAGCCTTCGATAAGTCCCTGCTCCCCTCGGGGCAGATCCGGGGCAAGACCTACGGCATCCCCACCAGCACGAACGCCTTCGCGGTTTACTACGATCCCGCCAAGCTCCAGAGCCTGGGCATTGCCGAGCCGGATGGACAGTGGACCTACAAAGAGTTCAACGCATTCATGCTCGAGGTAGGACAGAAGGGCAACGGAGCGTTCTACGGCGGCACTGACTACACCGGGGTGTGGTGGATGTTCAACATCTGGCTGCGCCAGAACAACATCCAGGCGTTCACCGATGATGGCAAGCTGGGCTTCACCAAGGACGACCTCAAGAAGTGGTGGAACACTACCGCCGAGCTTCGCGGCACCCCCGCACTCGTTCCTGAAGAGCGGGTCACCCAGCTTGCCCCCAAGTCCGCCATGGGTTCCAACGTCACTGCCAGCGAAGTCACGTGGGACAACTTCATGGCCGGCTACCTGGGCGACAGCGGTGCCAAGGAACTCAAGCTTGTGCCGGTCCCGTCTGACGATCCGGACAACCTGGGCCTGTTCCTCAAGCCCTCCATGCTCATGGTTGCCAGCGCCAAGACCAAGTACAAGGATGCTGCTGCCCGTTTCATCGACTTCATGGTCAACGATCCCGAGGTTGGCCAGATCTTCAAGACCTCCCGCGGTGTACCGGCGTCGAAGACCCAGCGCGACGGCACCACCTTCGAAGGCACGGACAAGCTGGTGGTGGACTACGAGAAGTCCATCGAGAAGTACCTCAAGGACGCCCCCGAGCCCCCCATCGTCGGTTTCGGCACGCTTGAAGCCTCCTTCAAGCGGGTCAGTTCCGAACTGAACTACGGCAAGCTGACCCTGGACGGTGCAGCCGATGCCTGGTTCAAGGAAGCCGAAGACCTCATCAAGCAGAACGCCTGATCAGACCCATGCGTCTGATCCAGGCTTTCCCGACTGACGGACTGATCTCGTGACTCAAAGCCCAACCCTGAGCAGGCGCTCGTCGTCGTCCGCCTCCCCGCAGCCGCGCAAGTCGCGGCGGCGGGGCGCGGATGCCCGCGCCGGCTACACCTTCCTGTTGCCCTGGCTGCTCGGATTCATCGCCCTGACCGTAGGCCCGATGATTTCCTCGCTGTACCTCTCCTTCACCAACTACAACCTCTTCGAAGCTCCCAAGTGGATCGGCCTGGACAACTACACCACCCTCTTCCAGGACGAGCGTTTCCTGCAGTCGGTGGGCGTGACCCTGAACTACGTCATCTTCGGTACCCCGCTGAAACTCGCCGCCGCTTTGGCGATTGCCATGTTGCTCAACAGCAAGCGCAAGGGCCAGGGCTTCTACCGGTCCGCGTTCTACGCACCGTCCTTGATCGGCGCGTCCGTGTCCATCGCCATTGTCTGGAAGGCGATGTTCGGTGACGCCGGCCCCGTGGACCAGAGCTTGTCGTTCTTCGGGATCAACCTCGGGGGTTGGGTGGGCAACCCTTCCATGACTATGCCCATGATGATCCTGCTGACCGTTTGGCAGTTCGGTGCCCCCATGGTGATCTTCCTTGCCGGCCTCAAGCAGATTCCGGCGGACCTCTATGAAGCAGCCTCGATGGACGGTGCCGGTCCGGTCCGGAAGTTCATGAACATCACCTGGCCCATGCTTTCCCCGGTGATCTTCTTCAACCTGCTCATGGAAACCATCCACGCTTTCCAGATCTTCGCCTCGGCCTACATCATCTCCAACGGTGAAGGCGGCCCGGCAGGTTCCACCCTCTTCTACACCCTCTACCTGTACTTGCGCGGTTTCAGCGACTTCCGGATGGGCTACGCCTCGGCAATGGCCTGGCTCCTGGTGATCGTGGTCGGCGTCATCACGCTGATCTTCTTCAAGACCTCCAAGTCCTGGGTCCACTACAGCGGTGATTCGAAATGACAACCATGGCAACACCCACCCAGCCCGCTCCCACGAAACCATCAGCGCCACCGGTGTATAACCCGAAGTCCGAGTCCACCACGGCCAAGCGCATCAAGAGCACAATCTTCCACATTGTTGCCTTGGGACTGGTGGCGATGGTCCTCTACCCGGCCATCTGGATGATCTCCGCGTCCTTCAAACCGAACTCCGAGATTGGCGGCGCCAACAACGCGTTGTGGTCGAACAACTTCAGCTTCGACAACTTCGTTACGGCCATGGAAGGAATCGGCGGCGTCTCCACGCTGACGTTCTTTACCAACTCGCTGATCCTGGCCGTCGGCGCCGTGGTGGGAACCGTCCTGTCGGCGTCCATTTCCGCCTACGCCTTCGCCCGGATCAACTTCCCCGGCCGAGGCCTGTTCTTCGGCATGATGATCGCCACCTTGCTCCTGCCGTTCCACGTGGTGATCATCCCGCAGTACATCGTGTTCCAGCAGCTTGGCCTGGTGGATACCTACGTGCCGCTGCTGATCGGCAAGTTCCTCGCCGCGGATGCGTTCTTCGTGTTCCTCATGGTCCAGTTCATGCGCGGCCTCCCGGCCGAACTCGACGAAGCGGCCCGCATCGACGGCGCCGGACACGTGCGGATCTTCGGATCCATCATGCTCCCGCTGATGAAGCCGGCCCTGATTTCCACCTCCATTTTCTCCTTCATCTGGAGTTGGAATGACTTCCTCGGCCCGCTGCTCTACCTCAACACCCCCGAAAAATACCCGCTCCCGCTCGCGCTGCGGCTCTTCGTCGACCAGACGCAGTCTTCGGACTACGGTGCCATGATCGCCATGTCTGTCCTGGCGCTCCTGCCCGTGCTGGTCTTCTTCCTGGTGTTCCAGCGCTACATCGTCGAAGGCGTTTCGACGCAGGGCCTCAAAGGCTAAGGACAACAGAGAATGAGCACCATGAACGCCGCAGGCAAGTCTTCGGGAAACCCCGGGATTCCGGTAAACCGCTTTGCCCTCTTCGCCGAGACCATCCTGGCGGGAGTCATCGTGCTCCTCCTCTCCGTCCCCTTGGTGACGGCGCCGGCTGCCTACGCGGCCGGCGTCGCGCACTTGGAAAGGCACCTCAGTGGGAGGGACGATTCCCTCCGGAGCCTGTGGGGGAATTTCCGTCGTGCGCTTCCCGGCAGCTGGAAGATGGGAATCACGACGGCGGTAGCCGCCGTCGCGATTGTCCTTAACCTGTTGCTCGCCCTGGTGGGTCAACTGCCCGGCCGAGCGGTGATCCTGCCCGCTACGCTGATTTTGGCTGCAGCAGGCGCAGTGCTCTTCCTGCGGATCGCTGCCAATTGGAGCGGTGGCGTCAACTGGAGTGGCGATGCTGACCAGCAACCAGCCGACGTTCCCGGCCCGGAGCGATGGGCGCTTGCCTACTCGCAGGCCAAGGCTGATGGATTGCGGGACTGGACAGGTTCGCTGCTATTGCTTGCTGCAGTTTTCATGACTGTTGTCTTCGTTTGGATGCTGCAGGCTCTGTTCGTCATCGTTCCCGGGACCCTGGTCCTTGCCGCAGCTGCGATCAAAATCCGCTCCCATCGTTGAGATCCGACCCAACCCGCCGAATCGAGCAGAACCCTCCGTGTCGCCGCGCCCGTTCCCACTGCGCCCCAAATCCACTACGTCGCGTGCCCGTTCCACGGAGAGCTGGCATTACCCACTGAGGCACCACAACTACCGGATCTTCGTCATTCTTTCCCTTGTAGGGAGTGGCGGCGTCTGGATGCAGCGGCTCGCCCAGGATTGGCTGGTGCTGCAGCTAACGGGCAGTCCGGCCGCGGTAGGTCTCGCCGTTGCATTGCAGTTCCTGCCCATGTTGGTGGTGGGTCCCATCAGCGGCGTGCTGGTGGATCTTTTCCCCAAACGGCGCATCCTCCTGGTCTGCCAGTCCGTCGCCGCGCTGCTGGCTGCCGGCCTTGCCGTGTGGAATGCCATGGGAGGCGCGGACGTCTGGGTGGTCTATGCGTCCTGTATTGCCTTGGGCATCACCAGCGCCATCGATGGACCGGCCCGGCAGGTTTTCGTCAATGAAGTGGTGGGCGACCAAGGATTGCCCGCCGCCATCGGGCTGAACAGTGCAATAGGCCAGCTGGGAGCCATGGCTGGCCCTGCGCTGGCAGGCGTGGTCATTGCCCAAGCGGGTCCGGCGGCGGCCTTCGCTGCCAACGCTTTGATAGGCGTATCTGTCTTGGTCATGATCGCGTCCATCAGGCCGGGGGAGCTGCACCATTCTTTGGAAGCGCCTGGTCCCACTGCCCGGAAAGGCCAGATCCTCGCGGGTTTTCGCTTCGTTCGAGCGCGCCCACCCCTGCTGTTGACCATGCTGCTCGCGGGCTTATTGGGTGCCTTCGGCATGAACGGGCCGGTTGTTCTCGCGGCGTTCGCGGACGGAGTGTGGCATAGCGGACCGGCCGGCTTTGGGCTCTTCAACACCGTCAGCGCTCTGGGAGCTCTTGCAGGGGCCTTGGTGGCAACACGGATTAAGCGCTTTGGGCGGAAGGGGATCGTGGCCAGTGCAGGGCTCTTCGGCCTGACGCAAGCGCTCGCTGCCTTGATGCCCACGCAGGAGTGGTTTGTGGTGATGCTCATAATCGTGGGCTTCATGACCCTGGTGTTCCTCACGAGCGCAGCCACTGCGGTACAGCTCGAGGCCGGGGCAAGCGTGCGCGGCAGGGTCCTGGCGCTGTACTTCCCGCTTCTGCTGGGTGGCCATGCCTTGGGTGGCTTGCTGGCCGGGTGGCTCACGGAGGACTTCGGCGTCCGCACGGGGCTTGTGGTCACGGGAGCGTTGGGCATGCTGTCCGCGGCCGTGATTGGCTTCCTGCTCTGGCGCTTTTCGGCCCGCCGCCGCGCCTAGCGGGCCGCCGGTAATTGCCAAACACCGTGCCTTCGCGTTGCGGGGCCCGTTCTGCAGGCTATTCATGGCAAATACCATGCAGGGCGGGCCTCACAACGCGTCAGCGAGCACTCATCTGCCTGAAACCAAGCCCTCGATCTCCGCTACATCCAAGGTGCCGTCGCTGATCCACACCGTGTTGGTACGGGTGAGGGAATCCCCTGCCGCCAGTTCCACCGCGGCATCCCATGCCAAGGCAGAACCCACCGCCGGGTAGTCGCTGCACCGCACGAACCACGGGTCCGCCGACTCCGAAGGTGCGCCAAACACCAGAGTGGCCGGGCCGCCGTCGAACTCTCCCGCCCAAGCCAGCCACGGCGCTACGGAACCGTGAACAGAAGGCTCGCCCTCGGCTGTGGAGGAGAAGACGCGCGAGGAAGCATTGACTGGAAGACGCCAGAAGAAGCCGCCGTAACCGCTCCCGGCCGCGCCATGGGAGCCGGGACTGCCCAGGGAAACATCCACGACGGCGGTGAGCCGGGTCTGGATCTCGAGTCGCCATGTGCGCGCGTCCAGGAGCGTGCGGCTCAGGGAGCGCCGTTCGTTGAGGACGAGGCTGCCGTCGGATGCGAGCCAGTTGAGGTCAAGCGTGGTGGCGTCTTCTTCCCGGGCGACACTCGCTATCTCGATCCTGCCGTGGTCCTTCAAATCCACGTACTTTCCGGGCGTCCTGCGGTAGCTGCGACCGCCCCAGAAGTTGCTCCCGTTGACGTCCTGCAGTGCGAAGCCCGCACCGAGGTGCCACACATGGTCCGAGGGCAGGTGGTCCGTGACCACGATGCCGGCTGGTGTGGACACCGGGTGCAAGTAAGGCCGCGGGGAGAGGCCGGGCTCGAGGTTGCTTCCGGAGCGGAGGACTGCGGTGGGAAGTGCAGCGGCGTCGGTCGGGGTGGCGTCGGGGGAGAAGAGTGCTTCGGCGCCTGCGGTGGTCGGCCGCGCCCAAGGAAGCCCCAGTTCGGAGAAGGTGGCATGGGATCGGGTGGCGCGTTCCAGGATGTCCTCGATGTTCGGGATCACCGCGTGGGCTTGCTCGCCTGTTCCTACCCATTCGACGTATTCCCCGGGAATCAACGCGGGTGCCACGGCCGTGCGGATAGCTTCCAAAACCCGCATGAACGCGCCGCTGTGATCGAGGGGGCTTAGCAGCGGCGTGCCCTTGGACAGGTGCTGGAGAAGGTTCTCCGTGAGGTCGTCCCGTCCGAAGGTGTGAGAGGTTTCGCCCGCCTCCGTGTGGACTGTTACGCGGTCTTCTGTGTAGTGGAATACCGCCGAACCTTCCGTTCCGTGGAGTGTGACGTAGGGTTCCACGGATTCAGTGGCGCAGAGGGTGAGGGCGCACGTGATGGGCAAACCGCCAATGGTGCGCAAGCGGATCACAGAGGTGTCGTCCGCTTCGATATCGTTCGCGCGGTAAAGATCCGTCTCCACAGACGCGAGGTCTTTCGCTTCCCGCGCTCCGGCGATGCGGAGCGCCGTGGCGATTGCGTGGGCCAACGGATTGGTGGCGACGCCATCAACCACATCCACGCCGTCGAGGCTGCGTTTGCCTGCCCAGCGGGAGCGCTTGTAGTAGGCACGATCCCGGACCCAACGGCCCGTAGCAGTTATACCCTTCAGGTTGCCGATGCTTGGTAGCTCTTCCGAGGATTCCCCGCCCGCCAGTTTTTGCAATGCAGCGAGGGCGCGGGATCCGAGGCTTTGGAAACCGATTTGGACACTGCGGCCAGCCTGTCCCGCCGCTTCCTGGAGACGGAGGAAGTCGCTCATAGAGGCAACGGGGGGCTTCTCCAAATACAAATCCGCCTTTGCGGCGAGCACAGATAGGGCTAACGGAGCATGGGTCTGAATGGGGGTTGCCACGATGATGACATCCGGACGATGCTCGCCGGCCAGCAGCTCGTCCAGGTTCGTATGGACGGCTGCTGTCGCGGGCAGATCTCCGGGTGCCGGGGGATTCGGGTCGGCCACGGCTACAAGGTTCACTTTGCCTTGGCTGCTGAGCCGGTCGAGGTTCCGCAAATGGTGTGTGCCGAAACCGTGAACCCCCACGAGGGCGATCCTGGCAGGGGCGGTCCCGGTGGCAGCGGCAGTCGCGAAGGGTGTTGGACTACTGGCGGACTGGGTGTCCATTGCTCTCCTAGGCTGGCGCGGCGACGACGGCGCGTGACGTAGTCGTCGGGGTCTTCACAAAAGTGCTCGGGCGGGATTACGCTACACCTCAGCAAGCGCTTTCCCGCGATCGGCTATGTTCAGTTTAGCTCTATCACCCTCAATATGTAACGATTCAAGCAGCTACAAATTGTAGGATTCAGATGACGTAGGATGTCCACTAGTGGACGCGACAGCCCCCAGCCTGAATCTGCCCAGTCAGACCCACCTGAACCGGAATGGACCATGCCCCTCTTTGACCTTCCCCTTGATCAGCTCCGCACCTACACCTCCACAGCAACTGCACCAGGTGACTTCGAGGAGTTCTGGGACCGCACCATCGCAGATGCCCGCGCACTCCCGCTCGATGCGGTATTTGAGCCGGTGGACAACTACCTCAGTGTGATCAACACGTTCGATGTCACTTTCTCCGGCTTCGGGGGAGGCCGCATCAAGGGCTGGCTACACGTACCCGCGCAGCTTGAACCAGGGGAGCAGCTTCCCGTGGTTGTGGAGTACATCGGCTACTCCGGTGGCAGGGGCCTGGTCAACCAGAACACCCGGTGGGCGCAGGCAGGCTACGTGCACTTCATCATGGACACGCGCGGACAAGGCTACGGTGGCGTTGCCGGCGACACTCCGGATCCGCACCCGTCCGCCGGTGGCATCAACTACGCCGGACTCATGACCCGGGGTGCCGATCACCAGGACAACTACTACTTCCGTCGGGTCTACGTGGACGCCTTCCGCGCGGTAGAAGCGGCACAGAACCATCCCGCCGTCGACCCTTCCAAGGTGGTGCTGACCGGCGTCAGCCAAGGTGGCGGCATCACTGTTGCTGCTGCCGGGCTGACGGCCGGAAGGCTCGACGGCGTTATCGCCGCGCTGCCCGACGTCCCGTTCCTGCAGGACTTCGCTCGCGCGATCGACATCACTCCCCGTGGCCCGTACCCCGAGATCGCGGGATTTTTGGGACGGCACCGCGAAAAGTATGAGCCCATGCTGGCCGTCCTGAACTACTTCGACGGCGTCCACCTGGGCCGCGCGGCCACGGTCCCGGCGCTGTTCTCCGCTGCGCAGATGGACGATATCTGCCCTCCGTCAACGGTGTTCGCCAGCTTCAACAGCTACGGCACCGGCTCACCAGGACAAGGCGGTGCGCCTGAGAAGGACATTGAGGTCTACCGTTTCAACAACCACGAGGGCGGGCAGGAGCACCACTGGATCAAGCAGTTGCAGTTCCTGCGCAAACTGCTGTCATCTTGATGGGCGCGATTTGCCTGCTGTGAAGAACCGCGGTTATGGTGTGGCTATGACTAAGCGTTGGTATGCGTATTTTTCGTTGGCTCTGGAGGGGCCCGCGTCTAACTGACACGCATCCAACTTTCCTTCAGAGCCAACAGGGCAGAGATTATTCTCTGCCCTTCGCCATATCCGGCGGGTTCTGAAAAGGGGCCCGCTCCGCATCCCGGAACAGGACCCAGAAATGACCAGCATCGCCGCAGAACCCACCGCATCGCTCGACTCCGCTGAATCCGGAGCCGCTGCTCAGCCCACTACCTCCAATCTGCGGGTTGCCCGATTCGAGCCGCTTCCCGCCCCGCAGGACCTCATCGCCGAGTTGCCGCTCGACGGCCGCTCGGCTGCCGTCGTCGACCGTGGCCGCGACCAGGTCCGCGCCATCATGGACGGCGTGGACGATCGCCTCCTGGTGATCGTTGGCCCGTGCTCCATCCACGATCCCAAGGCTGGTCTCGAATACGCCCGCCGGTTGGTCAGCCAGGCCGAGAAGCACAAAGAAGACCTGCTGATCGTCATGCGGACCTACTTCGAAAAGCCGCGCACCACTGTTGGCTGGAAGGGTCTCATCAACGATCCCCACCTGGACGGCAGCCACGACATCGCCGCGGGCCTGCGCGCAGCCCGCGGATTCCTGAAGCAGGTCACCGCATTGGGTTTGCCCACTGCCACCGAATTCCTGGAGCCCATCAGCCCGCAGTACATGGCTGACCTCGTCTCGTGGGGCGCGATCGGCGCGCGCACCACGGAGAGCCAGATCCATCGCCAGCTCGCATCCGGGCTGTCCATGCCTATCGGCTTCAAGAACGGAACCGACGGCGATCTCCAGGTGGCCATCGACGCTTGCGGTGCCTCCGCCGCTGAGCAGGCCTTCCTGGGAATCGACGACGACGGCCGCGCGGCTCTCGTAGCGACCTCAGGCAACCCGGACACCCACGTGATCCTCCGCGGCGGACGCAAGGGTCCCAACTACTCCGCTGCCGATGTGGCAGCTGCGTCATCCAAGCTCGCAGCGAAGGGGCTGAACCCGCGCTTGATCGTGGATGCCAGCCACGCCAACAGTGGCAAGAGCCATCACCGGCAGGCCGAGGTTGCACTGGAAATCGGGGCGCAGCTCGAAGCGGGGGAAACCTCGCCGATTGCCGGCGTCATGCTGGAGAGCTTCCTGGTGGGAGGGGCGCAGAACCTGGATGTGGCCAAGCAGCTCGCGGGGGAGCAGGAGCTTGTTTACGGCCAGAGCGTCACGGATGCCTGCATGGAATGGGATGTGACGGCCTCCGTGTTGGAGCAGCTCGCAGCGTCGGCACGGAAGCGTCGTGCGGTGGTTGCGGCGTAGATCCGGTAGCCCGAGCGTGGGGTTGTCCCCAAGTTACTGGAGGCTCTTTCACATTGGCACCATCAGCCTCTAGAGTATCTAGCACATGGTTGTTTGATGGCTCAGCATCGGCACACCGTTCCACTGGGGGTGTCCTACTGTCTGAGAGCAAAGGAATATGGGAAATGTCCGCGGAGACTAACTTCTCGAATGCGCGTTTCATGACGGTGGCCGAGGTGGCCGATGTCCTGCGTGTTTCCAAAATGACCGTGTATCGCTTGGTCCACTCAGGGGAAATGCCCGCCGTAAGGTTCGGCCGTTCCTTCCGGGTTCCTGAAGAGGCCGTCGCCCAGTACCTCAAAGGTGCCGTGGTGGACGGGCAATCCGAGACCGCCTGAGGGTTTCATGAGTCCGTCCCGCGGACCGTGGTCATAGGGTGCCCCTTTGAAGCGGTACTCTGTTAAGGAACGTTTTACGTCAATGTAAGAATCTGTCAGTTGTACTTGTCTGCTTCCGCGGATCTGTTCCAACAGACAGGAACTTCTAGTTTGTAAGGAACTTTCGTGGGTTCAGTTATTAAGAAGCGCCGCAAGCGTATGGCCAAGAAGAAGCACCGCAAGCTGCTTCGTAAGACTCGCCACCAGCGCCGCAATAAGAAGTAGAGATACTTCATCAAGCGTGAATGCCCGTTGCCTCTCGAGGTGGCGGGCATTTTTGCATCCCAACGCTCTCTCACGTCCCTCGGGTTTGGTGGGGTCGCTCTTTCATGTCCCTCGGGTTTGGTGGGGATGCTCTTTCATGTCCCTCGGGTTTGGTGGGGGCTCTTTCATGTCCCTCGGGTTTGGTGGGGTCGCTCTTTCATGTCCCTCGGGTTTGGTGGGGATGCTCTCTCAGGTCCCTCGGGAAAAGCCCGCGCTGACCGCCGGATCCTGCCATGCTGATCGCAGAGCGCTTTTGATCTTCTGCGTGGCCGCCGAAAAGTTGTCTGCCAAGTCATTCTTGCCAAATTTGAGGACCGTCCAGCCTGCTGCTTCGAATGCTTTGTCGCGCCGCCGATCGCTGAATATTTGTTCCCGCTCGTGGTGATGACCGCCGTCGTACTGGAGGGCTACTCGCCGAGCACGAAAGCCCAGGTCCGCGGACGGGGAGAACGGATCATTCTGTCGGAGCTGCACCTGCAGTTCCGGTTCGGGAATTCCCGCGTCCAACATCGCCAAGCGGAGCAGCGACTCGGGTGCGGAATCGGCGCCCACCCGCATGAGGTCGAGTGCTTCTCTTGCCCGAACAACGCCCTGCAGATTCTTGTGTCGGCCCACCAAATCGCGAAGAGCCTCAAGTGTGGTGAAAGCAGTCTCGCATTCTTCGAACTCCGGCCTGGGAGTGCGAATGAGCTGGTCACCCATGCAGACGAGGTCGGGAAGCGGCAGGCGTCGCGCGAGATCCAACCAGGTCCGCGACCGAGTGCTCATCCAGATGCCTTGTACGTACTCGATCTCATCCGCGGAGGCTACTACCGTATGTCCGATCACTCCCTTACGCCGCACTGAGGGGAGCTGCCTGGGCTTACTGAGGTGCAATTCGTTGGAATCTGATAACCAGGGTGGGAGAAATGTGCCATGAATCCGGGCAGCGGTTACATGGGAAATCCATGCCCCGGGAGTTGCAGCTGACAGCGATCTTGCAGCCGCCGACAGCTCGAAATCCCAATCGGAAGGCCGATAAACGCCACGGCTGACCCCGTCGATGTTGGCGCGTTCCATAAGCGCGACCGTTTTAGGCCTGCAGCCTCGGCCTCGTCGAGGGTGAAGGGTGCGGCGGTCAGTCGGGGAGGAAGTGGTGCGGCATTCTGCATACCGGCATTCTTGCCCAGAAACCCTTGAGCCGTCGGAAGTTATCCACAGGCTGATCGAGGTCCACGCAGGATGTGAGAGAAGGTTGGATTTAAGCGCGAGGGATGTGAGAGAGGG
>NZ_JCAXEJ010000021.1:0-97750 GCF_059759005.1 Paenarthrobacter sp. GQ52
CACCGTCTATCACCTCCCGACACTTTGGTGCCGCACCGTCTATCACTCTTCTGAAGAAAGGGAGAGAGGGTGGGTGGGAAGGGCTCGGGAGGTGAGAGAGGGTTACTTTTCGTCGGGGCCAAGGTCAGGCCCGACGGCGAAGCTCACCTCGCGCGTCGCGCTTCCGTGGAGTCCCACGGCATCGACTGGCTGCCTAAGTGGTCGCAGCTGAATCTCTTTTGCTCACCCGCCTGAGAGCGGTGTATAGGTGTATACAAGTACACTTCCCTGAAGGCGGCACGTCATGGCAGAACAACCACGAAATACGGGGGCGCACCTTGTCTACGGCGAGCTGAAGCGCCAGATCCTCAGCCTCGAACTTAAGCCAGGTGCGCGCATCTACGAACCCGCCATGGCCACAGCCCTGCAGGTCAGCCGTACCCCACTGAGGGAAGCTATCCGCCGCCTGATTTCCGAGAGCCTGCTGGAACAGCAGGCCACCGGAGGAGTCCTGGTTCCCGCGCTGGATGAGAAGGTGATTTCTGAGCTGTACGATGTTCGCGCAGCGTTGGAATCCCTGATGGCACGTGAGGCCTGCGCCAACGCCACCGCGGCGGACCTTGAGGAACTGCGCGGCATCCTGGCCCGCAACGCCGCGATGGTGGAGTTTGCCGACGAAGCCATGAAATACGGGGTTGCCCTGCACGCTGCGATCGCCAGGATTGCGCGGAACTCCTGGGCCCAGCGCTTCCATGAGCAGATCGCCAGCCAGGTTGAACGCTACCGCTACTTCACCAACAACGCTCCCGAACGCCGTGACGAAGCGCTTGCCAATCACCGGCTCTTGGTCGAAGCCATTGTTTCCAAGGATGCGGATAAGGCAGCCAAGGTCGCCTTCGATCATGTCATTGGCGCACGTGATGAGACCTTGCGCGTCATCTCGAGCACTGGCCTCGTGGTCGAATGATCGGCGAACTCGGACGGCGTTCGTCCACCGCACTCCTGGTCCACTCGGCCCTCATCCAGGCTGTCACCTTCCTGGTCCGGCCAGCCACCACGTACCGCGCCCTGGAGCTGGATGTTCCTGGGTTCGCCCTCGGCCTTCTTGCCGCGAGCTACGCTGTGTTTCCCCTACTGCTCGCCCTGCCCATCGGCGGACTGGTGGACCGCCTTGGTGAGCGTCGCCTCATGGCGATCGGGGCCGCCGTCGTACTGGGTTGTTCCGCCTTTCTGCTGTTCTGGGGAACATCAGTCCCCGCGCTGGTGGCGGGCACAGCGCTTCTGGGTGCAGGGCAGTTGGCCTGCGTGGTGGGACAGCAGGCTGTGGTTGCGAACAATGCGGCGTCAACGCGTCTGGACTCCGCTTTCGGTTATCTGACCTTCGCAGCCTCTCTGGGCCAGGCTCTTGGACCGTTGGCCATATCCGTGGTTGGCGGTGCGTCTGTTCGCCCGAACACCAACGCGATCTTCCTGCTCGCGACGGCGATGAGCCTGGTGCTCTTCCTGACCACGTTCGTGATTTCCTCGAAGGTCAGCCGAGGGAGGCGCACTGCCAAGGGAGGACCAAAGGGCAGTGCGGCCGCCCTTCTCAGGACTCCCGGCGTCGTCCGGGCGTTGGCCACCAGTGCTACTGTCCTGGCAGTGGTGGACCTGACCGTCGTGTACCTGCCGGCACTCGGCGCCGAACGTGGCCTGACTGCGGCCACCGTGGGTCTGATGCTGACGGTTCGCGCCGTTTTTTCCATGGTCTCCCGGCTTGGGCTGGGCAGCATGTCCCGCAAACTTGGCAGGATGAAACTGCTGGTCCTCAGCTTGGCCATTTCCACGGTATCGCTGGGGGTGGCCGCGATTCCCATGCCCGTGTGGTTGCTCTTCATCGTCATGGCATTCCTCGGTCTGGGGCTCGGAATCGGCCAACCACTGACCATGTCCTGGCTCTCAGCCCAAGCGCCCGAAGGCCAACGTGGCCGTGCGCTCGCCTTGCGGTTGGCGGGTAACAGGGTGGGCCAAGTGGTCCTGCCCAGCGCGATAGGCGTCGTGGCGGTAGGGCTCGGTGCGGCGGGAGTGTTCCTGGCATCCGCAGTAGCCGTGGGTGGAACCATGTTGTTGCTGCGTGGTGTGCGGCTGGACGACTAGCTGTACTGAGCTGAGAAGCTCGCGGCTTACACGCCCCGACCGTGCACGGGTCTGGCGTTCGCAGGGGGTTCTCCGACCTCGTGGATAGTATGGCCGTCGCAAGCCGTTTTGGTTACGCTGGCCCGATCGATGCGCGACACGATGAACCATCTCATGGCGTCGCGGAGTCGACACCAGCCAACCAAGTACCACTGGCCGTTCGTTGAGGCGAACAGCACGGGTTCGACGTCGCGGATGGTCGTGCTCCCGTCCTTCGATGTGTAGCGGATGCGGATTACCCGCTGCTCGGACATCGCCTGCTCCAGAGCCGACCTGATCGTGCGCGAGTATGGGGGACCCGCATTAACCCAGACACGGCCAGCAAGCTCGTCGGCTCTTGCTCGGGTCTTGGGATCGAGGACATCTACGATCTTCCGGATCCCGGCTGCTGCCAGATCGGCATAGGGGGCGTCGGGTGCAGCAGACACGGCTGCCATGAGCGCCACGGCCTGCGTTGGGGACAGGCTTACGGGCGGCAGGGAAGCGCCAGCGGCCAACCCGTAGCCACCGCCCGGCCCTGGGCGCGACCATACGGGGGCACCGCTGCTCTCCAACGCATCCAGGTCCCTCTTGACTGTGCGTACGGACACTTCGAACTCTCTCGCCAGCCGCTCGGCGGAGACCCCCCGCGTTCCGCTGCGGCGAAGCATTTCGGACAGAGCATGGAGGCGTTCTGTTCGCTTCACCGTTCAGGCCGCTCTAAATTCATGACATAAATAGTGACACACACTTGTCCTTGGCGCCTGCGAGGGTAGTGATATGACAACAACTACAAGCAGTCCGGATATCATCCTCATCGCCGGCCACTGGCTGGGCGCCTGGGCGTGGGATGAAGTCCTTGAACACCTGGAAACCGACCACTCCCGTGCAGTTGCGGTGACACTTCCGGGTCTCGATGGGGACGACCCTCAACGGGCGACGAAGACCCTCGACGATCAAGCTGCAGCCATTCTGGACATCTTTGCCGGACTCGGTACTTCCGAAGATCAGCCCGCGACAATCGTCGCTCACAGTGGGGCCAACGCCCCTGTCAGCCTTGTCCTTGACCGACATCCTGAGCTTGTTCATGGCGTGGTGTGGGTCGACTCCGGCCCCCTTGCGACAGGGAGCGTCTTCGCCCCTGATCTCCCGGAAGGGTTGGAGGAGCTCCCGCTGCCGTCCCTCGAAGTCCTCGCACAGCAGGCCAGCCTCGAAGGTTTGAGCACAGAAGTCCTCGAGCGTTTTCGTGCCCGGGCCGTCCCTGAGCCTGGCCCCGTGCTTCGTCAGCCCGTCGAGCTGCGGAACGATGCCCGCCGCAAGGTCCGGACCACCTTGGTGTGCTGCTCCATCCCTGGCGCGCAGGTGCTGGAGTTGGCCCACACAGGCCATGCCATGTTTGCTGAAGTCGCGAACATCGAGCATCTCGACGTCATTGACCTACCGACGGGACATTGGCCTATGTGGAGCCGCCCCCGCGACCTCGCCAAGGTCATCCAGTCAGCTGCCTCACGAGCCGACTAAACCAGTGCTGCGCTGTTCGGGGAGGTCACTCCGCGAACAGCGCCGCCAGGTCGTCCGCCGTCAGCGAGCCGCCAGCCAGCGCGTCTCCCTCCATCACATCCGCGAAGAGCTGTGACTTCTTGGCCTTCAACGCCATGACCTTCTCTTCGATGGTGTCCTTCGCGACCAGGCGGTAGACCATCACGTTCCTGGCCTGCCCGATGCGGTGCGTTCGGTCCACGGCCTGAGCTTCTGATGCCGGGTTCCACCAGGGATCCAGCAGGAACACGTAATCGGCCTCGGTCAGGTTGAGCCCGAAACCACCTGCCTTCAACGAAATAAGGAACACCGGAGCGGCGCCGTTCTTGAATTCGCTGACCACATCGCCGCGGTTGCGGGTGCTGCCATCGAGATAACAATACTCAACGCCCTCGGCATCCAAACGCTCCCGAACCTTGCCCAGGAACCCTGTGAACTGGCTGAAAATCAGTGCCCGGTGGCCCTCGGAGATGAGATCCTCCAGCTGCTCAAAAAGCACGTCCAGCTTGGATGACCGCACCCCGGACAGCGATGAATCCACCAACGACGCATCCAAGCTGAGCTGACGCAGCAACGTCAACGACTGGAAGATCGTGAAGCGGTTCTTGTTGACGTCATCGATCAACCCAAGGATTTTTTGCCGCTCACGTTGCAGGTGCGTCTGGTAGACCTTCTGGTGCCGCGGGTTCAGCACCACTTCCAGGATTTGCTCCTGCTTGGGCGGCAGATCCTTGATGACCTGCTCTTTGGTGCGGCGCATCATGAGCGGACGCACACGACGCCGGAGCTTGCCCAGCTGCGCGGAGTCACCGTTCTTTTCGACCGGCTTTTGGTAGTTCTCGGCGAACCGTTTGGGGCTCGGGAACAGTCCCGGCGCCACGATCGATGTCAGCGCCCAGAACTCCATGAGGTTGTTCTCCAATGGCGTGCCCGTGATGGCCAGCTTGAAACGGGCCGGCAGTTTGCGTGCACACTGGTACGCCTTGGACTGGTGGTTCTTGACGAACTGCGCCTCATCCAGCATCAGCCCTGCCCATTGGAAGGAGGCGTAGGCATCGTAATCAATCCGGAACAGGGCATAGGAAGTAATAACGACGTCGGCGCCCGCCAACGCCTCGGATGGTGCCAGCCCGCTCTTGGCGAAGGTTTCACCGACGGTCCGCACCACGAGCCCCGGAGCAAAGCGCTGCGCTTCAGCAGCCCAGTTGCTCACAACACTCGTGGGCGCAACAACCAGGAATGGAGCCCTCGGCGCCACCGCCGAGGCATCACCTTGGGCGGCGGCAGCAGTCTCCGCAGCCAGGTCCTTCGCCGCACAAATCAACGCGATCGCCTGCACGGTCTTACCCAGGCCCATGTCATCAGCCAGCACGCCACCGAGGCTGTGCTTGTACAGGAAGCTGAGCCAGTTGAAACCCTCGAGCTGATACGGACGCAGCTCAGCGTTAAGGCCTGCCGGCAGTGGCAGCCCGGTCACGCCGTCGTCGAGCAGTCCACCAACTGCTTCACGCCACGCGGCCGCCTGCTCGTCAACGATCCCCAGCTGGGCGAGCTCATCCCAGAGCCCGGCCTGGAAGCGGCTGATCTGCAGGGTGCCGTCCTTGTTGTCCGGGTTGTCCTGCAGGGAGCGGGCTTCGTCGATCAGGGCGCGGAGCTGGTGCAGCTCGGGAAGATCAAGCGAGAAGTAGGCGCCGCTGGGCAGCAGCATGCGGCTCATTCCGGCAGCAAGCGCGGAGAACACAGCCGCGAAGGAGACGGGTTCGCCTTCCAGGGTGATCACGATGCCGAGGTCGAACCAGTCACCGCTCGCCGTTTCCTTCGTGGAGATGGACACCACCGGCGCTTCGGCTGCTTCGCGGTAGTCGGCGATGTCGCCGGAGGTTTCAACCACGACGTCCGGCAGGTCCTTGAGCGCGGGCAACACCTCTTCGGTGAACGCCAGTGTGTCCAAGCCGCCGAGCTCAGCGGAGGCAGCGATGCGGGGCGCACCCCAGCCACCCGTTGCCGATTCGGCCAGCGCAGGGACCACATCCCACGGACGTCCGAGTGACTCGAGGATCCGCGCTTCTTCAAGGTCGTCGCGGTAGCCCCGGTCATCCGGGTGCCGCCACAACGGCTGCGCGGTGACCAAGGTTCCGGACTTGTAGTGCCACTCCCAATGCAGCCGGACCTTGTGGTCGTTGCCGTAATTGGCCAGCAGGGACAGGGTGGGGACGGCCAGTGTGGGCAGCTCCACCGATTCATCCGCGGCCTGCACCGGCGTGGACTGCCGCAACTTCGGATAGAACGAGGTCAGGAACCGGCTCTCATCCTCGGCCGGGATCTGAAGTGTGTCGCCATCCATGACGAACTCCAGCAGCTCATCGCTGATGCCACCCTCAATGGGCGCAAGGGTGATGAGATTCTTCTGCTGTGGCACGCCGGGCAGGGTTTCCCCGGAATGCGTGAAGAAGATTCCGTTGGCCGGTTTGCCCAGGAAACCCACGGACCCCGGATCCACGGGCGCTCCGCCCAAGGTCACGGACGGCGCGAGCTGTAGGCCGCCGTCGGGTGCTTCCTGCTTTGCGGTGTCCGGAGCGGCTTCCAGCCGCGCCAAACTGAGTCCGACGACGGCGGGTTGCGACTCGACGCGGACAGGCTCGCTACCAGCGGAGTGGATGAGCGGAATGCCGGCCTTGGTGGCATCGGCGAGGAGGGTCCAGAGGTTCTTGGCTGCGAAATCGTTCAGGCTCAACCACATGGCACCGGACGGTTGCTGCCGGCCGTTGCTGGAGCCGTGTGCCGCGAGGAAAGTCTGAAGCCACTCGACGTGGACCTCATTGAATTCACGCCGGAAACTGACGTAGCTCAGGTTGTTCCACGAGACGTCGCCGCGGATCCACTTGCCCTTGGCGCCCATCATGACCGGGCGGGCCTTGAGTTGGCGGACGCTGCGCATGGGGTCGCGGCGGCCTGTATAGGAGAAGTGGGCCGCAGGCTCTTCCACCTCGAACTGAAGCGCAAGCTGGATGCCGGCAGCGCTCGGAGCTGTGCCAGGTTTCGCGATCAACCTGTTGAGGGCTTGTTCCCACGCAGGACGTGCCGAGCCGCCTTGTTGGCCGGAGCCCACCCTCGACGTTTGAATTCCGGGAGCCTGGGAAAGAAGTTGGGCGCGGATGGTGGGGTGATCTTCGGCAGTGAAGAGCAACGCGGCCACGTGCTTGCAGTCCTTGCGGACCGGGCAGCTGCAGATACCCACCGTGCAGCTCCAGCCGCTGGGCTTACGCACCAGTTTTGCCGACGTCGAATAAGGCTGCGGACCTGTGCCGCGGACCTTGCCCATCAGGAGGCCCGTAGCCGCGTCGAAAGAAATCCCGTTCACGCGGCTGCCCATGGCATAGGCCAATCCGGCCGCGAGCGAGCGGTCCGTGATGGCAGGAGTCTGAATGGCCAGTTCCCAGTTTTCGTCTGTGTGGGACGGCATGCGTAGGGCTACTTTCGGCAGGAGGATATCTGTTCAATCTTAGTCAGCAGAAAACAGCTCCCAAACTTCGCCCTCCGTTAACCTCTTCCTCGATTGCCGCGCCGCTCCCACGCGTACGTTGAAAGTGTCCGGAGCACCATCAGCTTTCAGCAGTGAGGATTCCCCATGACTACCAACGAGTACCCCGTCATCCTGAGCAAGACCAGCTTCGAAGCCGGCAGTGCGGATGTAGTGGATTCCAACGTCAACGTGGTGAACGAGATGTACGCGGAGCTCCTCAACAGTGACGAAATCTCGACCCCTGCGCTCAACAGCTACTTTGTGGACTTCTACCTGACCCAGGCGCTGTCCGGCGGTTTCGCCCAGTACGTCTTCACCGCACCGGAGCGTGAAGAAGTGGACGCCTACATCCGCGCCGGGCTCGAGGGCATGGGAGCCACCCGGCACCTTGACCTCTTCAACCGCACCGCCGCGGCCTTCGACGCCCTAACCGAAGATGAAGCCGAGGCCTACCTCGACGGCGACCTGGACGAGTCCGAAACGCAGCCTGCGGCTGTAGTTACCCTGGACGAGCTCGACGGCGAGTTCGAGGCACTGCTGGAAGAAGAGGACATCATCGAGCTCAACGCTGCCTACCTTCGCGGCCAGTCCGAACTGCTGGTTCTTTCGGACGAAGAAATCGAAGCGCACATTGCCGAACGCGTCGCCCAGATCCCGGACCTCGCCGAGCGCCAGGCCGAAGCCGACGAAGAAGCCCTCGCCAACGCCCCCGAGTTCGAGGTCATCATCCGCGAACTCTGCGACGTGGCTGGCTACGCCTTGGAAAAGATCACCATGGGCGATCCCAACTACGAGCACGACGGCGTGAAGACCCTCGCCTGGCACTTCTCCACCGACCACGGCGACTACATCATGGTGGAAGATGACGACGAGGCCTTCATGATTCACCCGGAGACCAAGGAGATAGTCGCGGCCGTAGAGTTCGAGGAGTCCGAGGAATTCGCCGACGCGTAAGTCCCTGGTTGGTCTACCGGACGGCAGACATCCTCCGCGTGTACCCCGCCGTCCCCCTAGCCTCGCAAGCTCGGCCAGGGAACCCTGACGGTGTGGGCCCACTTTGCGCTTTGACGCACGCTTCCGGATGCCTGCCGTCCGGCCGCTTTGACGCACGCTTCCGGATGCCTGCCGTCCGGCCGGAGGTTGTGGACACCGGGCCGCGAATTCACGGCTTTAGTCAGGTGGGTTTGTGTGTCGTAATAGACTCGACCGGTGCGTGCGTATTGGGAGCTGGCCAAGTCATCATTCCGACGCCATTCCACGTACCGTACTGCCGCCGTCGCCGGCGCTTTCACCAACTCGGTCTTCGGACTCATCCGGGCGTCGCTGCTGCTGAGCGCCATTACGACGGCGGGTGGGGCCATCGGTGGATACTCGGCGATGGAGGCCGCCACCTATGTGTGGTTGGGTCAGGCGCTCCTGACACCTTTGGGACTGTTCGGCAACACTGAGCTGGCAAGCCGCGTGAAGTCGGGGGACGTCGCCGTCGACCTTTCCCGGTCAGTCAACCTGACCGCGTCCTACTGGGCTCAAGACCTGGGCCGCGCCGCCTTCGACGTGCTGCCGCGCGGGTTACCGCCGCTCATCGTCGGAGCCCTGGTGACAGGGCTGGCGATGCCCGGAAGTCCCGGGCCCTACCTGCTGGGATTCGTGTCGATCGTGGCTGCCGTATCCCTGAACTTTCTGGGCTTCTTCGCCATCAATCTGTTGTCCTTCTGGGTGCTCGAAATCCGCGGTTTCTGGATGCTGTACATGGTCCTGATGAACCTGCTGTCCGGGTTCCTGGTGCCCGTGACCTGGTTTCCTGACTGGCTGCTCGACTTCGCCCGGGCAACACCGTTCCCGTCAATGCTGCAGACCCCGGTGGACATTCTCGCGGGAAGGACCGTTGGCGCCGAAAGCCTTGCCATGGTGGGTCTCCAATTTTTCTGGCTGGCCGTGCTGCTTGGGGTTGTGCAGGTGATGGTCCGCTTCGGTTCGCGGAGGCTGGTGGTGCAAGGTGGCTAGTCCGCGCGCGACCTCTCGGCGAGAAACCCGGGACCCTCACGCCCCGGTCACTAACTTGGTCCTCCTCAAACTCCTTGTCTCCGCCCGGCTGCGCTCGCAGCTCGCCTACCGGGGCAGTTTCCTCTCCGACGTTGCCGGGCAAGTCCTGCTGGGATTAACTGAGTTCGTGGAGCTCTACGCGATCGTCCACAACGTCTCCACGTTCGGCGGCATGACCCTGGCCCAGACACTCCTGGTATTCGGGCTCGCCTCGGTGTCGTTCGCACTCGGTGACCTGTTGATGGGGGAGACCGATTCCATGTCCGAGACCATCAGGTCCGGCAAGTTGGAGGTACTGCTGGTTCGGCCTTTGCCTGTCCTGCTCCAATTGGCGACCTCCGATTTCCAACTGAGACGCGTCGGGCGGCTGATCTTCGCAGTGGCTGCGCTTATTGCAGCGCTCCTGCTCACGGAAATCGACTGGGACCCTGCCAAGGTCACGTTTGCCCTCATCACGCCCCTTGCGGGGGCGGCAATCTTCTGCGCACTCTTCCTTGGCGCTGGAGCCATGCAATTCTGGATCCTCGACGGCAGGCAATTCGCCAATGCTTTCACCTACGGAGGGCGGTATGTGGCCTCCATGCCCGGAGCGGCGCTGTTCTTCCCAATCCAAATCTTCTTCACGTTCGTCATCCCGGCAACGTTGGTGGCCTACGCTCCCAGCCTGGTCATCCTCGACCTCGACGGCCCAGCCGGGATCCCGGCCTGGACGGGGTGGCTGGGACTGCCAGCCGCCGTCGTCCTTAGCGGACTCATGCTGCTCCTCTGGCGGGCGGCCATCAAAAAGTACACCGGCGCAGGAGGCTGACATGCCCATCATCGAAGTGGAAAACCTGAGCCGGGAATTCCAAGTCATGGAGTCGGTCGGGCGGTTCCGGCGACGCAAGAAGACGGTTCACGCGGTCCGTGGGATCGACTTCACAGTGGAACCAGGGGAGGCCGTCGGCTACATCGGAGCCAACGGGGCAGGCAAGTCCACCACCATCAAGATGCTGACGGGTGTCCTGGTGCCAAGCTCGGGACGCGTGACCGTCTGCGGGTTCAACCCGGTGCCTCAGCGTAAAGCGTTGGCCCGGAAGATCGGCGTCGTGTTCGGACAGCGCTCGCAGCTTTGGTGGGATCTCCCCCTGCAGGACTCTTACCCGATCCTCGGCGCCATGCATCGCATGCCCGAGGCCGACTGGCGGCCCAGGTTCCGTGAGCTGGCCGATCAGATGGACCTGGGGGAGTTCCTCACCACGCCTGTACGGCAACTTTCCTTGGGCCAGCGGATGCGGGGCGAGGTCGCGGCTGCCCTGCTGCACCGGCCGGAGCTGGTGATCCTGGACGAGCCGACCATTGGCCTGGACATGATCAGCAAAGAGAAACTGCGTCAGTTCCTGGACGCTGAGCGCCGCGAGAACGGCACCACGCTGCTGCTGACCACGCACGACATGAGCGACATCCAGCGTTTATGCCAGTGCGTCCTGGTAGTCGACGACGGCGCAATCGCCTACGACGGTCCGCTCACCGGTTTGGCTGAGGTGGCCGGAGCCGTGCGCACCATGGTGGTTGACCTCACCGCCCCCGTGCACTCCGCTGCTCTCTTTACGCTGCCTGACGGCGCAGTGCACGAGGGCATCGAGGCCGATGGAATCAGGCACAGCGTTTCCTTCGATCCGCGCAGGCTCTCAGCGGCCACCGTGCTTGCTGCGATTTCCAGCACAGCCGAGGTTGCCGACCTGTCCTTGCACGAGCCCGACATCGAGCACCTGGTGCGACAGCTCTACGGGAGTGCGAGGCGATAGTTGTATTGCGCGAGTTCGCTGGAACCTTGTGTGCTCGCCCGGAACCTTCGGCGATACGGCAGGTTTCCCACGAACCCGGCGCGCTGGGCTTGCCCTCTAGCTGTTCTGGTCCAGCGCCTTGGCGAGGTAGCCGAGTAGCTCGTCGTCGACGTCGTCGATGGATTTCAGCCGTACCCGGCGGTCGAAGGAGTCTCCCTCCCGAACCTTCACGGCCTCGAGCCTGCCCTCGGCTGGAGCGTCCAAACGCAGGGCGATATCAACGGTGGTTTTGTTGGTCCGGGTGACCTGGGCAAACTTCCGCCGAGGGCTGTGAAGCGAAACATAGCCCTTGCGCATCTGGATCACTACGCCGTCGGTCTCAGCGGACCATGCCATCAGAGCGTCCGCTATGGGACGTAACTGGGGGTGGTTGGCGTATTGGCCGTCAAAGAGTTCATCGGCGTCCCGGAGCATGAACTCGGGGTAGCCGAACATTTCCCACGAGACTGCGTATTGCGCGTAGCCCGTGATTCCGTGTTCGTCGCGCATCCAGTCGCGGAGCCCGGCGTCGTTCTTCAAGCCCTTGGCGCGGCCCTCTTCGGCCCACCAATGGACGTCGTGTCCGGACTTGCGCAGAAGCAACGCCTGGTTGGTGTCCACCATGGTTTGCCACGTCTTGGCCGCAGCCTTGAAGTCAGAAGTCTCGCCCACATCCCGATCGTAGCCCGGCGCTGTTTCTGACTTCGCTGGAAACGTGCGCCTTCGTGGGCAAACTTTCGGCGTATTCGCACCGTTCCCGCGGCCTCGGCGCTCGGATTTCCACATAGCGCCGCGCACCTCTTTAGCGACTGTATGTTTGGTTGCCATGCTGAGCCGATGCAGCCGCCGTCATCGCGTGAAAGCACCGCCCCGATAGTCCGCCCGCTTCCTGTGCGTGGGTATATCTGGAGGACCGATGAATTACTCCGATTCGGTCTCAACAGTCGAAATATCAGGGCGCTTGTGGAGGCCGGTGAACTGCATCGCTTGAGATATGGCTGCTATATCAGGGCCAGCAAGTGGAACTCCTTGGGGCCGAGGAGGCAGGCCAGGGAGCGGATCGTGGCACATGCGCATGGGACGCTGACCACGTCAACAGGTGGTTTCGTTTACAGCCATTTGTCGGCAGCAAGGCTCCATGGTCTGTTCGTGTGGGGTGTTGATGACAAAGTTCATGTTCTGCACCAAACCAGGCCTTCCTCCGACCGCTGGGGCAAGGACGTTCGAGGACACACAGAAACTTTCACCGAGGACGATGTGGTGCAGGTTCAGGGTTTGCGGGCGACCACACTCGAGCGCACCATCTTTGACACTGCCAGGATGCTTAGCTATCCCAAAGCACTTGTGATTATGGACCATGGTTTACGAGTCGGAGCCGATATCAGCGCACTTGCCGACATGGCAGCGGTCTCCTCCGGAAAGCGGGGAATCCGCACGTTGCGCAAGGCTTTGGACAACGCAGACCCGCGGTCCGAGTCTGCCGGTGAGACGCTGACCCGGGAGTTGATGCAAAGGCTCAGAATCAGGCCCCCACAGCCCCAATTCGAGGTGCAGTCCCGTTTGGGTCGGCACCGCATGGATTTCGCTTGGGAAGAGGAAAAACTGGCTCTGGAGTTCGACGGTCGAACCAAATACTTCGACTTCAAACCGATGGACGAGGTCATCTTTCAAGAACGACGGCGGGAAAAGGCACTGGCAGAGGAGGGCTGGCGGTTTATCCGAATCGAGTGGAAGGACCTTTTTCAAGAGCGCACCTTCAAGGAACGCATCCTTCGGGCGCTCAGGTGATCAGTCCGGACTGCGAGTTCGTGGGAACCCTGCCTGTTCACGAGGAACCTTTCGGCGACATGGCAGGCTTCCCGCGATCTCGGTGCCACGCTTCAGTAGCCCGAACCCGCAGCGTCTTTGATCATCTCCCCGGCCGGGCTCACCAAGTACCAGACGCCGCCCACGCCCTGACCCGTCACGTCGCCGGGAACTTTGTCCTTGGCGTAGTAGTACAGGGGCATGCCGTTGAGTGTTACTTGCTTCTTGCCGTCAGGCGTCGCAATGGTTCCCATAGTCCCGGTGACGCCTTCAACCGTGGGCGTATCCGACGTCGTGGTGAAGACGGGCCAAGCATCCAGGCAAGCGTCCACGCAAGCGCTGGTTCCCGAGTCCTTGACGTCTTTGGTGAAGAAGTAGAGGCTCATGCCCTTGCTGTCCACCACGATCTGACCTGCGCTGGAGGATGACACCTTCATTTCGGCGCCCTTGGTGGTGGAATCCGCTGTCGGGGACGCGGAGGTAGCTGCCGAAGAGGGAGTAGCCGCGGGAGGTGGTGCGGAGGTAGCGGTGGTTCCAGGATTTCCGGCACACCCGGCCAAGGCGGCGGTCAGGACCAACACACCGAATCCAAAAGTGAGTCGTTTCTTCATGTTTAGCTCCTTTGACGAGCCGGCCGGAAAGGACCGGCGCTAACCCCTACGACGCCGGTGGGGGAAGAATGGTTCATGGGTCTGAACCTTTTCCGTTCGCGCGTCGTCGTATAGGCGAAGGGGCAGCTGAAAGAGGGAGGTGGCTATGCCGTTGGATGAAGACGTGGTGGCTGCGATCTACCGCGACCACGGCACTGCTCTGAAGCGCTTCGTTCTCAGCTGCACGTCCGACGCCCATCAAGCGGACGACGTCGTTCAGGAAACCATCCTCAAGGTATGGCAGCACGCCCCGCAGATCACGGGAAGTTTGCGCAGCTACCTTTTCCGGACGGCCCGAAACGTCATCATCGACAACTACAGGAAGGCGCAGCGCCGCCCTGCCGAGGCCGGCGAGCAGGACCTCCCGGACCATCCTGCAACGGAGCGCGTTGATGAACTCCTGAACAGGGTCCTCATGGAGGAAGCGCTGCTACGCCTGAGTCACGAACACCGCCAGGTTTTGGTGGCCCTCCACTATCAAAGGTTCACCGTTAGCGAGGCAGCACTGCAGCTGAACATCCCGGCGGGAACCGTGAAATCCCGGGCTTTCTACGCTGTGAAAGCCCTCCGAACGATCCTTGATGAAATGGGGGTGGAACGATGAACGGCAACTCCGCACACCAGTCGCTGGGCGCCTATTTGCTGGGTGGGCTCGATCCCGAGGAGGCACGCACGTTTGAGGATCATCTCGCAAAATGTGCTGAGTGCCGCCACGAGTTGGAGCAACTGGAAAGCCTGCCCGCCTTGCTCGACGCCGTTCCCGCAGCTGACGCTGTCGCCCTCACCGTTGCTGGAGGCGCGAACGCGCTCTCACCATTGGAACCGAAACCTGAGGCGCTCCCCGAGAAGGTCTTAGTGGACCTGTTGATCCGCAGGCGGCAATCACGACGGCGGTGGGCGGCTTTGGTGGGCGCGGTTGCTGCTGCTTGCCTCGCTGTTGGCTTCCTCGCCGGGCCCCTGCTGAACCAGCCCGCGAAACCGGACGCAAGCTATTCGGTTCAGTCGGAAAGCGGATTGCAGCTAACCGTGGGCATGGTGAAGAAGAACTGGGGTACCGAACTCGCTGTGGAGGGCCGGTCCATGCCGCAGGAAGGCACGCTCTACCTGTGGGTGAAAGGCCGGGATGGTGCCGAAGAACGCACGTGCGGATGGACGGCCACTCAGAGCGGCCGGATCAAGATCACGGGTGCCACGCCCGTGCAGTTGGCCGGCATCGCCGGTGTTGAGCTTCGTGATGAAGCAGAGAAGACCGTGGCCTCGATTTCGGTGCCGTGAACCTTAGCGGTCCGTGACCCCTGAGCCCTGGGCACGCAGTTCCGCAATCAGGGCCTGGTTTTCGCAAGCCCGGGCGAACGCCTCAATGCGACGCTCAATCTCCCGGCCCAGGAGCCAGGTTCCGATCCTCTCGGCCAACGGCTTCACCAGGGCCGGGCGGCAGGAAAAGGTGTACTTCCAGACTGCCCGGGTGCCGCCGTCGTCCGGGGTGAACCGCCAGCCGCCGCCGAAATTCTCAAAGAACCAAGGCCCGGACACCATGGTCATACCCACGTTTCGTGGAGGCGTGTACGAGACGTACTCACTGACCATTTTCAGGCCCATGCGGGAGACAGTCCGCGTCCTGACGCCCTTGCCAGCCGATTTGGCCCCATCCAGAAAGGCTTGGGCGGAGATGAACGGATCCCATTTGAGCCTGAAATCACCCGTGGTCTGGGAGAGGGCAAAAGCGGTCTCGGGATCCAGCCGGATCAGCCGCTCGGCACGCACCTGTGGCATTAGGATCCCTGCCCAGCGCCGAGTACCAGGAACACCATGAAGGCAACACCAAAGACATTGACCGCCATGATCGCCAAACCGACGATTCCCGTGATGCGGCCCGCGTTCATGCGACCTGCCCGGAATACCGCGAGCAACCCACTGACTACAGCCACAATAGCCAGAAGGACCGCGACTCCCGCCAGGATCAGTGCACCGAACCACCAAGCGTCGTTGCCCTCGTTGTAGCGGCTTATCGACGAGGCGATAGCGGCAATACCCAAGGGAATGCTCACTACGGCCGCGACGGGGGAGAGGACAGCAGCGACGATGCTCGTGATGCCGGCGCCCAGGCCCCGCGTGCCGGACCGTTGTGGTTGCTGGTAGTAGTCGATCGGCGGCTGATAGCTCATGGTTCCCCCATAGTCCGTTGGCTAAAGCTTGCGGTACGTGAGGTCAAAGATCATGCGCCCGGCCTCGTGGGCTTTGTTTTCAAAGCTTGTCCGGATTCTGCCATCGAACCGGGGAGCCCAGCCGCCTTCTTCATCCACGCCCTCGTTCGGACCGGTGTGCTCGGTGCTGACCGGCGCACGGCCTTCGCGGACGGGCGCACCACCCACAACAGACTCGACGCCGGACTGCCATACCTGCGTCAGCGGGCTCTCCTCGCCGCTGCGCTCGCCTTCGTGCATGTTCTCGAACTCTGTGGATCCTGCCAGCACTTCGCGGACGTGCACTGCATAGTTGGACCAGTCCGTGGCGATGCGCCAGTAACCGCCCTTTACGAGAGCCTTGGCAGCTACTGAAGCGAAGGCAGGTTGGATAAGGCGTCGCTTGTGGTGCCGTGCCTTGTGCCAGGGATCCGGGAAGAATACCCAAAGCTCGCTGACCGACTCCTCCGGGAGCATCGACTCGAGAACCTCAGGGGCGTTGGCTTCCACCACCCGCACGTTGGTCAGCCCACGGCTGTTGATCTTGATGATGGTGTTGGCCAAACCTGGCGTGTAGACCTCAACCGCAAGGAAGTCCTTGTCCGGGTTCTGTTCCGCGGCATGGACTACGGCGTCACCCAGGCCCGAACCGATCTCCACAATCAGGGGTGCCTTGCGCCCAAAGACTGCCTCGGCGTCGAAGGTGTAGTCCGGGTGGACCGAGGTGTTGGCAACATGGCGCGGCACCTGAATGGCCCAGCGTTCTGCGTGCTCTTCCCATGCGGCTTGCCTGCGTCCCTGCAGTCGGGTGCCACGGCGCACAAAGCTGACTGGCCGACCACCGTAGGTACCGAAGGAAGCCTGGCTGCCGGGCGTGACTGGTCGCGGGGAATCTGGGGTTTCACTCATCCTTTCCAGAATACTTTGGTTCCGACGAGACGTTCGGCGGACCCGATCGAGTACGGGTAGCGGGCGCTCTTAGAAGGGGATCAGGTAAGGACGCGTTATCAATACCCAAAGGCCGATCGAGACCTCCAGCGCGACAACAGCCAAGCCGGACATGCCCATAAACCATGCCTTCGTGTGGCGTCCACCGGTTGAGCGGCCTCTGGCCAAAACCATCGACGATATGCCCAGTATTAGTGCCACAAATCCGCATGTGCACGGAAGGCTCCACAGAACGGCAGGAACAACCCAAGCAAACCTGCCGGATGATGCGCCTGACCTCGTAAGAAGCACCGCAAGTAGAGAGAAGGGAATAGTCACGTACCAGCACAACGGCGCAACCAAAGAAAACACGACGCTTGCAATTCCTGTATTCATTCCCGGTGGCTGGGCCGGGGGAACGAGCACGTAACCCAGCGCGGGCTTATCACTCTTAGTGGTGTTCGGCGAAGATTCAGGCTCTCTATCCATGCCCTCAACGTTATGGATCGCCAAGCAACACAGGCAGGGGTGATCAGCCCTATGTGGATAACTGCACTGGAAATCGTCCACTGGTCACATCCCGCCCAACAAGCCCGGATCAGGACCGACTGACAGAATAGGACGGGTGACCTCCTCCAAGACGCCCGGCTACCGAGAAAAAACCGTTCTTCCCGATATTGCGGTGGATGCCGAGATTGACGATGAACCAGCCGCGGACCCCACTCAGCTCCGCGGCAAGCGGGGTCTCGTTTACTTAGGCATTTGCCTGGTGCTGATCGGCCTGAATCTGCGGACGGTCTTCTCCAGTTTTTCCGCCGTGCTTCCGGAAATTACATCCGACGCGGGCCTGCCGGGCTGGTCGCTGGTTGTCCTCACCACGGTGCCGGTTACCTTGTTGGGCGTTTTCGCGCCTCTTGCTCCAGTCCTCGCCCGCAGGTTCGGCGCGGAACGTGTGCTCCTGGGCGCCATGGCTGTCCTCACCGCAGGGCTGGTGCTCAGGCCCTTGGAGATCCCCGGAATGGGCCACCTGCCCGCCCTTCTGGCCGGAACGGCGGCCTGCGGTGCTGCCATCGCACTGTGCAACGTCCTCCTTCCGGGCGTCGTCAAGCGGGATTTCCCACACCGCCTTGGCCTGATGGGTGGGCTCTACACCACGGCGATCTGCGCTTCGGCGGCACTGGGCGCGGGCTTCACGTATCCGGTCTTTACGGCAACCGGCCACTGGACATCGGCGCTGTGGTTCTGGGCGGTGCCCGCCGCCGTCGTACTTTTGCTCTTCCTGCCCCTGGCAATCCGTCAGCCCTCGGTAAAACACCAAGCGGTCCACGGCGGCGTCAACGTGTGGCGTTCAGCCGTGGCCTGGCAGGTGACGCTGTTCATGGTGCTGCAGGCAATGATGTCGTTCAGTGTGTTCGCTTGGATGGCCCCGATCCTGCGCGACCGGGGGATCGACGGCGGAACGGCGGGGCTGATCGTGTCCGTGTCTATCGTGCTTCAGATGCTCGGCTCGCTGTTTGCCCCTGCCCTGGCCACGCGTTTCAAGGACCAGCGAATCATCAACATGGCGGTGGCGCTGATGACCGGCGGCGGTTTTGCCCTCACCATCTTTGGCCCCACCGAGCTGATCTGGGTCTGGACCGGGCTCAACGGGCTGGGCCAGGGCTCGCTGACTGCCGTGGCCCTGACGATGATCATGGTCCGTACCCGCGACGCCCACACCGCGGCACACCTGTCCGGCATGATGCAGGGCGTCGGCTATGGAGTGGGTTCGCTCGGCACACTGATGGTAGGCCAGCTCCATCAGGCTACGGGCGGCTTCGCAGCGGCTGGAATCCTGTTCCTGGTGGTCGGTTCCCTGGCAGCATTCTTCGGATACAGGGCCGGCCGCGACCGCTTCGTTTAAACCCAAGTAGGTGACAGCACACGTCGCAATGAGGGCTCATTGGAACATGTGCTGTCACCTGGTTGGGGAGGAGAACTTAGACCGTCAGGTCTTTGCCCTTCGTCTCCGGGATGGAGAAGGCGAACGCGATGCCCACCAGCAGCAGGATCACTGCGTATACGTTGAACAACTGGGCCTGCCCGATGCTGCCGAGCCACGTCTGCAGGTACGGAGCCGTGCCACCAAAGGCGGCGACGCAGATGGAGTACGGAACACCCACGCCAATGGTCCGAATGTGGGTCGGGAACAGCTCGGCGTAGACTGCCGGGACGATCGCGGCGCTACCGGCGATGAAGAACAGCATCACGGACATGGACACGGCGAGCTGCCACGGTGAGTCCTTGAGCAGCCACGTCATGGGGAAGTGCAGGAGCGCGGCGCCCGCGGCCGAACTGATGATCACAGGCTTGCGGCCGATGCGGTCGGACAGCTTGCCCCAGAACGGCAGCGCGGCGATGAACACCACGTTGGCCACCACGCCGGCCCAGAGCGCCTCTCCGCGGTCCATCTTCAGCGAGGTCGCGGCGTAGCTCGGAGCCACGACACCCCAGATGTAGTACACAACCGTCAGGCCCACGGTGAGGCCGATAACCTGCAGGGCCTGCTTGCGGTACTTCACGATCTGCGGCCATATGGGCAGGCGCTTCTCAGTGGGCGCCTCGGCCTCGAACGCTTCGGTTTCCTTCATCTTGGCCCGCATGAACAGTGCGTAGATCCCCAGTGCGCCGCCGATGAGGAACGGGATGCGCCAACCCCACGAGCTCATGTCTTCCTTGCTCAGGGTTGCCGTGAGGATTGCGCCCAGCAGCGTACCGGCCAGGATTCCGGCGGTGCCGGAGGTGTAGATGAGGGTCGCCCAAAAGCCGCGGTGTTCCTTGGGTGCCATCTCGGACAAATACGTTTGCGACGACGGCAGCTCACCGCCGTGCGCCAGGCCCTGGATGAGGCGGGCGATCAGGAGCATCACCGAAGCGAAGGCGCCAACGGCAGCGAACGTTGGGGCGATGCCGATGAGGAGGCTACCGACGGCTCCGAGGGCAACAGCCACCGTCATGGAGGTCTTGCGGCCGATCCGGTCGCCGATCCAGCCGAACACGAAGCCGCCAAACGGACGGGCAACGAAGCCGACGGCGAAGATCGCCAAGGTGGACAGTACTGCTGATGTGGGATCGGCCTGGCTGAACAAGGCGCTCGCGATAAACGGCGAGAACGTGGCGTAGATGGCCCAGTCGTACCATTCAACGGCGTTGCCGATGCCGGTGCCAACCAGCGTGCGCATGTGCGACTTGTGGACCTTGACGTCGGGGGACGTTCCTACGGTGGTGGTCATGTGCTTCTCCAAGATCAGGCGGGCCGGGAGTTAATTGCCGGCGAGGGCGGCGATACGGGACACGGCGAGTTCGGCGTACAGCGCGGCACCGTCGGTGAGGACGCCGTCGTCGAACATTGCGTAGGGCGAGTGGTTGAACGGCGACGTCGTGTGGTCGGCGCCGGGGGCTACTGCGCTGAGTCCCACGAAGGTGCCGGGGACTTCGGCCAGGACCCGGGAGAAGTCCTCGGAACCGCTCAGGGGAGTGGCCATGCGGGTGTGCCGGGACTCGCCGAACATTCCGGCGATGACCTTCTCCGCAGTGGTGGTCTCGTTCTCATCATTGATGGTGAGGGGGTATTCCTCTTGGTAATGCACGTCCGCCTCCAAGCCGTGGGCTGCAGCGATGCCATGAAGCAGCCTGGGTACTGCTTCCATCATCTTCCGACGGGACTCCTCGGAGAAGGTCCTGATGGTGGCTTCGATGCGGGCGGTCTCGGGGATGACGTTGCGCTTGGTTCCGGCGTGCAGGACGCCAACTGTGAGGACCACGGGATCGAACATGTTGAACTGGCGCGTGACCATCACCTGAAGTGCAGTGACCATCTCGGCAGCTGCGGTGACGGGGTCTTTGGCGGAGTAGGGAGCGGAGCCGTGGCCGCCCGCGCCCAGCACAGTGACGACAAGGCCGTCGGAGGAACTGAGCATGACGCCCGGCTTGGTGACGAACTGGCCATGCGGTTCAAGGGAGGAGAACACGTGCATTCCATAGGCAGTGTCTGCACGACGACCGGCCGCGTCCAGGACGCCTTCCTTGATCATGTAACTCGCGCCGTCGAAGCCCTCTTCGCCGGGCTGGAACATCAGGATGATGTCGCCCGCCAACTGGTCGCGGCGCTCGGCCAGCAGGGTGGCGGCGCCGGCCAGCATGGAGGTGTGCAGGTCATGGCCACAGGCGTGCATGGCTCCATCCACGCGGGAGGTGTAGTCCACGCCGGTAGTCTCCTGCACAGGAAGTCCATCCATGTCGGCACGCAGCAACACCACGGGCTTCTCAGCCGAAGCGTGAGCCGCACCGCCGCGCAGAACCGCGGTGACCGACGTCGTTTCCTTGCCAAGGGTGATCTCGTAAGGCAGCCCGTCCAGCGCCTGGAGTACCTTCTCCTGCGTGCGGGGGAGCTGCAGGCCGATCTCCGGTTCGCGATGGAGGTCGTGGCGGAGGCGGACGATGTCCTCCTGCAGTTCCTTGGCGTCGGTGGCGATGGTCATGGGTTCTCCTGGTCTTCCTAGGTGACGTGTTCCTCATGCCATTCTGGGGTGACGTGATTCACATGATGATAAACATCTGTAAATATGCACTAACTAGTGCTTTGAAGCAGGAATCATGCACGCTTGTGCAAGAATTGGCTCATGGAGCTCAGTGAGGAAGACCTGCGCCTGGTCAACGCCCTGCAGATCTCGCCACGGATCAGCTGGTCCGACGCCGGAGAAGTCCTGGCCGTCCACGCCACCACGCTGGCATCCCGATGGGAGCGCCTGAGGGGAGCCGGTGCAGCATGGACCACCGCACACCTGATGGGCGACCCCAAGGATATGTGCCTGGCCATGGTGGATATCGACTGCGAAATGCACCTTAGGCCGGATGTCACCTCCGCAGTCGCCCGACTTCCCGAGGTCATCACGGTAGAAGAGGCTGCCAGCAACCGCGACCTCACGCTCACTGTGATCACGCAGGACCTGGGGCAGTTCAGCACACAGGTGTTGCCGAAACTCAAGGAGATCAGAGGGCTCACCAAGTACCACACAGCCCTCTGCACTCGGATTCACACCAGCGGATATGCGTGGCGGCTCAACGTCCTCACCAAGGCAGAGCAGCAGGCCCTCAAGGCGCTCGCCGGACCTGAATCGGCAAACCCGTCAGCCCGCGACGCCATGGTGCTCCCGCTACCGGAGAGTCATCTGGCGATCATCCCGTTCCTCGCCCGCGACGGCCGTGCCACAGCCGCCGAAATTGCCCGCGCCTTGGGCCGAAACCCCGCCACGGTCCAGCGGCAATTGGGCAGGGTCCTGAGCAGCCGGATGTTGTCGTTCCGCTGCGAAATCGCCCAACAATTCTCCGGCTTCCCCATCACGGTCCAATGGTTCGCAAACGTTCCCGCAGGTGAGCACGAAGCCGCAGCCACAGAGTTGCGGGCCATCAGGAACATCCGCTTCTCCGCGTCCACCACAGGCCGCACCAACTTCACCATGATCATGTGGTTGCGCTCGCTGGCGGACGTCATGGAAATGGAGCTCACCATCCAGCAGCGGATCCCGGGCGTCCAACTGGTGGAGAGCGTGGTCATGCTGAACACGGCCAAACGCGTGGGATGGATGCTCAATCCGGACTCCACCGCCACAGGAACAGTGGTGCCGCCCTACGGAGAGCTGCTGCCAGCCGGTATTTAGGGCGTGCAGGTTTCTAGGCGTGCTTGGTTGCCCTCAGGACCGTGTCCAGGGTGGTGCCGGACTCGCCGTCGGGTCCCGTGACACTACGCGCCCGGTCTGTCAGGACGTTGACGAACCACGGCTCGCGGTCCAGCCTCAGGGCACCTGCCAGTTGCTCCGGCGTGAAGAACATTCCGGACTCATGATGATGGCTCCACGACGGGAGTCCATGTGGGTGATGCCCCACCACCAGCAGCGTGCCGCCCGGTGCCACGGCCGCCGCAGCTGATGCCACGGAATCCCGCCACGGCAGGAGCGGAGAGTGCAGGAACTGGGCCGAGACCAGATCGAAGACGGGCTCAGGCTCCCATTCCGTGAGGTCCTGTTGCTGCCACGTGATCCGCTCGCTGACGTCGCTTTCTGCTGCATGCGCGGCTGCACGTTCAAGCGCGACGGCGGACACGTCCATTGCGGTAACCGTCCAGCCTTGCGCCGCGAGCCAGATAGCGTCAGCGCCCTCCCCGCAGCCGAGGTCGAGGGCTCTTCCGGGTTTGATGCCTGCAACTTCCGCGACCAGCTGCGGATTCGGGTTTCCGCTCCACACCTTGGGACGCTCCCGGTACATGCCGTCCCACATGTCCACGGCATTGTCGGCGTCCTCGTGGAGGTTCAGTCCGCTCTGCTGAGCCCCTTCGTGGGTGTGTTGACCGTGTTGGTGAGTGGCGGCGTCGTGCGTGTGTTCAGTCATTACCCAAGCGTGCCGCGACGCCGCGTTGAAAGGCAATGGCTGTTGCTATTCCGGCAAAGTCCAGCGTTGTGCGCCGGCGCCCGAGGCTCCGAGTTCGTCCGAAGGGTTCTGCAACGTACAGGATTTTAGGCTGAGGCAGCCGCACCCGATGCACCCGTCGAGGTCGTTGCGCAGGTGCTGCAAGGCAGCGATCCGTTCGTCCAGTTCCTTACGCCACCGCGACGACAACCTGGACCAGTCGCGTTTGGTGGGCGTGCGGCCATCCGGAAGGGATTCCAACGCCTCACGGATGTCTTTCAGGGGCAGGCCCACCCGTTGGGAGGTCTTGATAAACGCGACCCGCCGCAGTGTGTCCCGCCGGTAACGCCGCTGGTTGCCGGCCGTTCGCTCCGCCTCGATGAGCCCGTTCCGTTCGTAGAAATGAAGGGCCGACGCCGACACTCCACTCCGTTCGGACAGCTCACCAATGGTGAGTGGCCGGTGCGTTTCGACTGGCGGCATGGCGTTCTTCCGTGACTGGGGTGGTGGATTGACCTCAACATTAGTTGAGGTTCTAGGCTGACGTCCATGACCTCTGACACCTCAACGGCCGGGATACTGCGCCGCCCATACCTGCTTGCCACCGTAGGGGCGTGCGCACTCGTGTTCCTGAGCGCGTTCGAGTCCCTCGCAGTGACCACCATCATGCCGCTCGTCAGCCGCGACCTGGACGGAGCCAGCCTCTACGCGCTGGCTTTCGCAGGCCCACTGGCCACAGGCGTCATGGGCATGGTGGCGGCAGGAAACTGGTCGGACCGTCGTGGTCCGGCGGCGCCTTTGTACTCTTCCGTGGCGTTGTTCGTGGCTGGCCTGCTGATCGCCGGTACGGCCGGAACCATGGAGATGCTGGTGCTGGGGCGCCTGGTACAAGGACTTGGTGGCGGCGCGATGACCGTGGCCCTCTACGTGTTGGTTGCCCGCGTGTACCCGCCGGTGCTCCACCCGAAGATCTTCGCCGCTTTCGCCGCGTCCTGGGTGGTTCCTTCCCTGGTGGGTCCGTTCGCCGCGGGTGTGGTGGCCCAACTGAGCAGTTGGCACTGGGTGTTCCTGGGGGTGGTGGGCCTGGTTGTTCCAGCTTTGCTGATGGTGGTGCCGGCCGTGCGGGGGATGAATTCCGAGCCCGCCTCCGAGGCCGTTCCCTGGGCCTTCGGTCGTATGGGGTGGGCGGCGCTCGCCGCCGTCGCTGTCCTCGGACTGAACCTGTCCGCGGAGGTGCCCGGCTTCGGTGGGGTGATTGCCGTCGTCGCGCTGGTCATTGCCCTTATCGCGGTGAAGCCGCTGGTTCCGCGGGGAACCCTCACTGCCCGACGCGGTCTGCCCAGTGTGATCCTGGTCCGCGGGCTGGCATCTGCGGCCTTCTTCGGGGCCGAGGTGTACCTGCCGTACCTGCTGACCGAGCGCTACGCGTTCACGCCGACGTTCGCCGGGCTGACGCTGACCGGAGCCGCACTGGCGTGGGCCGGGGCATCGGCGATCCAGGGGCGGCTCGGTGCCCGGCTGGCCGACGATCTCGCCGTGAAGATCGGCGCTCTTTTGGTGTTGATAGCCGTGATCTCGACGCTGGTGACCGCAGCGCTTAGCCTGCCCGCGGCAGTTGCCATCGCTGGTTGGATCCTTGCTGGCGGCGGCATGGGGCTCATGTACCCGAGGCTGTCCGTGATGACACTGGCTCTCTCCACCGAGGAAAACCAAGGCTTTAACAGCGCGGCCATGTCCATCTCCGATGCCCTCGGCGGGGCACTGTCCCTCGCCGCTACGGGACTTGTCTTCGCTGCATTCACGACGACGAACTCGTTTGCGGGGGTCTTCGCACTGACGGCGATCATCGCCGTCGTCGGGGTAGTCATCGCGCCGAGGGTCGCCGCCCGCTCGGGTGGGATGAGCAGGGGTGGGACGGGCATGGGTGAGCCAGGTGCCCAAGCGGGCGCCCCGGACGCCCCGGACGCCCAACCCGAGCTCACGCATCACGCCTGACTCGTTGTGGGGCCCGCTCTGCAGGGTATTGCCGCCCGGACGCCCAACCCGAGCTCACGCATCACGCCTGACTCGTTGTGGGGCCCGCTCTGCAGGGTATTGCCGCCCGGAAGGGTGCAGATCGGGCCTCGCAACCCGCGCCTGACTCGTTGTTGGGCGCGCTCTGCAGGGTATTGCCGCCCGGAGGGGTGCAGATCGGGCCTCGCAACGCGGGGTGGAACGGGGGCCTGACCAGCCCCGATGCAGGCCCGCAGGAGAAACACTGCTAAGCTAGGAACACTTGATGTGCGGTGACGCCCTGAAGCAGGTGGCCTGACAGGCTACGCGACGGGGCATTTTTCATGTGAGAGGCACATCCTGCGTCGATGAACGCGTTCCATTTGGTCCCGGCCAACGCTGTTGAAGCGAACCGGTAGACCACCTGACTTTTCCTCGGCGAACCCCTGGCCCAACCGGCGTCGGGGGCCGATGTCCGCAACTGGACACCGCCCGAAAGACATGAAGTTTATGACTACTTTTGCTGCCCTTGGCACGCCCAAACCCATTGCTGAATCCCTCGCCGCAGATGGCATCGAAGAGGCATTCCCCATCCAGGTGAAGACCCTCCCGGATACGCTCGCAGGTCGCGACGTCCTGGGCCGTGGCCGCACCGGCTCCGGCAAGACCATCGCTTTCGCCATCCCGCTCGTGGCCCGCTTGGCCGAACGCGAAGCAAAGCACTTCCGTAAGCCGGGCCGCCCCATGGGCCTCGTCCTTGCACCAACGCGGGAACTGGCAACCCAGATCAACGCCACCATCGAGCCGCTGGCCAAGGCCATGGGCCTGAACACCACGGTCATCTATGGCGGCATCTCCCAGGCACGCCAGGAAAAGGCGCTGCGCGCCGGCGTCGACATCGTCATCGCCTGCCCGGGCCGCCTCGAAGACCTGATCCGCCAGCGCATCCTGACCCTCGAAGCCGTTGAGGTCACCGTGCTGGACGAGGCAGACCACATGGCTGACCTGGGCTTCCTCCCGGTCGTCAAGAAGCTCATGGACATGACCCCCACCCAGGGTCAGCGCCTGCTCTTCTCCGCAACGTTGGACAACGGTGTTGACAAACTGGTCAACCGTTACCTCTCCAACCCGCTGACGCACTCCGTGGACGATCCCCAGGCCGCTGTCACCACCATGGAACACCACGTCCTGGTGGTCAACGACCAGACCGTCAAGAAGCAGCTCATCGTTGAACTGGCCTCCGGCGCCGGCCGCCGCGTCCTCTTCATGAGGACCAAGCACCACGCCCGCAAGCTTGCCAAGACCCTGACGGACGCCGGCATCCCCGCCGTCGACCTTCACGGCAACCTGTCGCAGAACGCCCGCGACCGTAACCTTGCCGAGTTCTCCAACGGTGACGTCCGCGTCCTCGTGGCCACTGACGTCGCAGCCCGCGGCGTGCACGTTGACGACGTCGAACTCGTCATCCACGTTGACCCGCCCACAGAGCACAAGGCATACCTGCACCGCTCCGGCCGTACGGCACGCGCCGGTTCCGATGGCACCGTGGTTACGCTGACGCTCCCCGAGCAGCAGAGTGACGTCAAGAAGCTCATGAAGGCTGCCGGCGTTGACGTTTCGTTTGAGCGCGTCACGGCAAGCTCCCCCTTGGTTTCAAAGCTCGTGGGTGACATCGCGGACAAGGTTGATCCCCGCACCCGTGCGGCTCTCCTCGCTGCGAAAACCCAGCAGGGTGGCGGCACGTCCACCGGCGCCAACGCCCAGCGCAAGCGCGCACGCCGTTCCACGCAGGCTGCTCCCACCGCTGGTGGTCGTGGCGGTCGCAACGGACGCGGCAAGGTCGCGGCTGAGCCGGTTCGCACCGACGTCAACCGCGCTGAGCGTCGCGCAGCAATGAACGACGACGTCGCCCGCAGCCCCCGCGGTCGCGGCAAGGCTGGCGCTACTCACCGCAACGACGTTCCGGGCTCGCAGGGCCAGAACGGTCGCAGTGGCCGCCCGGCTACCGGCCAGCGCTCAGCTTCGGCTCCGCGCACGGCATCCACCACGAGTACTCGTACCGGCGGAAACAAGGCCGTTTGGTCTTCCGCAACGGGCGCTACGTCCGGCGGATCCTACGGCTCGGGTGCCTCAGGCAACTCCGGTCGCGGTGGTTCCGGTGCAGGTCGTCCGGCACGCAGCGGTCCTCGTCGTGCGTCGGCTCCCGCGTCCAACGAGCGTCGCGGCCGCTAACCTCCCCGTTGTGAGGCCCGCTCTGCGCGCTATTCCCTAGGTTTGGCGTGCAGAGTAGGCCCCGCAACGCATGGGCTCCCCGTTGTGAGGCCCGCTCTGCGCGCTATTCCCTAGGTTTAGCGTGCAGAGTAGGCCCCGCAACTCACCAGCCTCGGGCGCGCCACTCCTCAAGGTGTGGCCGCTCGGCGCCGAGGGTCGTGGGCAATCCATGGCCCGGGTGCACCAGGGTCTCGTCCGGATAAGCGTCGAACAGTCGCTCCGACACGTCGTTCAACAGAGAAGTGAAGCGTGCAGGATCGTTCTGTGTGTTGCCGACGCCTCCCGGAAACAACGAGTCTCCACTGAAAATGTGGGCCGGCCCGTCCGGATCCTGGTACACGAAAGCGATCGAGCCCGGGGTGTGTCCGCGCAAGTGGACCGCCGTGATCTCGAAGCCATCGAACCGCTCGACGTCGCCGTGACCAAGCCGGACATCCACTGGAACCGGCAACGCATCGGCGTCGTCCGCTCCAGCTGAGGTGGTTGCCCCGGAAACGGCGACCAACTCCGGCAGCGCCCGGACGTGGTCCCAGTGCTGGTGAGTGGTGGCAATCCTGGCGAGCTTCGGCGTCGCGGCAGTATCTGCGGCACTGTCCTGGAGCAGCTGCTGAATGGCCGGAAGGTCGTCGGCGGCGTCGATCAACAACTGCGCACCCGTGGACTTTGAGGTCAACAGGTACACGTTGTTGTTCATCTCGCTGACCGAAATGCTGCGGATAGTGACGTCACGCAGTGAGTGAATAAGCGAATCCATCGTGTCAGTCTATGCAGTTGCCGGGTTGGCTTCGCGGCCCTCTGAAACCCAGTTGGGGTCGGCAGAGCGTGAACCCACGACGGCGGCCGCAGCTTGGTCGAGCCTCTCAAGCTGCGCTGTTCCCAGTTGCAGGGACAGCGCCCCAAGGTTCTCGTCGATCCGGTGCGTCTTGCGCGTGCCGGGGATGGGAACCACAGAAATCCCGAGGCGCTGACCTTGGGTAAACAGCCAGGCCAGGGCTACCTGGGCCGGAGTTGCATCCAGCCCGCTGGCTACCTCGCGGACCGCGGCCACTACGGCCTGGTTCGCATCAAGTGCCTCGTCACCAAAACGGGGGATCTTATGGCGGAAGTCATTTTCGCCAAGGTCGCTCGCGCTGACGGTTCCCGTAAGGAATCCGCGGCCCAGCGGCGAATATGGCACGAACCCGACGCCAAGTTCCTTGGCCGCAGGCACAACGTTGAGCTCAACATCCCTGCTCCAGATGGACCATTCACTCTGGACCGCGGCAATGGGATGGACGGCGTTGGCCTGCCTGAGCTCCTCGGCTGTCACTTCAGACAGTCCGAGGTGCCGGACCTTGCCCTCTCGGACCAGCTCCGCCATGGCCTCCACGGTTTCCACTATCGGAACGCGGAGGTCACGGCGGTGCATGTAGTAGAGGTCAATCACGTCAGTGTCCAGGCGGCGGAGGCTCGCTTCCGCCGCTTGCCTGATGTAGGGCGCATCCCCGCGGACTCCCGTGTACCCGTCCGCGGGGTTGCCCTCAATTCCGAACTTCGTGGCCACCTGGATCTCGTCGCGCCGCTCCTTCAAGAGCCTGCCAACCAGTTCCTCGTTACTGCCCGCGCCGTAGACGTCTGCGGTGTCGATGAACGTGATGCCCGCGTCCACTGCATGCCTGAGCGTCTGCAGGCCTTCCTCGGGTTCAATCCCACCGTAAACAGGGGTGAGGGCCATTCCACCGAAGCCGAGGGGGCTGACCTTGAGGCCGTCGCCGAGCTGAACTGCAGTCATGAACTTCTCCAATGCGCGTTTGGGTGCTCTTGAAAGCATGAACTCAGTGGCTCACATGGGTATTCCTGTTGGCGCCAGAATTGGGCGAAGGGTGCCCGGTTGGCTTGCCCGATTCGGGGGTTCCCTGCGTGACGTGCCGCGCGAACGGCACGATGCGCAGCGAGCCATCGAAATGGAGCGAGCTTCCTCCCCGAGGAACAGGGCAGGAGCGCCACGGAGCAGTGCTACTCGGCCTTGGCTGCGGCCTTGTCAGCGGGCAGGGCCTTCAAACCGGCAGCACAGCCCACGATTCCCGCGATGAACAGCAGCTTCAGCGGGCTCGCGGATTCCACTCCTGTCATCATGGCCCACCCAACGGTCAGTGCAGCGCCGATACCCACCCACACCGCGTAGGCAGTGCCGAGGGGGATTCGCTTCACTGCGATACCCAGTCCGAGCATGCTCAGGAGGGCAGTGATGGCGAAAACCACAGTTGGCATGAGTTGCGTAAAGCCGTTGGAGAGGCCCAAAGCTGTGGCCCATACGGCTTCGAGCAGCGCTGATGCCAAGAGGATGATCCAGAAGACTCCGTTGCCGGAGCTCCCGGTGTTGCCGGTGTTCTTGATGTTTCCAGTGTTCTCAGTCATGGCTACGCCACCACCTTCAGGCCAACTACACATGCACCGATGCCCGCAAGCAAAAGCAGCCGGGCCGTCGTCGCACGTTCAACCTTGGTGACCATCGCGTACGTTGCGGTCAGTACGACGCCGACGCCAACCCACACCGCATAAGCCGTGCCTGTGGGGATGGACTGCATCGCGATGGCGAGTCCGGCCATGCTGGCAACAACGGACACCAGGAAGACGACGGTCGGAACGGGTTTACGGAAGCCCTTGGACCGGTGGAGCGCTGCGGCCCAGACGGCCTCGAGTGCTCCGGAAAGAATGAGAATTATCCACGACATGACATTTCCTTTGGCCAGTCTTGTCGCATGCCGGGTACTGAACCGTCGTCCGGAGGTTCCAGAGGGGAACCTTCATTTCAGGCTAGCAACTCGCGCGCGGGGTGGCCACCTCTGGTGGTTAACGTCACCAGCTCAGGAGTGGGACTCCACATGGTCGATCGAGATCACAGCGATGAAGCCGCGGCCCGAGATTTCCGGGCTGCGGGTATCGGAGCCGACCACGGCGTCATACCGTGAGAGCTCAACAGGTTCGGCCGCGCTGATTGCCGGGGCGTCGCCGTCGGACTCTTCCTCCACAGCCGCGCCGGGCGCAACAGTCGCCTTACCCTCCAGCCGGATGGCCAGCTGGCCCTCGAAGACCGGGTGTGCGCGTTTCTTGGAGATCTCGACTATGGAGGTGTAACCCTTAAAGGCGCCTTCGCGTGCGATGACGTTCAGATCCCGGATGTCCCCGGTTGGGAGAGTGGCTGACGATGCGGCCTCGCCCGAGAAACGGAACGGTCGGTACTTCTCGAGCGGGTGCTCGGAGCCGTCCACCGTGAGGATGAGCAGTTCGCCGTCGATGATGGTGATCACGCGCTCCATCCCCGGGAAGACGGAGAAATCTCCGGCCTTGGAAACGTCTGCGATGCTGACTCGCCAATCCCAGGCATTGTCCTGCGCCGAGGCGGCCTTCGGGTGGCTGGCGAGTTCGCGTGTCACACCGCCCCCGTTGCGCCAGGGTTCGGGACGGATGTCGGCAAAGCGGATAATCTCCATCCGACCAGCCTAGTGGTGGACGCAGCTTCTGCGTTGGCATTGCGGCTTGCTACCGTCATATGTGGAAAACGTTGCGACTAAAAGCTGGAGGCGCTGGAATGTTCGTCAAAGTGTGCGGCTTGAGTACGCCGGAATCCGTGCGTGAAGCCGTCGACGCCGGTGCAGACGCGGTCGGCTTCGTGCTCACTTCCAGCCCCCGCGAAGTCAGCCCGGACCAGGTGCGCATTCTGCTGCCGTTGGTTCCGGAAGGTGTTCACGCCGTGGGTGTTTTCCGGCACGAGGATGCCGCTGACGCCGTGGCGACGGCTCGAGCTGCCGGACTCGAGTGGGTGCAATTGCACGGTCACCGAACGGCCGGCGACGTCAAAACAGTGCACGACGCCGGGATGCGGCTCATCCGGGCCGTCACCATGGGCGCCTCCCAGGACGAGTTCGCGGATCTGGGCGAAGAAATATTCCTGATCGATGCGGCAGTACCGGGCTCAGGCGAGTCCTGGGACTATGCGTCAGTGCGGGCAAAGGGGCTGGACGGCCGGGAGTGGCTGCTTGCCGGGGGACTCGAATCCGGCAACGTGGCTTTCGCTGCGGCTGCCGCCGGTGCTTGGGGAGTGGACGTTTCCTCCGGCGTAGAGGCATCCCGCGGAGTGAAGGACCTCGCAAAGATCCGCGCTTTTGTCGAAGCTGCCAAAGCCTAGGCTCGGTTACCGTGTCAGTGGGACAGCCTAGACTCGCTCACGACGACACGATTTACTCCAACGCACCACTACTTGGATATCGAACATCACCGAAACCAGGAGTTAAGCAATGAGTACGGAACAGCACACCCTGACCATGAGCCGCGAGTTTGATGCTCCCCGCGAGAAGGTTTTTGAGGCCTGGATGGAGCCGGACAAGCTCACCCAGTGGTTCGGGCCCGTGGAGGTGGAAGCTCCCCGGGACCAGATCATCGTTGAGCCCCGCGTTGGTGGCATCTGGCAGGTGGTCATGGTGTGGTCGGACGAGAACGGTGAGCAGTCGGCCCCCATTGAAGCCACCATCACCGAGCTGAATAGCCCGGCTCTTTTGGTTGCCCAGGCCAAAGCTGCTCCTGACGCTGACCACGAGTACGAGGAAATGCACCTTGAATTCGAGGACCTCAACGGCCGTACCCGGATGAATCTTAAGCAGGGTCCGTTTGCCTCCGAAGAGTGGGTTGAGATGACACGCGACGGCTGGGGCACCTCGTTCGTCAAGCTGGACGGGCTCTTGGCTGGTTGAGCTAATGGCCCCGCAGCGAGTGCCGCTGCAAGTCAGGGAAGATTCAGGGCAGACCCCTAGGCTTTTTGTCGGGCCCGCAGGGGAGAATGAAGACTATGAAAACGCTCCTTAACATCATCTGGCTTGTCTTCGGTGGGTTCTGGCTGGCGTTGGGCTACTTCGCGGCAGGCATCATTTGCTGCGTGCTCATCGTCACCATCCCGTGGGGCATCGCTTCGTTCCGGATCGGTGCGTACTGCCTGTGGCCCTTCGGCCAGATGGTGGTTGAGAAGCCGGGCGGTGCCGGGGTGTTCGCGCTCCTCGGCAATGTGATCTGGCTTCTGGTTGCGGGCATCTGGATTGCGATTGGTCACGTGGTCACGGCAGTCGCCATGGCCATCACGATCATCGGAATCCCGCTGGCCATCGCCAACTTGAAGCTGATCCCGGTTTCGCTGATGCCTCTCGGTAAGCAGATTGTGCCCACCAACCAGCCGTTCGTCAGCACCTACCGCTAGACCGGCACTGCCCAATTAGACGACTCGCTGCACGCCAGACGATTCCTACCGTCTGGCCTGCAGCGGAGCGTCTAATTCGGGCATAAGAATGGGGAGCCGCTCACGCGAGTTCGCTGGCGAGGTTCCGGCGCGCAGCGTCGAGCCAGAGTGCTTTGGCGCGTTCGCCATGGAACAGCGGGTCCAGCCGCAGGAGATGGCGCACGACGGCGGCGCGACCCTTCGCGAAGTCTTCGTCGCTGACGCGGGCGTAGTCTTCGCGGACGGCGGCCAAGTAGCGTGCGTAGGACTCCGGGTCGCCGCCGAGCACGGAGAGGTCGGCGTCGCAGAGAAGTGCACCGGCGTAGTCACCCGTCTTTGGGCTGTGCGAAGTCGTGAGGCGGACCAGGCGCGCCACCTCAGCCACCTCGTGGGGAGCCAAACCAGTGGCAGTGAGCCGGTCCTCGGCCAAGCGCGCGGACTCTTCTTCGTCCTGTCCCGCAACTCCTTCATAGACAGCGTCGTGGAACCACGCCGCCAGCAAGACGGTTCGCGCAGGCTGTTCGGGTTCTGTCAGCACGTCCAAGGCTTCAAGGACTGCCAGGAGGTGGGTCCGGCTGTGGTATTTCCTGCCGTCCTCGCCCCAACGTTCAAGCAATTCAAGGCCCAGCTCCTCGTGACCTGGGTAGCTGCTGTTCCAACGTTCCATCAAAGGTACTGTCAATGCCTTGCTCCGTTCACGAGCCGGGATGCGCAGTCCGCTGGCAATGAGCTTGCGGACCAGGATGCGGGCCTCCACAGGGATGGCGCCCGCGGAAACGAGGTCGTCATAGCGGCGTTCCGGGACATCATAATGATCTCCGTCGAAGGCCCGTTCGGGAACCCCGGAAGCGGCCGCGAATGCATGCAGCTCATCCAGTGAGGTGTCCGAAACGAGGTGCGAAAAAACAGTTCCGTGCGCTGGCCACAGGGGCGGATCGACGTAGATGGCCATTGCCAAAGTGTACCCATGTGATCCTTCCCAGTTGCCGGCCATCGGGACGTCTACCGCCGTGCTGCCGTCCCGGAAGTACAGGCTTCACTGCCCGCGCTGATCACGGCAACTGGGAAGGAGTGCAGGGAACTCAGTGCTGGGCGGGCAGGATGTTCTGGTTGCCGCGGAACACGTTGTCAGGATCGAATTCGCGCTTCACCAAGGACAGTCGCCGGTAGTTCTGTTCTCCATAGGCCGCCATAATCCGATCTTGCCCTTCGTCACCGATGAAGTTCAGCCACACGCCGCCCGTGGTGTGCGGGGCGATGTCCTGCCGGAACTGTTTGACCCACGCTTTTGCCTCCTGCCCGCCCTCCCGTGTTTCGGAAAGGCCGAACGGGTGGCTGACCCAGGCTGCACCCCGGTGCTGCAACGGAGTGTTCGCCGCAGCAGGGCCGCCCACGGCCCCGCCCCAACGTGCCACCAACTGCTGCGAGTGCGGTCCCGGAAGGCGTTGAGCCGAGTCGACCAGAAGATCCAGTGCGTCGTCATTGAGCTCGTTATGGTAGTCCGCGCTCCAGTAGTTGTAGTGGTCCGGAGGGTCATCGATCATGCATTGGAAGTCCGCATATTGCATGGGCGAGACCAGATCCACGGAGGGGCCGAGTTCCTTGAACGGTTTGACGTGCTCTTCGCCAGCTTCAACATCACCCGCGTAGATGTAAGCCATCCCGACGGCGAGCTTGCCCACCATCTCTTCCGGGACGAACTCTTCCGGCGGGGCGGTGAGGTACACGAGGGCTGTCCCCACGGCGTCGGGCGCCTCCAACGCAAGCCCCCGGAAGGCGCGCGACAAATCCTTCGCATCCTCCCCTGGGAACAACATGAGGCCCGCCATCACGGTGGGTCCAAGGTCGTGCAGCTTGAACGTCAAGGACGTAGCCACACCGAAGTTACCGCCCCCGCCGTGGAGGGCCCAGAACAACTCGGGGTTTTCGCCGGGACTGGCGGTAACCCGTTGCCCGGAGGCCGTGACCAGATCGACGGAGAGCAGGTTGTCGCACGCGAATCCGTACGAGCGCTCCAGCCATCCCGAACCACCGCCCAACGTGAATCCCGAGACTCCCGTGGTGGATGCGCGCCCGCCCGTGACAGCCAGCCCGTACTGCTGGGTTGCGCGGTCGAATTCACCCCAGGTCAGCCCTGCGCCTACCGTGGCGGTCTTCATCCCGCGGTCCACGCTGATGGACTTCATGGGACGGACGTCAATTACCAGCCCGTCGTCGTTGGTGGACATGCCCGCCACCGAGTGACCGCCTGAGCGCACAGCGACGTCCAAATTGTGGTTGTGCGCATAGCTCAGCGCTTCAGCCACTTCGCCGGGATCAGAGCATTTGGCGATGACAGCCGGTTTGCGGTCGATCATCGCATTGAAGAGTTTTCGGGCTTGGTCATAGTCCGGGCTGTCCGGACGAATCCATTCCATGGGACGTTCCTTCGCATCGGAAACTCTCCCCTAGAACAGGGTACGTCCGCACCTCCCATCGGACCATGGGTAAAGCAAAGAAGTACGACGACGGCGGCGCACCATTTCGCGCCAAGCGCACCAGAGCTTACGGGTGCGTCATGCGGTAATGGGAGTACCGTGCCGCTCACTAACTTAGCGGTCACATAACGTATGCGGCGGGTTTGATGCCGAAGAACCGCAAATACGGAACTATGATGCATTTATGCCGCAGATACGAATATCCGAGGCCGCGCGCTTTCTTGGTGTCAGCGACGACACCGTGAGGCGTTGGACGGAAAACGGAACGCTTACTGCCCGGAAGGACTCAGCCGGGCGCCTCGCGGTGGATGGCTTGGAACTGGCCACGCTTGCCCGAGACCAATCCCATCTCCCCGACGACCCCTCCCGGGCCGGAAGTTCGGCCCGCAACCGCTTCATCGGACTGGTTACCGGCATTACCGCGGACAAGGTCATGGCCCAAGTAGAGCTTCAGTGTGGTCCGTTTCGCGTTGTGTCGCTGATGAGCAGCGAAGCCGTCCGGGAGCTCGGGTTGGAACTCGGTTCGGTAGCCACAGCCGTGGTGAAGGCCACCACTGTCATCATCGAAACACCGCAGGGAAAGAGTGTCATATGAGGTTCAGCCGCAAGCCTTTCGCCGCAGTGTTGGTTGCGGGTGCCCTGGCGGTGAGCCTGGGAGCCTGCGCCTCCGGGACAACACGTCCGTCCACGGGCTCGGCAAGCCCCGGGTCCTCCATGTCCGGAGAGATCACCGTTTTCGCCGCGGCATCCCTGAAATCGACCTTCACCCAGCTGGCCAAAGACTTCGAAGTCCAGCACCCGGGCACCAAAGTAACTCTCAGCTTCGCAGGGTCCTCTGACCTGGTCACGCAGATCACCCAGGGTGCTCCAGCTGACGTCTTCGCTTCAGCAGATGCCAAGAACATGGCCAAGCTCGCCGACGCAGATCTCGTGGACGGCACAGCAACCAACTTCGCCACCAATGTCCTTGAGATCGCAGTCCCGCCCGGCAATCCGGCGTCGATCTCTTCCTTCGCGGACCTCGCAAAGCCCGGCGTCAAAGTGGTGACCTGCGCCAGCCAGGTCCCCTGCGGCGCTGCAACGAAGACCGTTGAAAAGGCGACAGGAACCACGTTGAGCCCGGTCAGTGAGGAATCGTCCGTGACCGATGTCCTGGGCAAAGTCACCTCGGGCGAAGCCGACGCCGGCCTGGTCTACGTTTCGGACGTCAAAGCGGCCGGCGACAAGGTTAAGGGCGTCCCCTTCCCCGAGTCGGACAGGGCCGTCAACACGTACCCCATTACCACGGTTGGTACTAGCAAGAACAAGGAACTGGCCACTGCGTTCATAGCAAACGTCACTAGTGAAGCGGGCAAGAAGGTCCTCACGGACGCCGGCTTTGGAACGCCGTAGCGGCCACCGCATCATGATCAAGCGCAGCGGCTACCACGGCATTCCGCGGTGGATTTATGTTTTCGCCGCTGTGGGTGGACTTCTGATGGTGCTTCCCCTGGCGGCCATGTTGCTCCGGGTGAATTGGCCGCAGTTCATTCCACTCATCACCTCCGAGTCGTCCCTTTCCGCCCTGGGCCTGAGCCTGAGAACCTCAGCGGCCAGCACCGTCCTTTGCGTCGTCCTGGGGGTTCCGTTGGCGCTGGTGCTTGCCCGCGGCGAGTTCCCCGGGCAAAGGCTTCTCCGCTCCTTCGTCCTGCTGCCGCTGGTGCTGCCGCCCGTCGTCGGCGGTCTCGCTCTCCTGTACACGTTCGGGCGGCAGGGACTCCTGGGAAAGTCCCTTGAACTGGCCGGGATCCAGATCGCGTTCTCCACTTCGGCGGTGGTTTTGGCCCAGACTTTCGTGGCCCTGCCGTTCCTAGTGGTCAGTCTGGAAGGCGCCCTGCGATCGGCCGGAAGCAGATATGAGGCTGTCGCGTCGACCCTCGGGGCGCGGCCCACTACCGTCCTTCGTCGTGTCACGCTTCCATTAGTGCTGCCTGGGCTTGCGTCCGGTGCTGTGTTGTCGTTCGCGCGAAGCCTTGGCGAGTTCGGTGCCACCTTGACCTTTGCCGGCAGTTTGGAAGGCATCACCCGCACCTTGCCGCTCGAAATTTACTTGCAGCGTGAGGCCGATGCGGACGCCGCCGTCGCGCTGTCGTTGGTGCTGGTGGCGGTTGCAGTTGCGGTGGTCGGGCTCAGCTATGGGCGCCGGCGAAGCAGCACTCCTGTGGAGGTCCAGCCATGAGCTTCGAGCTGCAGGCAATCGTCCGCGCCAGGAACTTCGACATGTCCCTAAGCCTCGCTGAAGGCGAGACTGTGGCCGTACTCGGTCCGAATGGTGCCGGGAAGTCCACTCTGCTGGGCGTGATCGCCGGGCTGCTGCGGCCGGATGCCGGCTCGGCGCGAATCGGCGACAAAGAACTGTTCAAGCTCGACGACGGCACTCACTCTTGGAGCCCGCCACATCTGCGGGGGACTGCGCTTCTGGCCCAGGAGGCTCTCCTGTTTCCGCATCTGAATGCCTTGGACAACGTGGCATTCGGGCCGCGAAGCGGGGGTGCTTCGAAGGCTGCCGCACGGGAGACTGCACAACACTGGCTGGCCGAAGTTGATGCCCTGCCACTGGCTGACCGGAAGCCCGCCCAGTTGTCCGGAGGGCAGGCCCAACGCGTCGCCGTGGCACGCGCCCTGGCTGCTCAGCCCGAGTTGTTGCTCCTTGACGAGCCGATGGCCGCCCTCGATATTCACGCAGCACCATTGCTCCGCCGCGTCCTCAAACGAGTCCTGCGGGACCGCAAAGCCATCATCGTCACGCACGACATCCTGGACGCCTACATGCTCGCCGACCGAGTCATCGTGGTGGAGGAGGGGCGCATCACGGAAGAAGGACCCACTCGTCAGGTCCTTGAAAGACCACGAAGCCACTTTGCCGCCGGCCTCGCCGGCCTCAACCTCGTCGCCGGGACCATTGCTTCCGAGGGAATTACGACGCCGGATGGCCGGCTTTTCGCGGGCCGGCATGATCCGGACTGGTCACCAGTACCCGGCCAGGCAGGCGTGGCCGCCTTCCCGCCGTCGAGCGTTTCCGTCTTCCTGGGCGATGTGCACGGAAGCCCCCGCAATTCCTTCCCGGTAACCATCACTGACCTGGAACCCTACGGTGATCAGATCCGCGTCCGTGCCAGCGGGGTGCAATCGGCACAAGCTTTGTCAGCCGACATCACTCCCTCCGCATCCGCCGACCTGGGCCTGGCGCCGGGCATGGAAGTGAGGTTTGTGGTCAAGTCCGCGATGGTGGCGGTCTACCCGGCCTGAAACACGCTTGGCCGAATACCCTGGCGCTACTCGCGATACATCCGCTCCGCATAGGACGGCCCGTAGTAGGACTCCAGATCCTCCAGTGGTGTTTCGGGTTGCGTGTAGGTCTGGGACAACATGGCGATGCTCGGCAGGCCGTCCATGTCCCAGGTTTCCGGTTGCCACAGTCCGCTCCGCATGAAGGCCTTACCGCAATGGGTGAACACTTCCTCCACAGCAACCACAACAGCGGCGCGCGGCCGGTGCCCCTTGACCACCAAGTGATCGAAGAAGTCGGCGTCACGGACAATTTGTGCCGTTCCATTGATCCGCAGGGTGTCCGTTCTGCCCGGGACGACGGACAGGATACCCACGTTCGGGTTCTCCAGGATGTTGTGGAAGCCGAAGGCGAGCTTGTTGCCGGGGCGTTCCGGTATGGCGATTGTGTGCTCGTCCAGGACATGAATGAAGCCAGCTGGGTCGCCCTTGGGTGAGGCGTCCACGCGGCCCTGCGCGTCCGAAGTCGAGATCACGCAAAACGGGCTGGCTGCCAGCCATTGGCGGTCGAAATCGCTGAGGGATGTGCGCACTTTCCGGCGCACACGGCCCAAGGGCAATCCGATCAGTTCTTCGAGTTCATCCACGCTGGAGATGGGGTCCATAGGCTCAGCCTACTTCCCTTGATTTCGGTGGACTCTGGACACTGGTTTCGCCGTGGGCAAACATGGAACTTAATGGACCAAATGCAAAGTTGAGCGTAGTAGACTCAACTTTGTAATCATAGGTATCACTCCAGAAAGGGAGCACTCTTTGGACGTCAAATTCACCACCAAAAGCCAGGAGGCCCTTTCTGCGGCCGCCATGAACGCCTCAACTGCCGGCAACCCGCAGCTTGAGCCTGCCCACCTGCTGAAAGCCCTAATGGACCAGCGCGAAGGCGTTGCCGTTGCGCTGTTGCGTGCCACGGGAGCGGACCCTGATGCCGTGAGCGTTCAGGCTAGCTCAGCCATTAAATCGCTGCCGTCGTCATCGGGCAGCTCTGTCCAGCAGGCCCAGTTGTCCCGCCAGTCCATGCAGGCCATCCAAGCTGCCCAGAACGAAGCTGACAAGCTCGGCGATTCCTTTGTGTCCACGGAGCACCTGCTGCTCGGACTCTCGGCCGGAAGCGACGCCGTGGGTAAGTTAATGCGCGACGCCGGCGCCTCCCACGAGGCGCTGCTCGCTGCCCTGCCCGGCGTCCGTGGCGACAGGAACGTCAATTCCCCCGATCCGGAAAACACCTTCCAGGCCCTGGAGAAGTTCGGCACGGACCTCACTGCCGTGGCCCGCTCAGGCAAACTGGATCCCGTCATCGGGCGTGACAGCGAGATCCGACGCGTCGTGCAGGTTCTGAGCCGCCGCACCAAGAACAACCCCGTGCTGATTGGTGAGCCGGGCGTTGGCAAGACCGCCGTCGTCGAAGGCCTTGCGCAGCGCATGGTGGCCGGCGACGTTCCCGAAAGTTTGCGCGGCAAAACGCTCATCGCCCTGGACCTCGCGTCCATGGTGGCCGGAGCAAAGTATCGAGGCGAGTTCGAGGAACGCCTGAAGGCCGTTCTGGAGGAGATTAAGAACTCCAACGGGCAGATCGTGACGTTCATCGACGAAATCCACACGGTTGTGGGTGCCGGCGCCACGGGTGAAAGCGCCATGGACGCGGGGAACATGCTCAAGCCCATGCTGGCGCGCGGTGAACTGCGCCTGATTGGTGCCACCACCTTGGACGAGTACCGCGAGAACATTGAGAAAGACCCTGCACTGGAACGCCGCTTCCAGCAGGTATATGTTGGCGAGCCCAGCGTCGAAGACACCATCGGTATTCTTCGTGGTCTGAAGGAACGCTACGAGGCCCACCACAAGGTGGCTATCGCCGACTCTGCTTTGGTCGCAGCCGCAACGCTGTCCAACAGGTACATCTCGGGACGCCAGCTTCCGGACAAGGCAATCGACCTCGTGGACGAGGCCGCGTCCCGGCTGCGCATGGAGATCGATTCCGCACCGGAAGAGATCGACCAGCTCCGCCGCGCCGTCGACCGCCTGACCATGGAAGAACTGGCCCTCCAGGGCGAAACTGACCCTGCGTCGGTGGAGAGGCTGGCTGCGCTCCGCGCGGACAAGGCGGACAAGAACGAGGAACTCAGTGCGCTGAACGCGCGCTGGGAGGCGGAGAAAGCCGGACTGAACCGCGTCGGCGATCTCAAGGCCAAGATCGACGAACTGCGTTCCGTCGCGGACAAAGCCCAGCGCGAAGGCGACCTCGAATCGGCCTCGCGGATCCTTTACGGAGAACTGCCTGCCCTCGAACGGGAGCTGAGCGCCGCTGCTGAGGAGGAGTCCGCCCGGAGCGATTCGAAACCGGAACTGATGGTTGCCGAGGACGTGACCGCGGACGACATTGCAGAGGTCATCTCCGCCTGGACCGGCATCCCTGCCGGACGAATGCTCCAAGGTGAGTCCCAGAAGCTCCTCCACATGGAAGAGGAACTCGGCAAGCGCCTCATCGGTCAGACAAAAGCCGTGCAGGCTGTGTCCGACGCTGTGCGGCGTGCCCGTGCCGGTATCAGCGACCCCAACCGCCCTACGGGCTCGTTCCTGTTCCTCGGTCCTACGGGCGTCGGTAAGACGGAGCTGGCCAAGGCCTTGGCAGACTTCCTCTTCGACGACGAACGCGCCATGATCCGGATCGATATGTCCGAGTACAGCGAGAAGCACTCAGTCGCCCGTCTGGTGGGTGCCCCTCCGGGATACGTCGGCTACGAAGAAGGCGGCCAACTCACAGAGGCTGTCCGTCGCAGGCCCTACTCCGTGGTGCTGCTGGACGAGGTGGAGAAGGCCCACCCTGAGGTCTTCGACATCCTCCTGCAGGTACTCGACGACGGCCGCCTCACCGATGGCCAGGGCCGCACCGTGGACTTCCGCAATACCATCCTGGTGCTGACCTCCAACTCCGGAAGCCAGTTCCTTGTGGACCAGTCGCTGGATGCAAGGGCCAAGCGGGACGCCGTCATGGCCGTGGTCCAGGCATCCTTCAAGCCCGAGTTCCTGAACCGGCTGGATGAGATCGTCCTCTTCGATCCGCTGACAGTCGAGGAACTTGCCCGGATCGTTGAGCTGCACGTCGCCGAGCTGAGCAACCGGCTCCGCGATCGCCGCCTAAGCCTTGAGGTAACCGATGGGGCACGCGCATGGTTGGCCATGTCCGGCTTTGATCCCGCCTACGGTGCACGGCCGCTGCGCAGGCTGGTTCAACGGGAGATCGGCGACCGCCTCGCCAAGGAGATTCTTGCAGGCGAAATCAGCGACGGCGACACAGTGCTCGTGGATACCGCTGCGGACCTCGACGAACTCACCGTTGAAGGCTTCGAAGCGCTGACAGGTCCCGACGGCGGCACTTCCGCAGGTACGGGCCTCACGGTTCGTCGGAAGTAGCGTTTCAGGCTACTTCGCGAGGAGATCTTCGGAGATGGTGTTGCCGGAATCCACCACGATGAAGCAATCAACGCGGCGGTCGCCCCGATCCCAACTGGTGGTGCTCGGGTAAACGTTCTGCTGAAGCAGCACGTAATTGTCGGCCGCTGCGTTGAGCTTCACGTCCTTGCAAACCTCGCGCCCTTTGTCCCTGAGAGCATTGGTTCCAGGGAAGGATTCATCAGATCCGTATGTGTGGACGGCGCCGAGTTGGGCTGAGTGCTCGGTGTCGCAGGCTACGGCCCTGGCTTTTGAGGCGTTGGCATCAAAGTCGGCAAAGCAGTCGCCCACTTGGAAGTCCTTTGCCTCTGCATCGCGGGGGAGGGGGCCCGGGGTCGGAGCCGCGCTGGGTGTGGACACGGCTGCTTCGGGACGGGTGCCCAGCAGGTTGAGCAGGACCCAAATCACCACTCCGATGAGTATGAGCACGCCAACAACGATTCCGCCGATAACCAACCGCTGCCGCTTGACCGGATCACCATGAGGTTCCGGCTGTCCGTGCAGGGCTTGATCGCCCTGTGGTTCCGGCCTCCATTCCTGACCCGTGTATGGCTGTTGGCCGGCTAAGGGTTGCTGCCCAGCGTAAGCAGGCGCATTGGCGTAAACGGGTGCATGGGCATTTTCCGGCGACGCTGAGTCCCCAGCCGGCTGTGCATCCGTGGGTGGCAACGCGGGATCGGGCTGGCCTGCCGGATTGGTAACAAAGTCAGGATCGAGCTCGGGTGCGGGATCCGGTTGCAGACCTGAGGGCGGCGCCCAGGGAGCGGATGACGGTTGCTGACCCGGCGAAGGTGGTGTTTGGGGCGCAGGGAGCACTCCATCCTCGCCTTGTTCGCGTCGTGAACCGTCATGGGGTGAAGTGTTGTCCTGGCTCATATTCCGGAGTGTGCCTTCCTGCTGTGGAGCCGCATTGAGGCAGACTCTACCCAATTTTTGCTTCTCTTGGAGGTGTAACCGCGTGGTTTCAACCCTAGTCGGCTCGGACGCGGGGTCCTGGTGGCGCGCAGGCACCCCCGAAAGCATGTAATCTAGACATACGACAAATTGACCAAACATTCCGGGGCCTCACCGATAGCCAAGGTGACCACCTCCGGTCCAAGTACAAAAGGGGGTCACGCCATGGGGCGCGGCCGTCAAAAGGCAAAAGCTACCAAGCAGGCTCGGGATATTAAGTACTATTCCCCGAACACTGACTATTCGGCACTTGAGCGGGAGCTCACGGGTCCGTCCAGTCGTGTCAAGAGCCACTTCCCCGACGATCCCCCGGAGCCGGACTATTCGGCCTACGAGGACAAGTACGCGGAAGATGACGACGACGAGGTAGATACCCGTCGGATCGGATAGCCGTCGCAACCAACAGGTGCTTATGGCACTGAGTTGCGGACCGCCGTCGTGCAAGGTCATCGCGCATTTCCGAATGCCGTATATCTTTTGAAAAAGGGCCTCCAGGCCACGCCATTCTTTGGCGTACCCTGGGGGCTCTTTTTTGCGTAGGCTGGAGTTCGGGCGCATCGAAAGGGAAATCCATGCCGGAGGTCGAGAGTTATCAGCAGGGAACACCGTGCTGGGTGGACCTGTCCTCCACCGACATAGAAGTTTCCAAGAAGTTTTACAGCGACCTCTTCGGGTGGGAACTGGATGCCATGGATGCCGGAAATGGTATGACTTATTACATGGCCAAGCTCAAAGGCCGCTACGTCGCCGGAATGATGCAGCAACTGCCCGATGCCCCGGAGGGAATGCCTTCCTATTGGGCGAACTATCTTGCCGTTGATTCCGCTGACGAGGCCGCCCGCCGCGTGGAAGCCGCTGGCGGAACCCTGCTTTTCCCTCCAGATTCGGTTCCCAACGGCAGCGGACGTATGTTTTTCGCCACAGATCCGACGGGCGCCCAGATCGGCTTCTGGGAAGCTGGCAACCATCCCGGTTCGGGCTTGGTCAACGAGCCCGGGACCATGATTTGGAATGAACTGCAGACAGATGACGTCCACAAGGCCGTGGCGTTCTACGAGGCTGTGACAGGTTGCACCAGCGAGACTGCGCCGGCCGGTGACCTGCAGGAGTACACGAGCCTGCTGGTGGATGGAAAGCGAATCGCGGGTGCCCTTAAGTTGCCTATTGAAGGCCTGTCACCGTTCTGGATGACGTACTTCAACGTGGTGGACATTGATGACACGGTGAAGCAAGCCGTTGAGCTGGGCAGCCATATCATTGCACCGGCTTTTGATGTGCCGGGAGTTGGGCGAATGGCAGTTCTCATGGATCCAGCGGGAGCAGCGTTCAGCATCATGGCAGGCTTGGCAGCATGACATCACGAAAGCACTATGCCAGTGGAGAGCCGTGCTGGGCCGACCTTCAGACACGGGACGTCGCGGCAGCCAAGACTTTCTATGAACAGGTCTTCGGCTGGACTTTCAAGGACCTGCCCACGCCGGATGGCCGCAGTTATGCGCAGGCCTTCGTCAAGGATCAGTTGGTGGCTGTGATCGCCCCGCAGAACTCCATGCAGGAGGCCGCCGGAACACGTGGCCAGTGGAACATATACATTTCGGCCACCGACACCGAGGAAATCGCGGAGGACGCGGTCCACGCGGGAGGGAAACTCCAGTTCGGCCCAGAGGCCGTGGCCGACACCGGGGTCTTGGCGTTCATCGAGCCTCCGGGCGGCGGCACCACGGGCATCTGGCAGGCCGGCACCCATGTGGGCAGTCACTTGTTCAACGAGCCCGGGGCGTTGGCCTGGGCGGAATTGCTGACGCCCGAGCCGCAAGCCGCCGTCGCGTTCTTCCAGCAGCTTTTCGGGCATGAGGTCACCGAATATCCCCAGGACGACGGCGGCAGCTACAGCACGCTGATGGTCAAGGGTGACGAAGTGGCTGGCATAGTTCCTGCCGAGGAGGGCGACGAGGCCGGCTGGCAGATCTACTTCGGCGTAGCGGATCTGCGAAAAGCAGCGGAAGCAGCAGCGGCAGCCGGGGGAGAGCTCCTCGTTGAACCGGAGGACAAACCCGAAACGGGGTCACTTGCCACCATTCAGGACCCGCAGGGTGGTGTCCTTAGCCTGGTACAGGTCTAGGAGGGGCAGCAGCAGAAAGAGCGGCCGGGCGCCGCGCATATTCCCAAGTGCCTCGCAAACGGGTCGGCGCTGCCCGGATGTGGGTGTCGGACGCTCTTTTCCGCAGCGGGAACGAATATGGGTGTCCCTACTGACTCAAATGCATACAAAAAGAGCGGCCGGGCAGTCCATGACTGCCCGGCCGCTCTCTATGAAGCGATAACGCTTAGGCGTAGGCGTTCACCAAACGGACAGCGCCGCCGTCGACGCCCTTGGCGCCCTGGACGTAGTCCGGGCCGGTCTTATCGATCGAGTCGCTGTCAGCCGAAACGGTACCCATGACCCAGGACGGCAGGCCGCGGTCGTTGAGGCGGGCCACTGCAGCATCGGCTGCCTCGGCGGAAACAATGGCAACCATGCCCACACCGAGGTTCAGCGTGCGCTCCAGGTCGGCCAGCGGAACGTTGCCGAGCTCGGAGACCAGCTTGAAGATCGCAGGCAGTTCCCAGGTGTTGCGGTCCACGGTGGCTACGAGGCCCTGCGGGAGGACACGGGCCAGGTTGGCAGCCAGGCCGCCACCGGTGACGTGGCTGAAACCGTGCACTGCTGCACTGCCCGTGACCGGGAAGGTGCGGGCGAGGTCAAGGCAGTCAGCTGCGTAGACGCGGGTGGGCTCCAGGAGTTCTTCGCCCAGCGTGCGGCCGAGTTCGGAGACCTGGCGGTCCAGGGCCCAGCCGGCGTGGTTGATGACGCGGCGGACCAGGGAGTAGCCGTTGGAGTGCAGGCCGGAGGAAGCCATGCCGATGACCACGTCGCCAGCGCGGACGCGGTCCGGGCCGAGCAGGGCGTCTGCCTCGACGATGCCTGTTGCGGCACCTGCGACGTCGTACTCGTGCTCACCCAGGAGACCCGGGTGCTCAGCGGTTTCGCCACCCACCAAGGCGGTGCCGGCCACGGAACACGCAGCAGCGATACCGCGGACGATGTCCGCGATGCGCTCCGGGACAACCTTGCCGCAGGCGATGTAGTCGGTCATGTAGAGCGGCTCAGCACCCACCACAACGATGTCGTCCACCACCATGCCCACCAGGTCAAAACCGATGGTGTCGTGGATGTCCATGGCCTGCGCAATGGCAACCTTGGTGCCAACACCGTCAGTGGACGTTGCCAGCAGCGGCTTCTTGTAGGTCAGCAGCCGGGAGACGTCGTACAGGCCAGCGAAACCGCCGACGCCGCCAATCACCGAGGAGTTGTGCGTCGCCTTGATGGCGCCCTTCATGAGTTCGACTGCGCGGTCCCCCGCTTCAACGTCGACACCCGCGGAGGCGTAGGTGATACCGGAGTTATTCTCAGCGGCGGGTGTTGCGGAGCTCATACAGACTCTTTCTTGTCGGCGTCGGTCAAACGATCAGCGTCGGTAAGCAGGTTTTCGAATTCGGCGTCGGGTCCGGGATCGCAACCCGTGGCGCCCGGCTTCTCGGCAGGGTCCTCGGAATCGTCCACCGAAGCGGCCTCGTCTGCAGCAGGCAGGCCGCCAAGGTCGGTGCGCTCCAGCAGGTTCTTGCCCAACTTGTCCGCGTGCGGCAGCTCGATGGGGTACTTGCCGGTGAAGCAGGCCGTGCAGAGGCGTTCGCGCGGCTGCTGGGTAGCGCCGATCATGCCGTCTTCGGAGATGTAGGCCAGTGAGTCAGCGCCGATTGCCTGGGAGATCTCCTCGATGGTGGCGCCGTTGGCGATGAGTTCCGCGCGGGACGCGAAGTCGATGCCGTAGAAGCAGGGCCACTGAACCGGGGGAGAGGAGATCTTGACGTGCACTGCGGCGGCGCCGGCTTCGCGGAGCATCCGAACGATGGCCCGCTGGGTGTTGCCGCGGACGATCGAGTCATCCACCACAACAATGCGCTTGCCACGGATCACGGATTCCAGGGCGTTGAGCTTGAGACGGATACCCAGCTGGCGCAGGGTCTGCGACGGCTGGATGAACGTGCGGCCCACGTAGGCGTTCTTGACGAAGCCGTGCGCAAACGGAATGCCGGACTGCTCTGCGTAGCCCACAGCGGCGGGTGTGCCGGACTCGGGCACCGGGATAACAAGGTCGGCCTCATGCGTGTTTTCGCGGGCCAGCTGGCGACCCATTTCCACGCGGGCCTCGTACACGGAGCGGCCGGCGATGGCAGCATCCGGGCGGGCGAGGTAGACGTATTCGAAGACACAGCCGGCGGGGGTTGCCTCGGCGAAGCGCTGCGAACGGACGCCGTCCTCGTCAATGGCAATGAACTCGCCGGGCTCGATCTCGCGGATGAAGCTAGCGCCAACAGTAGCCAGGCCGGCCTGCTCGGAAGCGACAACCCAGCCGCGCTCCAAACGGCCCAGGCACAGCGGACGGATGCCATAGGTATCGCGGGCTGCGTAGAGGGTTCCCTCATCCATGAAGACGAAGCAGAACCCACCCTTGATCTTGGGCAGCAGCTCCAAGGCGGTCTGCTCCAGGGTCTTGCCCTCTTCGCCCTCGAGGAGAGCGGTCACCAGTGCGGTGTCCGAGGTGTTGCCCTGCTTCATTTCACCGGTCAGCTGGCCATCGTTGCGCTCAAGGATCATTTCCCGAAGCTCAGCGGTGTTGGTCAGGTTGCCGTTGTGAGCCAAGGCAACCGTGCCGGTTGCTGTCGCACCCAGGGTTGGCTGCGCATTGGCCCAGTGGCTTGCACCGGTGGTGGAGTACCGGCAGTGGCCAACGGCCAGGTGCCCGGTAAGGGTGTTCAGGGTTGTCTCATCGAAGACCTGGGACACAAGGCCCATGTCCTTATAGACATTGATGCGCTTGCCGTCACTGGTAGCGATACCAGCCGATTCTTGTCCGCGGTGCTGCAGCGCATACAGCCCGTAATAGGTGAGTTTTGCTACTTCTTCACCGGGAGCCCAAACCCCAAAGACGCCACAAGCGTCCTGGGGGCCTTTTTCGCCGGGGAGAAGATCATGAGAAAGTTTTCCGTCGCCACGTGCCACTGGTCGATTGTCTCATGTTGTGGCCGTGGTACGTTCCCCCGCTGCCTATGTGACCCCTTGAACTGGCGTGTTCCCGCGAAAATGCGGTGTGTCTCACATTCGGGACCCCTGTGAAGAGGCGGGCCGGGCGCCTGACTTAGCGGACGTCGTCGTTCTCTGGTCCTTCATCCGGAACCGAGTCCGGAACGGGCTCCACCACGGCGCGCTGGGTGCGCTTGACGCTAAGGCGGTCCAGGATCAGGGCGAGGATGGAGAACAGGATGACGCCGCCGCCTGCGCAGACGATGAGGAAGAATCCAAACACCGTGCCGGCATCAAAAGCGGGGTCGGCCTGGCGGCCGTAGGCGATGATTGCAGCCACGATTGCACCAACCACGGCTCCCAGAATCATGAAGGGTACGAACTTGGGTGCCCGGCGAACCGTGATCTCGCGACGGGCGGAGTTGGGGGTGGTGTCCTCTGAAGCCATGCCTTCAAGCGTACCTTTCTCCGCCCAAGTGACAGATAAACCCCATGTTTCCGAAGAACATGGGGTTTATCTGTGAACTCGGTGGGGGTGGCTAGCTGCCGCGGTAGGTCGAGAAGGCGAACGGGCTCAGCAGGAGCGGCACATGGTAGTGCTCGCCGGCGTCCGAAACTGTGAAGTTCAGGTCGACTTCCGGGAAGAACGTCTCCGTGTCGAGGCCCTCGTAGTAGGCGCCGGTGGCGAAGTTCAGGCGGTAAGCACCACCGGGAATCCGTTCCGGACCAAGGGTCTTGATGCGGCCATCGGCGTCGGTTTCGCCCTTCGCCACCAAGGTCCAGTCGTCACCTTCCCGGACGTAAAGTACGACGGCGACACCCGCCGCCGGGCGGCCGGAACCGGTGTCCAGAATGTGGGTTGTTACTTGTGAAACGCTCATGCGTTGACTCCTTCGCTGATCAGTCCGGAGAGGCGCAGCAGTGCGATCTCCCGCAGCTGGCCGGCCACGATTGTGTCTTCTTCTTCGGGGGTGTGGTTGAGGCGCTCCTGTAGGGCCCCCAGCATTTCCTGCGCGCTGCGGCCTGCAGCGCGGATCAGGAAGACCCTGCCGAATTTTTCTTCGTAGGCGCGGTTTCCCTCGGCGAGTGCTGCTGTTGTCTGGTTGTCGCCGGGATCCACACCTGCCTGCTCCGAACGCGACATGGCCGCCTCGGTGGTCTGGGCCTTGGGACGTTCGCCGATCCGTGGGTGGTGTGCCATGGCGGACTCCACCTCGGCCGCGGTAAACGGCTCGGCGGCGCGCTGGGCTTGCCCCAGCAGCTCGTCGACGCCGGCGTAGGGGCGCGCGTCGACGATTGCTTCCACCCAGCGGCTGATGTCCAGGCAGGGGGTGAGAGTCCTGATGGCCTCGTCACGGTCAACACTGTTGAATACTGCAAGCTCCATGCTTGTGTCATCCTCATGCAAAATGCTGGCATCCATGGTGTGGGCTATGCGGAACTCCTGCTGGTACAGGAGGAAGCCCGTGCTTCAAGCTTCCGCATCATGGAACTGTTATTTCAGCATACGTAATTCAATTAAGCCGAGTGAGCGGGCTGGTGTCAAGAGACTATCGCCCTGTGACGGCGTGTTCGGACCGTGAGGTAGAGGCGATGGGCGGTAATTACCAACGCCAGCCAAGCGATGCCGATGGCCCATGCCGCCAGGACGTCCGTCAGCCAATGGTGACCTAGATAAACGCGGCTTAGACCCATGGTGAAGGCGAACGCTGCCGCCACGAGAACAGTGATGATCCTCGCCTTGGTGGTCTTGAGCCTGAGGATGATCAAGTAAGCCACGATTCCGGCGATCACTAGTGAGTTGAGCGAGTGGCCGCTGGGGAAAGATGCCGAGTGCTCGTAGGGAGGGATGGCATCAACGAGGTCCGGGCGGGCGCGGCCGAAGAGCGGCTTGCCCAGGATGGTAATGATCAGGGAACCCAGCCCGGCGGCGAGCATCAGGATGACAGGTGTCCATGATCGCCGTTTGGTGGCCAGGAAAATCATGATGCCCACGGCAATGATGGGCATGCCAACGGTGCCGCCAATATTCGTGTAGGCGGTGGTGGCTACGTCCAAGGCGGGGGAGCGCACCGTCTTGGCTGCCGCCAGCACGGGATCATCCAATCCGGCCACGCCGTCAGCTTCGGTCACGGACTCGTAGACCTCGCCGAACACAAGGGCCAGTGACAGGGCGATGCCAAGTCCTGCAATAAGCGTGATAATCAGCGCTGCATAAGGGCCGAGCAGGGACGTAACTTTTTCAGCGCCGCCTGCCAGCGCCCGGCCGGCAGGGGATTTCCAGCGCGTCAGGTCCTGCCCGGCGACGAATCGGTCTTGGCTTACCTCGCCGCTGACGCCTTGCTCGGGCGCCTGTTTTCCTTCAGTCGTCACTCTCGTCCCCTATTCGTGGCGGCCTCAGTATTGGTGAGTAACCTTAGCAGTTTGGACTTGGCGGGTCTTGAGAGGGCGGCTTTACGGCAGCGATTCGCCAACCTTGACCAGCAGTGTTTGTTCCGGTGTAAGTTCCGCGCCGTTTTCCCGGAGTGGGCGGAGCTGCGGGACCGGCTCACCCGTCGCTGGGTCCACGAGGGCGGAGTGGGCTTCGCCGGCGTTGAAGGCGTTGCGTTCGCCCCATTGCCGGAGGCTGAGGATCAACGTAAAGAGGTCTCGCCCAGCGCTCGTTAGCTCATATTCACTCCGCGTCCCGCGGTCATTCGGGATACGGGTCAGGACGCCCCTGTCCACGAGGAGGCGAAGGCGGTCCGAAAGGATGTTCTTCGCCACCCCCAGCGACCTCTCAAATTCTGAGAACCGCCGCTTGCCGTCCAGTGAGTCCCGAATGATCAGCAGGGTCCACTTGTCGCCCACGAGGTCGGCTGCCCTTGCCACCGGACATTCGGGGTCAGTCCATGCGATATCACTTGGTTGCAACATGAAACCATTCTGCCATATGCTCGGATGGTTGCATATTGAAACCGAAAGTTTGAGGCCGGAAAGATGAGCAGTAATCAGCTGACGAAAACCACACAGGGACTCAGCCGTAGCCTCTTGCTGCTGCTCGCCGTCGTGGCCGGGTTCATGGTGTCGAACATCTACTACGGCCAGCCCCTCTTGGAGCGCATCGGTTTCGACCTGAGTATCCCCGCGGCGAGCATCGGATGGGTCGTGGCATCATCACAAGCCGGGTATCTTGTGGGGCTGGTTCTCCTGGTGCCATTGGGAGACTTGGTGGACCGCCGCATACTCATCACCGTTCAGGTGGCAGCGAGTGCTGTGGGTGCCTGTGGCGTGACCCTGGCTTCCTCCGAAGCTGCCTTGCTGCTTGCGTTCGGGACACTGGGGTTGGCCTCATCCGTTGTACAGGCCATCGTCGCGTACACCGCCGCCTCCAGTACCCCGGACAAAAGAGGCGGAAACATCGGAACTGTCACCGCCGGCGTCGTGAGTGGCCTCATCCTTGCGCGGACCGTGGCCGGTGGCATGACGGACCTCTGGGGTTGGAGGTCGGTTTACATCTTTGCCGCACTTGCTGCTGTGGTCCTGTCGCTGGCAGTCCTCCGCGCCATGCCACGGGAGCAGACATCAAGGGGCGAGGCGCGCTATTGGCAGGCCGTTTCATCAGCGGTGGTCCTGACGCGGCGCAATCCCGTTTTCCGTACCCGTGCGCTTATCACCATGCTGCTGTTCGCGTCTTTTGGAGTGCTGTGGAGCGGCATGTCGCTTCTGCTCAGCGGCCCCGCCTGGAACCTTCCGCCGGGCGTTGTCGGGCTGTTCGGGCTTGCCGGTCTTGTAGGGATACTGGCCGCATCCAAGGCCGGTGCTGCGGCCGACCGCGGATGGGGACAACGGGTCACGGGCATCAGTTTGGTGGCGCTCCTGGGCTCGTGGCTCGCGTTGACCCTGGGGAGCTGGTCGCTGCTCTGGTTCATCGCCGGCATCGTGGTGCTGGACGCCGCGGTGCAGGCCGTCCACGTGACCAGTCAGACCATGATCGTGGCGGGCGCCGAAGACTCGGCCAGCAGCATCATTGGCAGCTACATGGTGTTCTACTCGGTGGGAAGTGCCGTGGGAGCAGCAGCCGTTGCGCCGGTCTTCGACGCCTGGAGTTGGGCCGGTGCCAGTGTTCTTGGGGCAGTCTTCGCGCTGGGCGCTTTGGTGATCTGGGGCGTTGACCGGACACGGCTGCAGGGTGCTGGGGTGCGTTTGGTTAGCTCCGTGCAGCAGGCTGGGGCAGAATGACCTCAACCAGCTGAAGGAGTTCGCACATGCCGCACATTCTGACGTCCAGGTTCCTGTTCGGTCCTGGCCCGAGCAATTGCTACCCCGAAGCCATGGCTGCCCTGGCCTATCCCGTGCTCGGCCACCTTGATCCTGTGTTCATCGAACGGCTCGACCACACCTGCGAAGGCCTCCGGACTGTTTGGGGTACCTCCAATGCGCGCACACTCCCGTTGAGTGCCACAGGTTCCGGCGGGATGGAAGCGGCTTTCGTGAACACCGTGTCCGACGGCGACGTGGCAGTAGTCGCTGTCAACGGACTCTTCGGGGCGCGCATGTGTGAAGTCGCCCGGCGTTGCGGGGCCACGGTGATCCGCGTCGATCACGAGTGGGGCCAGCCCGTAGATGCCGAGCGCGTTCTGTCCGCGCACCCGAATCCCAAGGTGATCGCCGCCGTCCACGCTGAGACTTCCGTCGGCGTGCTCTCGGACATTGCCGCGCTGGGTGTCGGTAAGGGAGACGCCCTGCTGATCACTGACGCCGTGACGTCCATTGGCGGACTGGAGCTCCGAGCGGACGACTGGGGGATCGACGTCGGATACGCCGGAACGCAGAAATGCCTTGGTGTGCCGCCGGGACTTTCGCCCTTCACGGTGTCCGACCGTGCCTTTGAGCGACGCGTCAAAGATCCGCGCTCCTGGTACCTCGACATCGGGCTGCTGGGCGGGTATGTCGGTGCCGCCAGTGGTGCCCGGACGTACCACCACACAGCGCCGGTCACCATGGTCGCCGGGCTCGAAGCCGCCCTGGACCGCATCCTTGCTGAGGGCCTTGAGAATGTGCAGGCCCGGCACCGTTCAGCTGGCGCGGCTTTGCAGACTGGGCTTCAGGAGATGGGGCTCGAATTGTTCGCTGCCGAGGGCGCCCGGTTGCCGAGTCTCACCACCGTGAAAGTGCCCGACGGCGTCAACTCGGCTGCCGTCCGCGCTTACCTTCTGGAGAACTTCAGCATGGAAATCGGCTCGGGCGTCGGGGAGTTCGCGGACACTGTATGGCGCATCGGCATGATGGGCCCGAACGCCAACAGGGCTTCTGTCACGCTGGTGCTCGGCGCTTTAAAGGAGGCAATCGCGAAAGACTAGCCCGCACGCTCTCTCACGTCCCGCGGGTTTGGGTGGGTCGCTCGCTCACATCCCGCGGGTTTGGTCAGCTGGCCGGGATTTCCTCCGGGTCGCAGCTCTCGGACCTAACCGGGGCTGTGAGTTCGAGGTAGGCCGGGAACTTTGATCGGATGCTCACCGTGGCGCCAACAGCATCTGTGCTGCGCGTTACCACCCACCCGCCGGGGACGGGATCGATGCCGTTGAAGGCAGGGAATCCGTGCTTCTCCAGGACGGGATCGGCCGCAGCGAAGAGATCCTCAAAGTTCCTGGACGGTTCCACGATGTCCGCGCTGCTTTGCATGCTTTGCAGATAGAGCATGCATCTGCCGTCTTGGGCTGGACTCATGTCTGCCGTATCGTCCACGGCCCAGGTGATGCCGGGCATCTTCTCTTCCAGGGCGGCAACAAGTTCCGCGGTCAGAGCGTCGTACTTGGCGATGCTTTCAGCCACAGGAGCAGGTTCGGAAGTAATGGGAGGTGCCTTGCTGGGTTCCCGTTTGGTTTCGCCGGGGACGCTGCAGCCGGCAATCCCAACAGATCCCACGACAAGGGCAGCGGCCAGCGCGAAGGGGCGTGCTGATGTTCGAAGCGTGCGGCAATTCATTTAGTCCCCAGTTTCGTTTAGCGCTCGACGGCGGATCTCACCGAATGCTTTCACGCAGACTTGTCGCGCGGCGATGGGCAGAACAACCCGTTGCGCCTGAAGCAGGTGGGAGGTGATAGAGCGTTGCGCCTGAAGCAGGTGGGAGGTGATAGAGCGTCGGGTTGAAGCGCGCGGGAGGTGATAGAGCGTGGCGCTCAAGCGCGCGGGAGGTGATAGAGCGTTGCGCTCAAGGGCGCGGGATGTGAGAGAGGATCAGGTATCGCGGGTCAGAATCCACGTGTTGGTGCCGTCTTGGCGCTCGAAAGTCACAGTGGTCACCAGCGCCTCGATGAGAGCCAACCCGCGCCCGGACTCCGCATCCGAATCCGGCATCGAAGCCTGCATGTCATTCGCAAATGGCTCACGGGCGTTGAAAGCACTAACCCGTGCCACCAGCCGAGTGGGACGGACGCTGATGTCCACGTCGATCTCCACGGGCTCGTCCGCCACAGGAAGCGCATGCTGCACGATGTTCGCCGCAGCCTCGATGACGGCCGTAGCGAAGGTCATCCGGTCCATGTCGGGCACGAAGGAGGCGTCGTCCCACAGGGCGTCCAACTCATTGTGGATGGCCTCGATGGCTTCCTCGTTGGACGGCCCGTGAAAGCCCCGGTGGGCGATGACCTCAGTCATCGCCGAACGCAGCTTCTGCGGTGGGGTACGCAGTGAGTACCCTGTCCATGTTGGTCAGTTCCAGGACCATTTTGACCTGCGGCTGCACTCCTGCGATACGAAGGTCACCGCCTGCCTGACGCGCAGCTTTGAGGCAGCCGATGAGTGCGCCGAGCCCGGAGGAATCCATGAAGTCGGTCTCTGCCAGGTTCACCACCACGCGGCTTGAGCCGGCGGCCACAACCTCGGCCACTACTTCCCGAAGCTTGGGCGCTGCCACCATGTTCAGCCGGCCCACGCTCTTCACCTCCGCGTAGGAGTCGTTGACCTCATAGCTAAACTGCATCTGCATTCCTCTCCTCGGGGCGCTCTGGCCCGACAACTTCGGGCACGAAACCCTTGTACAAAACTGCTTTGACCAGCACGCTCAGCACCACCAGATCGAACGCAACCCATGCCACGTTCACCAGTGTGCCAAGGGGCTCGGACATTCCGGCGAGTAGCCGGATAAGGCCAACAACCAGCGCCACCGCCAGCAGCACCGCCACGATGATCTGCGGCCGGATCAGGCTCCAACTGGGCCCGCCGCTTTGCCGGGCTTTGGGGGTGACCGCGAACCCGAGGGGACGCCCGAACCAAACGTTCCGGGCCGCCGTCGTGCAGGCCTTGATCCAGGTGGGGAACAACGCGAGGCTGTACTGCTGTCCGCGCCAGGTGGGAATCCCATGTCCGGCCACCAGGAACAGCAGTTGATTCACCACCATGAATGGAATGAAGCGGATGAAGAAGCCGAAACTGATGCTGTTGACCGGGAGGATGCCGAGCGTCAGGTAGATGATGGGCGCCGCGAAATAGACCACGGCAGCGAAGCCGCTCAGGTAGGTCCACATGGTGGAGAAGTACATGAGTCGCTGGCCCCACGTGAGCCGGCGTTGGACCAGGGGGTTCTCGCGGAGGAGGACCTGCATGGTGCCTTGGGCCCAGCGGAGACGCTGGGTCAGCATGGTCTTGACGTCCTCAGGGGCCAGCCCATTGGCGAGGATTTCGTGGTGGTAAACGCTCTTCCAACCCAGGCCATGCAGGCGCATCGCGGTGGCCATGTCCTCGGTGACGGAGATGGTGGCCAGCGGCATGATTGGCTGGGCCTCGTCGGTGCGTTCCACCGAGATGGCGTCCAGGACAGCGTGAACCGACTCGAGCGCACCCAGCGGGGACCAGTCGCGTCCGGACATACGGTCGACGGCGTCAGTCGCCACGGTTGTCACGCCCGACTCGCCGACGTGGGCGAGTTCCATGGCTGCGATCTCCTCGAGGTCCGATTGGAGTGCTGAGAAGTCGGCGGCCACGAGGGTGCGAACGGCATCGTCCACTTGGCGGCGAACCCGGTACGTGATTTCGCTGAGGGACGCTCCTGCTTCGAGTTCCTTCTGCGCGGATTCCGTAGCGGCCTCCACCTGGTTCAGCATTTGCTCAACCAGCGGGTTCTCTGCCTCGGGTGATCGGCGTGCCTTCTTAAGGGCGGTACGCGAAGCGGCGAGGGCTCGCCGGACACTCTTCTCGGTGGCTTTGACGTAGCCCACCAGGCCCAGCTGCATGAGGGCTTCCCGGCGGAGGACCGCATTGGACCCGCAGAAGAACGCCGCATTCCAGCCGTCCTTGCCCTGTTGGATGGGGCCGTAGAACAGGGGAGCCTGGCTGCCGAGGGGGTCGTCGGCGGGGACGTTGATGAAGTACTGCGGAGTCTGGACGAGCGCCACTTTGTCGTCGTTGAAGTAGCCCAGCGTCTTGTCCAGGATGTCAGGCTCGGGGATCTGGTCGGCGTCGAGAATCAACAGGTACTCGCCAGAGGTGACCATGAGCGCATTGTTCAGGTTGCCGGCCTTGGCGTGCCGCGGCATGTCCGGCGTCCAATCGGCGCCGCGGGTGACATAGCCAATCCCGTTGGATTCGGCGAGTTCGCGCATTTCGGGCCGGTCGCCGTCGTCGAGGATCCACGTACTGTGCGGCCAGCGGATGTCCTTGGCCGCCAAAGCCGTGGTCATCACCAGATCCAAGGGCTCGTTGTAGGTGGTGATGAAGACGTCCACTGTGGCCGTCTCCGGGGCAGGGGGTGGCGGTTTCCGGAATTTGATGTTCCACACGGTCAGGCCGAACAACATGACGTCGATCAGGCTGTACGTCTCGGCGATCACCAGCGGAACGGCGATCCACCACGCCTCCCAGTTCAGCGACGCCATCCAACGCCACGCTACGTAGTTGACGCCCAAAATGACCGTCAGCACAACGATCAGCCGAGTCCAGAAACGTGTCACAAATCCCCCCTTTTGCGGTCTACAGTCCTGCGTTTGGTTTTCGGCGTACGACGACGGCAGTCACGTCATCTTCGGCGGTCGCCGCAGGTGCCAACTCGAGCAGGGCGGCGCACACATCGTCGGCAGTAGCTCCGATCCGCGCCACCTTCTCCACGTTCCGTTGGAAGTCTTCCAAGGAATTGTGGGCGTCGAGCACGCCATCGCTGACGATAACCAGCGAATCGCCCGGCTCCAGGTCCAGCTCAGAAGCCGGCCACAGTTGGTCGTCCAGGATGCCGACGGGCGGTCCGGCGGAGACCAGCCGCCGCGCCGCCCCCTCAGCGGGAACGTGCAGCGCAAGCCCATGGCCGGCGTCGATATAGCTGAGCGTGCCCGAGGCACTGTCCAGGCGCGCGTGGAACATGGTGACGAAGGAACCGGACTGGTCCAGGTCAGAGGTAATGGTGGCGCTGGCCGAGCCGAACGCAGCGTCTATGGCCGGGGTGTCCGCCACGGACCGCATCACGGCGCGGACCGTTGCTGCGATCAGTGCGGCACCCATGCCCTTGCCCATGGCGTCCGCGAACGTGAAGTGCATGCCGTCACGGGTCTGGTACCAGTCGTAGAAGTCCCCACCAACGCTGCGCGAAGGGCGGAAGGCGCCAGCGACGTCGTAACCGCTGAGGCGGACCGTTTCGCGCGGCAGGAGGCTCTGCTGCACCACTGCTGCCCGGGCGAGTTCGTCGCTCTGGCCGGTGTCCTCGGCGGGCGCGGCGGGCGTGCGGGCGCGGCGGAACAGGGCACGGATGCGCGCCTGGAGTTCCTTGGGGCTGAAGGGTTTGTTGATGTAATCGTCCGCGCCGGTGTCCAGCCCGTTGAGCCGGTCAATCTCGTCGGCCCGGGCGGTGAGCATCAGGATGTAGGCGTCGGAGAATTCGCGGAGGCGACGGCAGACTTCCATGCCATCGATGTCCGGGAGGTTGATGTCCAGCGTCACCAGTTCGGCGTTGGTTCTGCGGACAGCTTCGACGCCGGAGAGACCGTCAGGTGCTTCCGTCACCACGAAATCGAGCTGCTCGAGGACGAGGACGAGGAGGCCGCGGATGTCAGCGTCATCTTCGACAACGACAGCGTGGCGCACGGGTGGGGAAGAGACCATGGCTCCATTAACTAATGCTGCTGGGTATTTGTCACGTTTAGTCACGACACATGAAACGCCCGCTCACAAAAGTGGGCGGGCGTTACACGATTTGTGCAGTTATATGCGAGAGGGTTTCCCTCAAGCCCTAGGGATGTGGAAGAGCGTTCGGCTCAAGCCCTAGGGACGTGAGAGAGGGTTAGACGCCCAGCTCTTCCTTGAGCGCCTGGACGTGGCCCTGCGCGGAAACCTGGTACTGGGTGAGCTTCACGGTGCCTTCGCCGTCGAGGACAACGGTGGAGCGGACCAGGCCTTCGACGATTTCGCCGTCGACCAGCTTCTCGCCCCAAGCGCCGTAAGCGAGTGCCACGGAGTGGTTTTCGTCGGAGAGCAACGGGAAGGTCAGGGCGAATTCACCGGTGAACTTAGCGAGGTCCTCGGGGCCGTCCGGGGAGATCCCGATGACGTCGTAGCCCTTGCCCTGCAGGCTGGCGAGATTGTCGCGGAAGTCGCAAGCCTCGGTGGTGCAGCCGGGGGTGGCTGCCTTCGGGTAGAAGTACACAATGACGTTGCGTCCGCGGTAATCGGACAGCGAGACCTTGGTGCCGTCGGCGTCGAGAAGCGCGAAATCAGGTGCTTGCGTTCCGACGAGGAGTTTCTGGGTCATGGCGATCCTTTACGTTTCACCGGCAAACAGCCGGCCTTCATTTCAAACAACAGCGGTCATGCAAATTGCGGGGGCGTTGATCTTTAACAACAGCGAACTTAGATGCTGTATTCCGCAGGTCCGCGCACTGTGGCATAGGGCCCTGGCACGAACTGGTAGCCGCCACCACGGACGGTGGCGACGGTGTGTCGGGCGGAGCCTAGCTTCCGCCGCACCCTTCCAACATAAACGTCGATCGAGCGAAATGCCGCGCCGGGGAGGTCAAATGACTCCAAAAAACGTTGCAATTCTTCACGACTGATGGCCCGTGAGCAGTTGACCACGAGGTAGCGCAGCAGCTTATATTCCATGCCAGTAAAGGAAACCGGCTCGCCGTCCAGCAGCACTACTTCAGCGGCGAGGTCCACCGCAAGTTGGCTGCGTCGGCTCGCCAACGTTACGGGCTCGACGGCGGTGCTGTCGCCCTCTGCTGTGGGCTCTGACTCTTTCGAACGAGTCACCGAACGCGCCTCCGCCAGGGCATCGGCGAGCGAGAGTGTGCCGTTGGTACCGGCGTCGGCGGCTTCCTGCGGAGTGCCGCCCCAGGAAGTGTCGCCGACGCCGGAGTGCTCTGCCCCGGTGGCGGGCCAGATGCGGACTTCCGCCTCCGGGGCAAGTTTCATGGCGCGGGCCAGCACAAGGCGTGCGGCCCGTTCCCAGACTGCGGGATCGATCTCGTCGCCCTCGGCCGGGTTGACCCAGAGCGCCAGGCCGTGTGCGGTCATGCCGTTCCGGCGCGCGGAAGACCCGCGGGCTGCGGATCCTCGCGACGGCGGTGGCCCGTAGGCATTGACTGCCATGGCCGTTGACCTAAACGTTGCCGCGGCGGAGCAGCTTGCCGCCGGGGTTCTGGCCGTCGATGGGGGTGCCGCGCAGGTAGGTTTTGCGGACGACGCCGGCCAGCGGACGGCCGTCGTATGGCGTGATCGGGTTCTTGTGCTTGAGCTTGGTGACGTCTACAACGAAGGCTTCGTCCGGGGCGAAGATGGAGAAGTCGGCGTCGTAGCCCAGGGCGAGCTGGCCCTTGTTGTGCAGGCGGGCCAAAGCGGCGGGCTTCTCGGCCATCCAGGAAACAACCTGTTCCAGCGGGATGCCGCGGTGGCGGGCTTCGGTCCAGATCAGGGACAGGCCGAGCTGCAGCGAGGAAACGCCGCCCCATGCCACTGCGAAGTCGCCGTTTTCCAGGTCCTTCAAATCCAGTGTGGAGGGGGAGTGGTCCGAGACGATGCAGTCGATGGTGCCGTCCTGCAGGCCCTTCCAGAGGAGCTCGCGGTTGGAGGCCTCGCGGATGGGCGGGCAGCACTTGTAGGCCGTGGCGCCGTCGGGGATTTCTTCGGCCATGAGGGTCAGGTAGTGCGGGCACGTCTCAACGGTGAGGTTGACGCCGTCGCGCTTTGCGGAGGCGATCATCGGCAGCGCGTCGGAGGAGGAGAGGTGCAGGATGTGGGCGCGGGCGCCGGTCCAGCGGGCACGTTCGATGACCTCCGCGATTGCCTTGTTCTCGGCGCCGCGGGGGCGGGAGGCCAGGAAGGTTTCGTAGTGGTCGCCGCCGGGGTGCGGAGCGCGGTCGATCGCGTGGGAGTCCTCGGCGTGCACGATCATGAGGGAGTCGAAGGACTTGAGTTCCTTCATGTCCTCTTCCATCTCATCCGCGTCCAGGTGCGGGAACTCGTCCACGCCGGAGTGCAGGAGGAAGCACTTGAAGCCGAAAACGCCTTCGTCGTGGAGCGGGCGGAGGTCGCTCTTGTTGCCCGGGATGGCGCCGCCCCAGAATCCGACGTCCACGAACGCCTGGTCCTTGGCGACAACGCGCTTCTGCTCCAAACCGTCCACGGTGGTGGTGGGCGGGATGCTGTTCAGCGGCATGTCGATAATGGTGGTCACGCCACCTGCAGCTGCGGCACGGGTGGCGGAGGCGAAGCCTTCCCACTCGGTGCGGCCGGGCTCGTTGACGTGGACGTGGGTGTCCACCAGGCCGGGGATGAGGGTTTCGTCGTCTGCGAGTTCGATGACCTCGTCGCCCGTCAGGCCGTTGCCCAGGGGTTCGATGGCGACGATGATACCGTCGCGGATGCCAACTTCGCGGGCTGCGAGTCCGGCGGTGGTCAGGATGCGCTGGCCCCGGATAACGAGGTCATAGGCGCCGATTGCTTCAGACATTGAGGTACTCCTTGTTTTCGGTCCGTTCCGCCAGGTACACGCCTATGTGCTTACCTAATTGTTCAAGCAACGGACCTGCTTCAGCGATACATTTTTGGACATCTTTTTCCAGATCGGTCAGGGCGTGGACCGTGTGGAAGCCGGCATCCGTGAGTTGTTCACGGCTCAGGGTACTCCGGCCGCACACTGCGATCACGGGAACCCCGTTCCGTTGCGCCGCCCGCGAGACGCCCATGGGGGTCTTGCCGAGCAGGCTTTGCTCGTCCAGGCTGCCTTCTCCGGTGATCACCAGATCGGCGCCTTTGAGCCTGTGCTCGAGTTCAGTGAATTCAAGCACGACGTCGATACCCGGCCGGCGCTCTGCCTTCAGTGCCGCGATGGCTATGTAGCCAACGCCGCCCGCTGCTCCGGCACCTTCGGCTTTGGCCGCAAACTTGGCGTGCTGGCCGGTGGTTGCCGCGAGCACGTCCACGAAGTGGCTTGCTGCCGCATCCAGTGCGGTGACGTCGTCCGGTGTCGCGCCCTTCTGTGGACCGAAGATGGCTGGGGCTCCGCTTGCCCCCAAAAGGGGATTGTCGACGTCGGACGCCAACACGAACTCTGTGGCCTCGACGCGGACGTCGAAGTTGGAGAAGTCGATGCTGCTCAGTTGTGCCAAGGCGGCACCGCCGCCGGGGAGTTCGTTGCCGTTCTTGTCCAGGAACACGGCGCCGAGGCCCTGCAGGACTCCTGCGCCGGCGTCGGTGTTGGCGCTGCCGCCCACACCCAGGATGATCTTGCGGCAGCCGAGGTCCAGCGCGGCGCGGATGAGTTCGCCCGTGCCGATGCTGGTTGCGTTTTTGGCGGTCTGGGACGTGGGGCCGTCCGGGAGGAGGGCGAGACCGGAAGCTGCCGCCATTTCGATGACAGCTTCCTGGTCCCGCACTGCGAAGTCGGCCTGCACCGGCTCGCCGAGCGGGCCGGTGACGGTGGTGGTCCGGCGGGTGAAGCCGGAGCCGATGGCGGCGTCGATGGTTCCTTCGCCGCCGTCGGCCACCGGAATGCGTGTTGCTTCAAAACCCTTCGAACCGAAGCCGGCGAGCAGGCCTGTTGCCAGGTGCTTGGCGACGTCGGGCGCGGACAGCGAGCCCTTGAATTTGTCCGGGGCGATGACAACACGCATTCCGGTGCCTCCTTCCTTTACTTACTTACGCTTTGGTCAGGATCGCGGTGGGTGCGTCCGCCGCGGTTTCTGCCATCTCTTCGAACTCGTTCACGCCGTTGATCTCAACGCCCATGGAGATGTTGGTGATCTTTTCCAGGATCACTTCAACAACCACGGGAACCTTGAACTCGCCCATGAGTGCCTTGGCCTTGTCGAAAGCGGCAGGCAGATCGTTCGGGTCTTCAACGCGGATGGCCTTGCAGCCCAGACCCTCGGCAACCTTGATGTGGTCCACACCGTAGCCGTTGGTCTCCGGGCTGTTGATGTTCTCGAAGGCCAGGGAAACGTTCTGCTCCATGTTGAAACCGCGCTGGCTCTGACGGATCAGGCCCAGATAGCTGTTGTTCACCACAACGTGGATGTACGGCAGGTTGAACTGTGCGCCAACGGCCAGTTCTTCGATCATGAACTGGAAGTCGTAATCGCCGGACAGGGCAACAACGGTGGCATCCGGGGTTCCACGAACAACGCCCAGTGCGGCGGGAGCGGTCCAACCCAGCGGTCCGGCCTGGCCTGCGTTGATCCATTTGCGCGCACCGAACACGTGCAGCATCTGTGCGCCGGCGATCTGCGACAGGCCAATGGTGGACACGTAGGTGGTGTCGCGGCCGAAGGCCTTGTTCATCTCCTGGTACACGCGCTGCGGCTTGATGGGCACGTTGTCGAAGTTGGTCTTGCGGTGCAGGGAACCCTTGCGCTCCTGGCATTCGGCAACCCAACCCGAGTAGTCCGGCAGGGTCTTTGCAGCCTGGCGTTCGCGAGCCAGCCCCAACAGACCGTCCAGCGCCGCACCGGCGTCGGACGCGATGCCCAGGTCCGGCGAGAAAACGCGACCGATCTGCGTCGGCTCAATGTCGATGTGAACGAACTTACGGCCTGCCGTGTAGGTGTCCAGGCCGCCGGTGTGGCGGTTGGCCCAACGGTTGCCGATGCCGATCACGAAGTCGCTCTGCAGGAACGTCTCGTTGCCGTAGCGGTGCGAGGTCTGCAGGCCAACCATGCCGGCCATCAGCTGGTGGTCATCCGGAATGGTGCCCCAACCCATCAGCGTGGGGATAACCGGAACGTTCAGGATCTCGGCCAGCTCAACCAGCTGAGCGGAAGCGCCGGCGTTGATGATGCCGCCACCGGCAACGATCAGCGGGTGCTTGGCAGCGGTCAGCAGGTCCAGGGCCTTTTCCAGCTGCTTGCGGGAAGCCTTGGGCTTCTCCACCGGCAGGGGCTCGTAGGCGTCGATGTCGAACTCGATCTCGGCCATCTGAACATCGATGGGCAGGTCCAGCAGGACCGGGCCCGGGCGACCCGAGCGCATCAGCTGAAAAGCCTTCTGGAACGCGCCGGGAACCTGGCCCGGTTCCAGAATGGTCATGGCGAACTTGGTCAACGGCTTGGCGATGGACTCGATGTCCACGGCTTGGAAGTCTTCCTTGTGCAGCTTGGCAACGGGTGCCTGGCCGGTGATGCAGAGCATGGGGATGGAATCGGCCTGGGCTGCGTACAGGCCAGTGATCATGTCCGTGCCTGCGGGGCCCGACGTGCCGATGCAGATGCCGATGTTGCCGTCAGCTGCGCGGCTGTAGCCGTCGGCCATGTGGCTGGCGCCTTCAACGTGGCGGGCCAGCGTGTGGCGGATGCCGCCGTGGGCACGCATTGCGGAATAGAAGGGGTTGATCGCTGCGCCTGGCAGGCCGAAAGCCTCGGTGGCGCCTTCCTTCTCCAGGATGGCGACTGCCGCATCAACGGTGCGCATCTTAGCCATGGTGTACTCCTTGTTTTTTGCCCTATCGGGCGAAGTCTGTGGTGTTTTTGGGTGTGGTGAGGGAGCCGCCGTCGTTTAAGTGCGACGGCGGGTTCCCTGCTTGTTGTTGCTTAGTTGCCTTTGGGCTTACTTACGGCCGCTGAGCTGGAGGACCTGCTTGAAGAGGCCCGAGTGGTCGAGGCCGCCGTCGCCCTGGTTGACGGTTGCGGCGACGAGCTGGGCGACGACTGCGCCGAGCGGGACAGCGACGTTGGCTTCGCGGGCTGCGGAGGTTACGATGCCGAGGTCCTTGTGGTGGAGGGCCAGGCGGAAGCCGGGGTCGAAGTTGCGGTCGAGCATCTTCTGACCCTTCTGCTCGAGGACCTTGGAGCCGGCCAAGCCGCCGCCCAGGACCTTCAGTGCTGCGTCGGTGTCTACGCCGTAGGCCTCAAGGAAGGCGATGGCCTCGCCGAGGACCTGAATGTTGACGGCTACGATCAGCTGGTTAGCTGCCTTTACGGTCTGGCCGGAGCCGGACGGGCCGACGTGGACGATGGTCTTGCCCACTGCGTTGAGGACATCCTGTGCTGCCTCGAAGTCTGCCGCTTCGCCGCCGACCATGATGGACAGGACAGCGTCAATGGCGCCCTGTTCGCCACCGGATACGGGAGCGTCGAGCGGGCGGATGCCTGCTGCTACGGCGTCGTCCGAGAGGCGCTTGGCGACATCCGGGCGGATGCTGGATGCGTCGATCCAGAGGGTGCCCTTCTTCGCGTTGGCAAAGACGCCGTCCTTGCCGCTGACTACACCCTCAACATCGGGGGAGTCGGGGACCATGGTGATGACGACGTCGGCGTCCTTGACTGCGTCCGCGATGCTGGTGGCACCCTGGCCGCCTTCGGAGACGAGCTTGTCGATCTTGTCCTGGCTGCGGTTGAAACCGGTGACCGTGTGGCCGGCCTTGACGAGGTTGATGGCCATGGGGAGGCCCATGATTCCGAGTCCGATGACTGCAACGTTGCTCATAGTAGTTCTCTTTCTGGGGAAGTCTGTGTGTGTTTTAACCCGGGTGTGCTTACCCAACTAGGTCGCATTAGTGCGCGTTTTGAGGGCCCTAAATGCGCTCTGCTGCTACTTAGTTGGGCGCCCCGTGCTTAGTTGGCGTTGGCGCGCTGGCGGATGGCCCAGCTGAAGGCCGATTCCTGCGGTTCCTTGTACTCGAGGCCGATGTAGCCGTCGTAGCCGAGTTCGCGGCTGCGGGCGATCCACTCGCCGAGGGGGAGCGTGCCGGTTCCGGGAGCGCCGCGGCCGGGGTTGTCGGCGATCTGGATGTGGCCGAAGTCCTTGGCGTGGTTCTCGATGACGGATTCGACGTCGTCGCCGTTGACTGCCAAGTGGTAGAAGTCGGCGAGGAGCTTGATGTTCTGTGCGCCCGATTCTGCCTTGACGCGGGCGATGACCTTGAGTGCGTCTTCGGCGGTGAGGAGCGGGTACTTGGGTGCGCCGCTGACCGGTTCGAGGAGGACGGTGCCGCCGATGCGGGCGACGCCTTCTGCTGCTGCGGCGAGGTTCTTGGCCGCGAGTTCGTCCTGCTCTTCAGGGGTGAATTCGTCCTGGCGGTTGCCGTAGAGGGCGTTGAAGGCCTTGCAGCCCAGGCGCTCACCGATGCCGGCTACGACGTCGATGTTGTCCTTGAACTCGGAGCAACGTCCCTTCCAGGAAACCAGGCCGCGGTCGCCGCCGGGCATGTTGCCGGCGTTGAAGTTCAGGCCCGTGAGCTGAACACCGGCGTCCTTAATGGCGGTTTCGAACTCGGTTGTCTCTTTGTCGGTGGGAACCGAAGTGGCGAAGGGCCACCAGAACTCGACGGCGTCAAAACCGGCTGCCTTCGCGGCGGCGGGGCGCTCGAGCAAGGGCAGCTCCGTCAGGAGGATGGAGCAGTTCACTGTGTACGTCATCGTAGGTCCTTCCGAGGAGGGGCTTTGATCTATCTTCCCTGTGCTTCGACGAGGCCTTGGTGCTTGGCTTAGGTTTCCGCTTTGTGGAATTTAGATTCTGCTTTATGAAAAGTTTAGGGAAGGTGGGGGTGGGAGTCAAGGGGGTGGGTGGTGAGGTGGGGGTTCGGGATACCAGAAGTGCGGAATGGGAATATCCGTCAGGATCTTCGCATGATGAAGTGCCGCCTCGGCGCGCTCGGGTCGATATGGGGGTGCCTGGGGGCTCCTTGCGCGACGGTCGTAGGGGTCTGACTAGTTAGTATGTTGAAGTGAATTATGACCGTTCGACATCGCGCTGCTCCTCGTCTGTGACCATTGGCTTCCATTGGTTTGATGGGGTTAGTAGTGATCAGGCCGCAGTCGAGAGGGCTACCGAGCGGTTCATGGCGGCGCTGAGCGGACCAATTCGTCTTTGGAACCCGTACAGCAGTTCTATGGTCAAGTCTGAATTCAAGGGGCGGATCCGAAAAGCGTGCGCGGGAGCACTCCTGCCGGTTGACGAAGTCAAAGGGGTGGATGAGGAGCGTCCGGCTCCGCTGTACGAGATCCGGTGGCAGGACGTCAATGTGACGGAACGCGAATCTCCCACTGCATCGCCAGTTCATCTGACGGTGTTGGTGCGCATGTACCACTCCGAGCCGGCGGAAGAGCCTGAAGTCTTCATCGGCCATCACATACATGAGAAAGTCACGGATGCAGGAGTTCATATCTACGCGGCACAGGATGCGGAGATCGCCGTTGCTCGCAACTTGTACTACTTGGGCGAGGGCCGTCGATGGGAGATGCCGTGATCATCTTGGCCGCAGGCCGCATCGCATATAGACTTTAATCTATGATGGAAGAAATCGCGCGCATCGAGGCTCGTGCCGACGCCCTTGTGGAGGCGCACGATCAACTGATGCGGTCACTCATTGATCTACGCAAGCGACATGGGATTTCGCAGGAAGTGGTCGCCGAACGAATGAGCGTCAGTCAACCCACGGTTGCTGCATTCGAGCGCTACGACAGCAACCCTACGCTTTCCACAATCCGACGCTACGCCCTAGCTGTGGGAGGGCGCATTCAAAACAGTGTCATTGATGACTGCGAAGAGCATGCCCTGCCATTTGAGATGCTCGCTGAAACCGTGCACATTCCTATGAGGGTCCAGGCTGCCCCAAAAAGTACATGGCGGGCGCCGCGCATGCGGACGATGGCGGGTGTGTAAGATCGACATCCAGGCATTCGTTAACGCCGTATCACTTGAGTCGGTCACGTTCATGGAATTATCAGCGAAGCGTGCCAATGAAGACGCGACTCACGACTCGCTTTTTAAACAGGATACGTACGAAATCGAGCCGGAATTCACTCTTCAATTCGCTCGAAACGACGAGGCGGGCAAGTTTCGTGTTCGATTGGCGACACTGATTGATTCGGAACCTGGCACAATCATGGTGGACGCTGCGGCCGAGTACGAGGTGAACGGTCTGGATATGGATGCTGTTCCTGAGGAGATTCTGCTCGATTTCGCGAATCAGGTTGCCGTATTCGCCATCATTCCGTTCCTGAGGCAGGGTGTCTCGGACATGACGCAAAGGGTCTTTGGAGTTCCTCTGACGATGCCGATGTATCGCCGCGGAGAGCTTGTGTTTACAGCAAGGCCCCAATCCGTCGACTGACGAAGCTGCAATCCAGCTGGCTTTCGATCGGGTTGGACAAAACATGGTAGGTAGGATTCGCCTCACTTCGGCGATTCTCCATTGCCTGTCAATGGCCTAGCGAAATGATCAAGAATCCCACTGCTACAGGAACGATTTTTCATGCACCTCGCATCTCCAGTGGCGGCACGTCTGCCGTTCAACCTCGCAGCGGAAAAGACGGTAGCCACGTCTCTCACACTCATGCCGCACCTAATATCTGAGCGTTCACTGGCCGATGCAACGAAAAAACTAGCGGAATCTACGGGTGCTCGGTTCACTGCAGGACATTCGCCCGCTATTGAGACGTTGGCGATGCCTAAGCACGGCTTGGGTCCTCGACCGATAGGCCTTCTTTCTCCGGAAACCAGGACCCTCTATGAAGCCCTAGTTGAAATCCTTAAGGGTGGGCTTCCTGAACCGTCGCGTTCTGGTGATATGGAGGTGCACAATGATTTTGGAAGTGAGTCAACACGACCTCAGGAAGCCTTATTGGTCGACTTCGATATTGCGGCGTGCTACGAATACATAGACCACCAGATTCTTGCCGACGAGCTAGTCCTTCAAACTCTTGACGCTGCCCCGGTTGCCAGCTTGCATGATCTATTCGTCGACATCTTCCCGCGGGGGCTGGGCTTACCGCAAGCTATGGAGTGCAGCCACCTTCTTGCTGACGCCTATTTGAATCAACTTGAGCGTGGTATTGCTCGAGCGGGCTACGAAGTTCACAGATATGCCGATGACTTCAGAGTTGTTACCGCGAATTGGGGAGATGCCCACGAAGCAATTGAGCGCGCAGTTGAAGTTGCTCGAGGAATTGGACTCGTGCTTGCGGACGGCAAGACTAAGATCCGCTCTGCACGACAGATTCGCGAAGAAAAGCAACTGCGTGAGGCTGCCTTCCAGAAGTACAAAGATGACGCAGCCGATGAGCTCCGCTCTATTGAGCACGTCAGGGTTGGATATGAGGACTTTGATGTTGTGCTCTCAGAGCCCGATGACGAGGAAGTCGATTTTGCGGCGTTGTCCGGGGTTGTCAAGGACTGGGCTCAAGGGGATCCCGAGCAACGCGGAATCCACACGCACTACGGCACTAGAGCTCTAAAAGTGCTCACGACCGCGCCCGAGAGGATTCGGGATGAGTGGTTGGTAGAAATAGCTCGTCGAGAACCAATTCGACTCTTTAATATTGTGAAGTACTTGACGGGCAGGCAAGAGACCGATGCGAACTGGGCTGCCCTTGGCCAGCTAATTCAGATGCCACGTCAGAGTCCTTGGGCCCGCCTTTGGATGATCAATTTGGGCAACTCACTGCAGTCTGGAAATTCGTCGGGCGAATCCGGTGTTGTTGCGTGGGCTCAGAGTCTTCTCAATGATCGCTTTGAGTCTGTGCGTGCGGAGGCCGCCTGGTTCCTGGCAAAACGAGGCAAGGTTTCGTCCGATCGTTTGGGCGAGCTATTCGTGGGAGCCACCGATGTCACTCGTCTGGGCCTTGCGGCCAGTGCAGGTTGCTTAGATGGAGGTACGGCCAGTAAGGCTGGCAAGGCATTGCAAACCGATTCGGCGCTGACACGTGCCGCATACGATTGGGCGTCGTCAGGTGATCGTTGATGCTGACGTCCGATCGACGACGGAGGCGACTCTGCGGTCCCTTCATCGACTTGTTGCTGCCGAACGGGGCGACCCTGCGGCGCAAATAGTCACTTCGGTTACGCTTGTCGAAGGGCTTGTTGATCAGTTTATTGAGGATCTGGTATCCGAATCGGGACTATCGAAGACTCGATTTGGCCGTAAGCTTATCCAGCAAAGTTCGAACTCTTTTCATCAATCTTGGGATGAGCGGAATAGCTGGCTTAACGGCGGGTTTGGAATCGCTTTACAGCAGGATCAGGTAGGGCAAAATTTTAGTATTCTAATTGAAGTAAGAAATGCTATTATCCACGGAAACAGTCAACTCACCGATCGCCAAATGAAGAATTTTTTGAGGGTGATTGCATTGCGCAAAGGGATAGTTTCAGCCTTGGGATCTGAGCTTCAAGGACGTCAGGTTGTGCTTGGCCAGAAATCGGGGCGTCTTGCCGTTGATGTAGCAATTAAGTATGTGTTGGCGCTAGACAAGAAAGCGTTAGCTGTGATTGCCGCACGGACTTGTGGCGACGAGGACTGAGAATAGCCTGGATCAAGATACCCGTTCTGTTCTGGCGCGACCACGCTTGCGGCGTCTCCTGTCTAACGGCAGATTGTCACGGTCAGCAGTCCGTGCCCCGTGCTGCCTGTTCAAATGAAAGCCATGAGCTGAAAAAGCCGGAACCTGCAGGAGGATCGCCAGTAGGTCAGGTTGGCGACGCCCAATGCAGGAAGTCTTCAGGCCGAGCGTGTCCGTCCCCTCGGCCTTAGCGCGGTCGTCAGGATCAGCACGCCAGGAGTCTCTTTCAGTCAGACAGGCGAGGTGAAATTGACAACCATCTGTATTGGGACACCTGTTTCACAAGCTCAAGTTGGCTGTGCGACTAACCGATCCGTCGCGGCCTCACCTTCTACAGCTAAGCTGGGGAGCGCCGGTCGACGTGGCAGTGCTAATCGTCAGCAACTCTCCGCGGAAGGACAAAACTAATGGCTCGGCCGACAGTTCAGGACGTCGCCAGGACGGCGGGGGTGTCCGTAGGGACGGTGTCCCGCGTCTTGAACGGGAGCCCTGCTGTCAGCGAGGCGGCCAAGGAGAAGGTCAACACCGCGATCCGTCAGCTCAGCTATCGTCCTCTCGCCTCAGCAAGGGATCTCCGAAGAGACCGCACGATGCGCGTACTCGCCCTAGCGAAGAACTTGGACTCGCTGGTGATCAGCGAAGTCTTTCGCGGTGTCGGCGATGCCGCCGCGGACTCAGGCTACGTCAGCCTCATTGCGGCGACCGATGGCGACCTCGATCGCGAGCAGCAGCTCGTGGACATGCTACGCAACGGTTCCGTGGACGGATTGGTCATCTTCTCGCCAACGATGCCGGACGACGACGTCAACGCTGTCGCCGAACAACTGAGCGTTATCCAGGTCTGCGAAATCGTCGACGCCGAGGCTGCATTCGGGGTGTCCATTGATGACCGACAGGCTGCCTACGACATCACCAAACATCTGATCGACACGGGTGCCAAGAAACTAGCCATGCTCGCCCACAGGGGTGCCCGCTCCGGCCAGCTGCGTGAGGAAGGATTCCGCCAGGCGCTCACGGAAGCGGGCCTGGAACAAGACCAGATCCTGCTCGGCGAGGGCAACTTCGGGTTCCATGCCGGTCGCCGCCTAACCAAGACACTCCTGGAAACAAAAGACCTTCCGGACGCCGTTTTCTGCGGAACCGACGTAGTCGCGGCCGGCTGCGTCCGTGAACTCACCGATGCCGGACTACGAGTTCCAGACGACATCGCCGTGGCAGGTTTCGATGACTCCGCCCAGGCAGAAATGTGCGTCCCGGAGCTAACCACCGTAAGGCAGCCCGCCTACGAAATGGGCCGAGTAGCCTTTGCGGAGCTCCTGGAACGGATGACCGTGGAGGGTTCGCATCGCAAGGGAAGAACCTTCCTCCCACACGAACTCGTCATCAGGGACTCCACCAAATAAAGAGGGTTGACAGCCCAAGGTGGCCCCTGTCACACTATTTTGGAATCGATTCCACGGCCTCAAGGCCGATTCTTTTGACCACATTTGGAATCGATTCCACGGATCAAAACGAACCACCGGCAAAGAAGCCAACCTCAGGACGCGGGACAGTCAAAGCGCGCACTGAACCCCACCGCCCACAGACCCCAAAGGAGCCACTTGTGGACTTGAACCGACCTGCTTCCCCGCTCCAGAGCCAGAACCAAGCAACGCCCCGCAACCGAAAAGCTCTCGCATCAGCCGCTATCGCAGCCGCAGCCCTCCTCCTCAGTGCGTGCGGCGGGGGAGCAGCACCCCAGGGTGCCGAACAAGCGGCAGCTGCCGATCCGGCGTCGGGCGCTAATGCCAGCGGGGCAGTCAACACCTGCGGCGTCAAGGACGCAAGCGGTATCTACAAGGGCACGGCGGAGGCGTTCACGAAGGCGAACGGCAAGGTCACGGCCAAGTACACCGAGATCGGCGCCACCACGGACGAGGCCCGCACGCAGATCGTGCAGCGGCTCGAAGGCAAGTCCACCGAGTGCGACATCTTCATCACGGACGTCATCTGGACCTCCGAGTTCGCCTCCCAGGGCTGGCTGCTGGACCAGACCAAACTGGTGGAAGCCAACAAGGATCGGCTCATTCCCTCCACTGTGGAAACCACCAAGTACCAGGACAAGTACTGGGGCTCGCCGTTCTTCACCAACGCCGGCTTGATCTACTACCAGAAGGACAAGGTAGCCAAGCCCGAGTCCTGGCAGCAGCTCTACGCAGAAGCCGCCAAGGCTCCCGGCAACGGCTTCGTCTACCAGGGCAAGCAGTACGAGGGCCTCACGGTGAACTTCCTCGAAATGCTTTACAGCGCAGGTGGCGAAGTCCTCGATGACCAAGGCAACGTCAAGATCGACTCGCCAGAGACCCGCGAAGTCCTCGACTTCATGAGCGACGGACTCAAGAACGGCTCGGCCGACCGCGCCGTCCTCACCTACAACGAAGACCCGGCCCGCCTCGCCTACGAGTCCGGCGACTTTGGATACCAGCGCAACTGGCCGCACGTGTACCGCCTGCTCAACGCGACACCGTTGGCGTCCAGCTTCGCGGTCGCGCCGTTGCCGGCATGGGAAGGCGCCAAGGCCTCCGGCGTGCTGGGCGGCTGGAACCTGGCGATCTCGGCCCACTCCACCAACCAGGCCGGGGCTGTAGCGTTCATCGACTACGCCACCAGCCCGGACTGGCAGAAGCATGTGGCCATGGACTACTCACAGGCCCCGGTCAACGAAGCCGCCTACTCTGACCCGGCGGTCCTGCAGAAGATGCCGTTCGCCACGGAACTCCTCGCCTCCGTGAAGGGTGCCAAGCCGCGCCCGATCTCCCCGGTCTACCCGCAGATCAGCCAGGCGATCTACAAGAACGTCTACGCCGTCCTCTCCGGCACCGCCTCCACCGAGGAAGCCGTGCAGAAGATGGACGAGGAAATCACCGCCGCCAAGGCGAGCTTCTGATCATGGCCATCAAGACACTCCTACCGGGCCGCAGCCCTAGCGGCGCACCGGCCCGCCCCGTAAGCGGCCGCGACCGCGCCGAGCGCAAGCTCGCGTTCCGCATGACCGCGCCGTCGCTGGTCATCATGGCGCTGGTTGCCGCGGTCCCCATCGGCTACGCGATCTGGCTCTCACTGAACCAGTACAGCGTCCGCACTGCCGGCCTGTCCCGCTTTGTCGGACTGGAAAACTACATCGCCGCGCTGACCAGCTCAGAGTGGTGGGCAGCATTCGGCCAGACCTTCCTCTTCGCAGGCCTCTCGGTCAGCCTCGAACTCATCCTCGGCACGGCCATGGCGCTCCTGCTCAACCTCGCGTTCAAGGGCCGCGCCGTCCTGCGCACCGTGGTTCTGCTGCCGTATGCGATCATCACCGTGGTCAGCGCCATCACCTGGCAAACGATGTTCCAGCCCAACATGGGCCTGGTCACCAACGTCCTTTCCACGCTGGGACTGCCGGGCGGCGACGTCGTCTGGCTCGGTGAGCACGGCTACGCGATGGCCGTGATCGTCATGGCCGACGTCTGGAAGACCACGCCCTTCGCGGCGCTCATCATCTTGGCCGGCTTGCAGGTCATCTCCGCCGAAACGTACGAGGCCGCGGAACTCGACGGCGCCAGCAAATGGCAGACCTTCGTGAACATCACCCTGCCGCTGTTGCGTCCGGCGATCGTCCTCGCCGCGATCTTCCGCACCATGGACGCCCTCCGCGTCTTCGACCTGCCGTTCGTCCTCACCCGCGGCGCCAACGGCACCGAATCCATGTCCATGCTCGCCTACATCCAGCTGCGCGAAAACCGGCTCGTGGGCGAAGGCTCGGCGCTGTCCATCCTGACCTTCCTCACCGTCATGGTGGTTTCGGTCATCTACGTCCGCTTCGCCGGCGGCAACATCCGCGACGTCGCGAAGGAGGAACAATGAGCACGTTGACTGCAGAACGCCCGACGGCGGAACTCGCCACTCGCGCCAAGGCGCCGAAGCGTCGTCGGTTGCGTGGGGAAGCGAAGCTGCATCCGATGGTTTGGGTGTTCGTCATTGCCGTGATGGGCTTCTCGCTCATCCCGTTCTACTGGCTGGTCAACACCTCCCTTAAGAAGGGCGCGAGCCTGTCCCAAGGTGAGCTCTTTCCGAGCCAGCCGACCCTTGAGAACTATCTGGTGGTCTTCCAGAACCCCGAGTTCCTCCTGGCCTTGCGCAACTCGGTGATTATCGCCGTCGTGACTACAACCGTGGCGCTGGTGTTCGCGTCCTTCGCCGCCTATGCGCTGGCCAGGCTGAAGATGCGCCGCAAAGCGATGATTCTGACGCTGATCCTCTCGGTGACAACGTTCCCGGCCATCGCCATCGCGGCCCCGATGTTCTCCATCTGGCGCGAAATCGGCCTGTACGACACTTTGCTGGGGCTGATCATTCCGAAGCTGACCTTCGCGTTGCCGCTGGCGATCTACACGCTGACGTCGTTCTTCAAGGAGATCCCGCGTGAGCTGGAGGAATCCGCGTATATGGATGGCGCCACACCGTTTGTCGCCTTCCGGAAAGTCATCCTGCCCTTGGCCATCCCCGGCCTGGCGACGACGGCGATTCTGGTGTTCATCTCGGTCTGGAACGAATTCCTCCTGGCCGTCACATTGACCACATCGCCGGAATCACGCCCCGTCCCGGTGGCTATCGCGTTCTTCAGCGGCACCAGCGAGTTCGACCAACCCCTCGGCACCATCAGCGCCGCGTCGGTGATCATCACCATCCCGCTCGTTATCTTGGTGCTCCTCTGCCAGAAGCGCATCGTGTCCGGCATGACGGCCGGTGCCGTCAAAGGCTAGCCCTTTCAACCCGAACCTAGAAACCCCAGAAAGAACAGGAACAACGTGAGCATTCAGCAGCAGGCCCCGTCCACAACCCTCAAGGTGGGAGTTGTGGGCATTGGTTGGGCCGGCCAGCAGCACCTCAAGGCGTACAGCAACATTTCCGGCGTCGAAATTGTCGCCGTCGCCGGCATGGAAGCTGACCTTCTTGCCCAGCTGAAGGAGGAATACAGCATTCCCCACGCCTTCGCCCGCTGGGAAGACATGATCGAGCTCGAAGGCCTCGACGCCGTGAGCGTCGCCGTGCCGACGTTCCTGCACGCGCCGATCGCTATTGCGTCGCTCGAGCGGGGACTGCATGTGCTGAGCGAAAAGCCGTTGGCGCGCAACGCCGTCGAAGGCCAACAGATGGTGGACGCCGCCCGCAAGGCTGGCCGGGTCCTGGACGTGGCGTTCAACCACCGCCGCCGCGGCGATATCCAGGCCCTGAAAGAAGTGATCGACGCCGGCACGCTGGGACGCCCGTACTACGCCAAAGCGTCGTGGCTCCGTCGCCAAGGAATCCCGATGCTGGGCAGCTGGTTCACCAACCCGGAACTCGCCGGTGGTGGTCCGCTGGCTGACATCGGCGTGCACGTTCTGGACTACTCGTTGCACCTCCTGGGCGAGCCCAAGGTACTGTCCGTCTCGGCGTCGACCCACTCCGAACTCGGTCCGCGCGGCCTCGGCGGCAACGCCCGCTACACAGCTTCGAACTCGAGTCATAAGTTTGAGGTGGAAGACTTCGCTTCGGCGTTCATCAGGCTGAAAGGCGGCGGTACCTTGATCCTGGAAGCGGGATGGGCCACGTACCGCGACGAGCGGGACCTGATGGACTTCACCGTTTACGGGACCGACGGCGGAGCGGACTTGCGCTCGGTCGGCGCCTCCGAGAACCCGGTTGCGGACGTGCACGTCTTCACCGAGAAGGACGGCGAGAACGCCGACTTCGAAGTGGTGGCCGAACCCGGGCGAGCCCACCAGGCCGTCGTCGACGATTTCATTGCCGCCGTGCGCGGCGGTGAGACCGTGTGGGGAAGCCACGACGGGTCCCTTGCCCTCAGCCGAGCTCTGGTGCTCGATGCCTGCTACAAATCCGCCCTCGAACAACGTGAAGTGGTGCTCTGAAATGTCTGATTCGAAATTGAAGATTGTCGTCTGGAACGAGGCCGTGCACGAGGCCCGCAACGAGCCAGCAACCATTGGCGAAATGTACCCCGAAGGGATCCACGGTGCCATCGCCGCCGCACTCCGCGGCTTCTACCCGGACTCCGAAATCTCCACAGCCACCTTGGCCGATCCCGAGCACGGACTGTCCGAGGAAGTGCTGGAGCAGACCGACGTGCTGCTGTGGTGGGGGCATATCGCGCATCAGGAAGTCAGCGACGAGGTGGTGGAGCGCGTGCAGCGCCACGTGCTGGCCGGCATGGGCTTGGTGGTGCTGCACTCAGGGCACTTCGCCAAGATCTTCACCCGGCTGCTGGGGACCACGTGCTCGTTGAAGTGGCGCAACGAAGGCGAACGGGAACTCGTGTGGACGGTCAAGCCCTCGCACCCGATCGCGGCTGGCGTTGAAAGCCCGCTTGTTATCCCGAAGCAGGAAATGTACGGCGAGCTGTTCGACATCCCGGAGCCCGACGACCTGATCTTCATCAGCTCGTTTGAAGGTGGCGAGGTGTTCCGTTCCGGTGTGACGTTCTCCCGGGGCAAGGGCCGGATCTTCTACTTCAGCCCGGGCGACCAGGAATACCCGGTGTACCACCAGCCGCAGATCCAAAAGGTCATCGCCAACGGTGTTGGCTGGGTGGCCCAGCCCGGTGTTTTCCGGGAGGTGCCCGAGGTCTCCAATCCGGCGCGGGGCTGGTTCGAGGGGGCTTAGCCGCCGGGGCGGATGGCGGGGCGCGGACTGAACCGCCCCCGCGACCTCCGCCTCGCGAGCATCGAAACCTAAGAACGTGTTAGGAAATCTGGAAGTGACTTGGACGTGGGATGAATCACAAATAGATTGTCTGCAGTTCTCTGTTTTCAGGGTGCACTCAATGTCGAGGAGAAGCCATGAGCAACGATGCCGCGGGCAACACAACCCCCAAGGACACGGGGGCGGTGGGGGCCAATCAGCAGGTTCCCCCCGGTGGCAGCCACGCTGACCGGATTGACGACGACGGCGGCCGCCCGGCCAAGTGGCGGATCATCGGCCCTGGTCTGGTTGTGGCCGCCACCGGCGTGGGGGCGGCTGACATGGTCGCCACCTTGGTGGCCGGCTCACGGTTCGGTTACGGCCTGCTTTGGGCGGTCATCGTTGGTGTGGTGCTGAAGATCATCCTCGTCGAAGGAGCCGGCCGATACACACTGGCAACTGGAAAGACGATTTTTGAGGGGTGGCGATCCCTCGGCAAATGGACCACCTGGTACTTCGGCCCGTACATCATGATCTGGGGCTTCGTCTACGGAGCCACGGCCATGTCCTCCGCAGCCTTACCGTTGGCGGCAGTGTTCCCGATCCTGCCGTTGTGGGCGTGGGCCATCCTGATGGGCCTGGCAGGTTTCGCCATGGTCTGGTGGGGAAAATATGCCACCTTTGAGAAGATCACAGCGGCCCTGGTGGGCATGATGTTTGTGACGGTGGTGGGCTTGGCCATCATCGCCGCCCCAAACATTCCGGAAATGCTGACCGGACTGATCCCGATAATCCCATCGTCCGACGGCGCCATCTTCTACACGCTTGCACTGGCTGGGGGAGTGGGTGGAACCATAACCCTCGCCGCCTACGGCTATTGGCTTCGGGAAAAGGGCTGGTACACACCCAAGTGGATGAAGGTCATGCGAATCGACAACTCCATGGCCTACGTGATGACAGGCGTCTTCGTGATCGCCATGCTCATTGTGGGCGCCGAAGTTGTCCGGTCCGCAGGTGTTTCCCTGAGCGCGAGCGATGAAGGCCTTCTGGATCTCTACGATGTCCTGAAAGCGGAGTACGGCGACGTGGTGGGAACCGGCTTCCTCATTGGTTTCTGGGCAGCTTCCTTCTCCTCCATCATCGGCGTCTGGAATGGAGTCTCCCTGATGTTCGCCGACTTCTGGGGCAACATGCGGGGCAAGGAATCGGGACACCCTGATACCCGTGTTGGTGGAAAGTACTTCAAGTTCTACCTCCTCTGGCTGACCTTCCCGCCCATGATCCTGTTCGCCCTGGGTCAGCCCATCGGACTGATCCTGCTCTACGGAGCGCTGGGTTCGTTGTTCATGCCATTCCTTGCATTGACGCTGCTGGGGCTGCTCAACGGCAGGCGAATTCCCAAAGCTTGGGCCAACAAACTGCACTCCAATCTTGCCCTGGGAGTGTGTGCCCTGTTGTTCGTTGTCCTGGGCATCCGCCAGCTCTGGACCTCCCTCTCGCCACTCTTCGGCGGCGGCTAGGCACGTGAGGTTCGGGGAAGCGTAGGCCTCACCCAACTTCAGAGGGCGACGGCTGATCGTTTGGTGAGGCCTGGTCAATCCGGGCGATGAAGTTTTTCAGCCACTCGATGGCGGGAGCGACTTCAGATGCGACATCAAGGCCCTCGGCAGCCTTCGCGTAGAGGGTCGCCCAATCCGCTCCCTCTACAACTTCCGGAGGCCAGGCATGAGCCTTTCTGTAGTCGAACAGACGAACACAAGTGGCTCGGACCATTGCCAGGTCAAGCTGCTCGCGGGCGCCCAGAAGTTGCAGGTCTACGAGGTCTCGGGCGCGGTCGCTTCCGGACACTGTTGACGCGTGTATCTTTTGGGCGATCTGGTGGTCGGCGGGCATTACCGCCACTGGGTCTGGAGCGGGGAGGCCCACAGAGGTGAACATTTCACTGATGCTGGGCGCCAGAGCGAACTCGGGATCGTCAGCATCACCGATCTCGTTGTGACCGAGTTCGAAGGGCACTGTGCACCACGGCTTTCCCTCGTAGTCGAGTTTCACGTCGAACGGCTTCATCACGTACGGCGCGAGGATTCCCTCGGGTTTCGGTGCTTTTCGCTCGGCCAGACGGCCAGTGAACCCACTCCAGCCTTCCCGCAGGCGCTCTTCGAAGTCTGCGCGGAAGGCCAATATTCCTCCTGTGCGGGCGGCGTCAAGGTCGCGGGTAAACCTTGTACTGGAGCCGTATCGCAGCGCCATGGCACTGCCACCTTTCACGGCACCTTCGGGCAGCATCTGTCCGATCACGACCAGAGCCATCGTTGTCCTCCGGCGAAGGGTAAGAGTTTCGTCTACCTCTAGGTTCTTCAGTCTCTGGTTGAGGGCCGCAAGGTTCCGAGGCGGGGTGCCGTAGCTCATGCGGCGAGCTCCTTGCGCACGCGGTTCCACTCCGCCGTTGTCAGCAATCCCTCAGCGCGGGCCTTGACTGCAGCGTCTCGCAGCCGCGAGCTGGGGACCCGGCCCAGGCATTCGAGGAGTGCTTCACTGAGCTGCTGGGCGCGGATCCCGCGGTAGCGTGTAACCTTCGCGCCGGCCTGCCCCTGGATGACCTTTACATAGTCGGGCATTGTGCGTCGGACACGACGGCCAGTACCCACGGTGATATTCGTAGGATTCACGTCCCCCAGTCCGAGGAGGGCCAGGACGGATTCCCCGCGCAGGTAGGCGTCCCCTCCTGCGCGCAAGGTCGCTTCGGCAAATTGATCATCGTCGGTCGGCGGGATGTCCGTCATTCGGTAAAGGCCGTATCCAACGTGATCGAGCCCGCCCCGGGCCGTGAGCTTTGGCAACTCGACGGCGGGCACACCGGCGCCCACTGCGTCCGCGGTGGTGACATAACCATGGTTGTCATAGGCGATCTCACGCAATATGTCTCGATATGTTGATCTCATGTCAAAATTCTACCGTGACCGGTATTGTTTTGCCATCCCAGAGAAACGGCTTGGAGTGTCAAAAGTATACCGTAAACGGTATGCTCTTGACATCGTGTCACTGAGGTTGCGAGTAATTGCAAAGGCACCAGGCACCAGTCACCCGTGCCCACCCGCCTCCAACCCCGCCCCCACGGCCTCAACGAACGCGTCCGTCTCAGCTGACCGCCGGCTCTTCAGCCACAGCGCCGACGTTCGCCAAGCCAGCGGATCGCTAACCAGAGGCCGCCAGACGATCCCCTCCGGCAGCGGCGTCCAAGGCTCCTCATTGAAGTGCACCCCGCGGCCGGCCATGATCAACCCGTGCGTGAAGTGCTGATTCCGCGCATGAACAATAGCCGCGGGAAGATACCCGGCATCTCGGCACGTTTGGAGGAACGAGTCGTACAACGTAGGTGCCATGTGCCGCGGGAAGATGATCAACGGATTCCCGGCCAGATCACCCAGCGGCACAGAAGACAAGGAGGCCAGCGGATGCGAAGCATTCAGCACCACCCCTAGCGCCCGCGAATACAGCGGCCCCGACTCGAAACCCACGCTGCTCAAAGGGTGACGAACCACCGCAACGTCCAGTTCGCCGTCGCGCAGTCGCTCAACCTGCTCAACGGTGGTGAGCTCGTGCAGGTTCAGAAGAACGTCAGGCGCAGGCGCAGCAAAGAAAGAAACCATCGTGGACAAGGCAACGGGGTTCGTATCCGGTGGCACGGCCACCTGCAGGATTCCCGACGCGCCAGGCCGGATCCGACGCATTGACTCCTGCGCCATGGCCACGTGATCCAGCACCCCACGCGCGTGCTCCAGTAGCAACGCCCCTGCTTCGGAGAGCTCCACACCGGTGCGCCGGCGGTGGAACAGCAGCACTCCCAGCTCCTTCTCCAGATCCTTGATCCGCTGCGACAGCGGAGGCTGGGCCATATGCAGACGTTGTGCGGCACGGCCGAAATGAAGCTCTTCGGAGAGCACCACAAAGTACTTGAGATGGTGGAGGTCCATCGCCGCACCATATCAGTTTGGTATCAAGGCGAGTAGATATTGATGTTAGACGGGTCACATTCGCCGATGGTCAGATGGGACTCAAGAAGCCCCAACGAACCAAAGGAAACTCCCCAATGTCCCAGGACGTCCTCTTCGAACAGACCGGCCCCACCGCCATCATCACCCTCAACCGCCCGGACAAGCTCAACGCCTGGACCGAGGCCATGCGCAACGAACTCATCGACTACCTGGAAAGCCTCAAAGGCAACGACGAAGTCCGCACGGTCATCCTCACCGGCAGCGGCCGTGCGTTCTGCGCCGGGCAGGACCTCGCCGAGACCGCATCCATGAACCCCGAGGATCACGAATCCGCCGAGGCCTGGATCGACGGTTTCGATCGCCTCTACCGCGCCGTCCGCAACCTCGACCAGATCACCATCGCCGCCGTCAACGGAGTCGCCGCAGGCTCCGGGTTCCAGTACTCCCTCCTCGCTGACCTCCGCGTAGGCGACTCCAAAGTCCGCATGGGCCAGCCCGAAGTCCTCTCCGGCATCCCCAGCATTACCGGCATCTGGGCCATGTGGAGCATCCTCGGCAAGTCCAAGACCTCCCAGTTCGTCCTCACCGGCGAGCTGGTGGACGCTGCCGAGGCTCAGCGGCTCGGCCTCCTTAACTACCTGGCGGACGACGGCGGCGTGCTGGCTTACGCCACGGACCTCGCCGCCCGCTTGAGCCTCCTTCCCCCGGGCGCGGTCCGCTTGACCAAGAACCGCCTGCGCAGCCTGGAGGACGACGACCTGAGCGATGCCATGGCAGAAGCCAAGCGCGTGCACCGCGAGGCCTACGGCACCGGTGAACCCCAGCGCGAGATGGCCCGCTTCCTGGCCGGCCGGCGCTGAAGGGACGGGACACCAAAGTGAAAACAGCAACCCAAGACCGCTATACCGAACTGCGGAACAGCCACCGCTGGGAGGTGCCTGAGCTCTACAACATGGCCGTCGACGTCGCCGACCGGCACCCAAGGGACAAGCGGGCACTCATCCTGGAGTCCGCCGTCGAAGGTCAACGTGAGGTGAGCTGGGGCGAAATCCAGGACCGGTCCCGGCAGATCGCGGCCTCACTCCAAAAAGCCGGCATCAAGAAGGGCGACCGCGTCGCCGTCCTGCTGCCGCAGCGTTCCGACACCCCGGCCGCCTACCTCGGTGTGCTGCGGACCGGCGCCATCCTGGTCACGATGTCCCTGCTCTGGGCCGCGGAGCCCATCCGGTTCCGGCTGGAGGACAGTGGCGCGTCGGTGATCATCGCCGAGGAGTCTGCGAAGCACTTGTTCAAGGACTTCGAGGGCACTTTCATCGACATCGACAGCCCGGCTATCAAAGAGGCGTCCACAGAGTTCCAGGATGTCGAAACCACAGCCGACGACCCCGCCCTCATCTTCTACACCTCGGGCACCACGGGCCGGGCCAAGGGAATCGTCCACGCGCACCGGACGCTCCTTGGCCACAACGAGTTCGAGTACTGCCACCAGATCGGCGACGGCGACGTGTTTTACGGCGCGGGGGACTGGGCGTGGTCGCTCGCCAAGCTCATGGGCCCGCTGCGACTCGGTGCCACGCATTTGGTCTTCCGGCCCAGCGGCGGCTTCAACCCCGCAGCCCTCTTGGACAGCATGAGCCGCCACGGCGCTTCCAGCGCGCTGGTTAACCCGACGTTCCTGCGCAAAATGCGCGAAGACGTTCCCGACGCCGGTACTCGCTTCCCGCTGTCTCTGCGGACGGTTTGTTCGTCCAATGAGCCGCTGACGCCGGACCTGATCACGTGGTTCGAGGGGCAGTACGGGGTGACGCTGCTGGACTACTACGGTTCCACCGAGTCGTACCCGCTGCTGGGCAACTACCCGGATGTTCCGGTGAAGCCAGGGTCCATGGGCCGTCCACTTCCTGGATGGGAAGTCCGCCTCTTGGACGAAAACGAGCAGGAAGTCCCCGCCGGTGAGACCGGTGAGGTCTGCCTCCGCGCGCGATCCAACCCGCAATTTCCCTTGGGATACTGGAACATGCCGGAGGCGTCCGCCACCGCATTCGGGGGCGATTGGTACCACACGAAGGACCAAGCCTACGCGGACGAAGACGGCTACTTCTGGTTCCTTGGGAGGACCGACGACGTCATCAAAACGTCCGGCTACCGTGTTGGACCCTATGAGCTGGAGGCTGTCATTCGCGAGCTCGATCCCGTGCGGGACGTGTCGGTGACTGGCGTGCCCGACGAGCTCCGCGGCCAGTCCATCAAGGCATGGATCGAACTGACGCCCGGTCACACTGGGGGAGCGGACCTGAGCGAAACCATCGTGGCCCACGTGAAGGAGAACTTCTCCCGCTTCGCGTACCCGCGATTCATTGAATACGTTTCCGCACTGCCGAAATCAGCCACCGGAAAAGTCCAGCGGGCCCAGCTCCGCGAACTCCCACACGTTGTAGCCTCTCCCCGCCTCGAAGGACAACAATCATGAATACGATGACTGAGAAAGTTGCTGAAACCGAGTCTTCCCCGCGCCGCAGCCTGAAGCGCGTCGCCGCGGCAGCCGCCGTCGGAAATTTCGTCGAATGGTTCGACTCCGCGGCCTATGCGGTCATGTCCGTCACCATCGCGAAGCTGTTCTTCCCGGATTACTCCACGACGGCGTCACTTCTGGCCGTGTGGGCGATCTTCGCCGGCGGCTTCATCGCCAGGCCGCTCGGCGCGGCTTTCTTTGGACGCTACGGTGACCGGATTGGGCGCAACAAGATGCTCGGCCTGTGCGTGCTGATCATGAGCGCGGCCACGTTCTGCATCGGTATCCTGCCGACGTTCGCGGTGATTGGTATCTGGGCTCCGATTCTCCTGTTCGTGTTCCGCGCTGTTCAGGGCTTCACAACCGGCGGCGAGTATACGGGGTCCTCGGCGTTCATCGTGGAATACGCACCAGAGGGCAAGCGGGCAACGTACGCCAGCATCATCCCGGCCACTGTCGGCCTGGCTTCGGTTGCCGGCGCGTTGCTTGGTGCCGCGATCACCGCGACGTTGAGTACCGAAGACCTCCAGGCTTGGGGCTGGCGGATTCCCTTCCTGCTGGCTGCACCGCTGGGTCTGATCGGACTATATATTCGCTCCAAGGTGGACGACACCCCGGTGTTCCGCGGCCTGGAGAAGACAGGCGAAGTGGCAAAGCGACCCCTGGGAGACGCCATCCGGATGTGCTCGCGACAGATCTTCACGCTCTTCGGATACAGCATCACCAATGCCATCGCGTACTACTTGATGAGCAGCTACATGATCGCTTACATGACCTCGAGCCTTGGGTACTCCTCGGCCGAATCCATGATCACGAGTGTGATTACCATGCTGGTGTACACGGCGGTTTGTCCTCTGGCAGCACGCGGCAGTGACCGGTTTGGTCGAAAGAAGATGCTGCTGGTGGCCTGTGTTGGCTTCGTAGTGATGACCATTCCGGCATTCTCGATCATGCCGCTGGGGCTCGGGTTCGCGATTCTGGGTACGAGCATCCTGGGTGCACTTGTAGCCGTGATTGGTACGTCCAACGTGCCTGCCTTGGTGGAAATGTTCCCGTCATCGGTCCGGGCTTCAGGCTCAGCAATTGGGTACACGCTGGCCTACGTACTGTTCGGGGGAACCGCTCCCTTCGTAGCCACGGGGTTGGTAGCTGGATTTGGAACCCCGCTGGCTCCAGCCTTCTACCTGATGGGCATGGCTCTGGTGTCTGCAGTGGTTGTGGTCCTGTTCTTCCGGGAGACGAAGGACCTGTCGCTGACGCGGACCACGGTTCTGTAGTTCTGTTGATGGGGTCCGGCCGCCCAGTCTGATGGCTGGGCGGTCGCGCGATCCTGCGCTGGAGAGTACCTTTCCGATAATCCGGCGTCCTCGCCATCCTGGCTGCGGGCTCTATATCTGATCGAGCGAAGTCACCACCTAGACAACCCCTGGCCACCACCTAGGGGCACCCAAATCACACCTATTTTCGGCCCACCCACCACCTAGTTCCTCCTTTCCAGCCTGTGGCCTCCCAGCACGCCCATAGTGTCCTTCTCAGAACGAGCCCCGGCCAACCGCCGGCCGCTCACGGGAAACATGGACAACTTGTGGGGTTTGGAATTGAAGCTGAGCCAGGAACAGAGCACCGCCGCCGCAATGGATCAGTGGATCACCGGCATTCCGGGGCGAATCCCGGGCCACGTGATCTTCGTGGAGAACCCCGAACATACCGACTACGCGAAGACGCTGGCGAGCCAAGGCTCCACCATCCTGGTCCTCAACGGCGACAAGGATGTTGAAGGCACTGTAAGGGTTTCGGGATCGTGTGACGCCGCCGGGGAGGAACTCTTGGTCGACGGGTCTCTGAGCTTGGAGATCCAGGATTACGTGGCCATTCCGTTCGTGAACCTTGTGGGTGTGACCATTGTCCGGATCACTACCGAAGAGGACTGGCAAGCATTCTTTGACGATGCCCGGGAAGCCTGGACCTCGGGGCACTTCATCCAACAACTCACTGAAGCCAATGCCGTGTTGGCTGAGCGCGCGTTGCTGACAGGGCAAAACAAAGAGGATCGCCTCCTTACAAGGCTCCACATCGCTTGGGATGGAACCGTCCTCAATGGACCTTACGGAACCATGATCGGCAAGGTGGGTGACGGACTGGCAGACCTACGCGTGAGGTCCGTTGCCCTGCGTCCGGAGTCTGCTGTCGCCTCGGCCTCACCGTCAATACACATTCGCGACCTACTTGCCGCCTCACCGTGGATTCCCCGCTACTTGGCGGCGCTGGACGCATGGAAGTTCATTCCCCGTGAAGAACGTGCCGGAACTCGCGTGGTCGGCTTCGGAGTCAGCCTGTACGGCTCCGCCCTCAACGATGGTCCACCATCTGCAGGTGCTCCGTTCATCCTGGTAAAGGGAAGCCAGCACACGCTTTTGGACACCTCAACGGGCAGGCTCTTCACCATCGGAGCTGATGCCGCCGTCATTGTGGAAGCACTATCCAACATGGGGCAGCTCACCAAGGCTGCCAGCGTTGTAGCAGCTGCCATCAACGTGTCACCAGCAGTAGCCGGCGACGCTGTGCAAGCGGTCTTCACACATTTCGAGCAGCTGGGCATCGACGTCATTGGGGCGCGCTGATGACGTCCGTAGTAAGTACAGCTCCCGGTTTGCAGCGCCCGCTCTGGGTTCCCCTCACCACTCAGCACGACTTTCCGGACAGGAGCCACACGGCAGTCAGCGCCCACGGCGTCCACGTCTCGTTTGAAGACGGGCAGCAACGGATCTGTGCCAAGAGCGGCCTCTGGAACACCAACTTGGGCTACGGAAACCCACACATAGAAGCGGCGATCACGGGAGAACTCCGCTCGGCTTCCTACCTTCCACTCTTCCGGACGGCTCACAGCAAAGCCATCGAGGCTTCACGAGCCCTTCTCTCACTACCCGCCCACAACTTCCAGCGCGTCGTCTTTTCCACCTCGGGAGGAGCGGCGAACGACGCCGTCATGAAGTTGGCACGTCAGTTCTTTGTGCTTGACGGTCAACCCGAACGGAAGCTCATCATCGGGCTGAAGGGCAGCTATCACGGACTCACTTATGGGAGCCAAGCACTCAGTGGAGATGAACTCGGCCAATCCGTGTATGGCGTGGACCGGCGCAATATTCGCCACATCGCGTTCCAAGATAAAGGCCAGGAGCTGGCTCAGCTGATGCAGCGGGAAGGCCACAGGATCGCATCGGTGATCGTGGAACCGGTTCTGGGTTCGGGCGCAGAGGCAGTGCCGGACGAATTCATAGCCGCCCTGCAACAGCACCGCCAAGACCACGGATTCCTCCTGGTCGCAGACGAGGTTGCCACGGGTTTCGGACGCGTCGGCGGCTGGTTTGCGTCGGACGAGTGGCAACAACAGCCGGATGTCATCGTGACTTCCAAAGGACTGACCAACGGAACCAGCGCATGCGCCGCCCTTCTGATAGCCCAGCGCGTGACCCAACTCTTTGACACAAGCGAGTCCGTGTTTGTCCACGGTGAGACCCAGGCCGGCACACCGCCAACATGCGCCGCCATCCTTGGCACCATCGCCGAAATGACAAGGCTTGATCACAACACCCTGAGCAAACACGTGGCCGCTGGCCTCAACAAGCTCATAGAAGAACTTCAAGGCACCCGCGGCGTAGGTGACTCAACAGGTCGCGGCTGCATGAGGGGAGTCAAACTCCACAGCAGGAACGGTATGCCGCTCTCCTCCGAAGGTGTCTTGGCAGTGGTGAGGAGCATCCACGAAGCGGGTGCCATCGTCCAGCCCGGTCCGGGCCGAATCCAACTCCTGCCAGCTCTTATTTACACCGAGGAGAACTTCGCTGAACTCCAAACGGCAATAAAGGCAGGCCTTGCTGGGGCCCAAAGCGACGGAGTCTTCGAATGATCGCCGATCACCTATGGAGGACTCGTTGTGTCATCGTCGACGCCGGAGAGGCGCCCAAGTTCGTCGGCGGACTCACCCGCGGAAGAACGGGTTTGGTGGTGGACAAAGAGCTGCCAGAGCACCGGGATGCGCTGATGGCGGGCGACCTCAAAGGCGTGCCGGTCCTTGAACTGAACGCGGCTCCCGTCACGGTGGGAACTTTGCGGGAGGTGGGCAGCTTCATTCGCGAGAACGGACTTCAGACCGTTGCAGGGCTCGGCGGAGGCTCCGTTTTGGATGCCGTGAAACTCGCCGCACTCTTCACCGCAGACCCCGGCCTGACCATCTTCGCCGAACGTCACGCCAAGCGTTCCGGCCTGCTCGTCCTGCCTCCCATCACAAACCCCAAGGACCGTCCGAAAACCATTCTGATGCCGTCCACCGTGGGGACCGGCGCGGAAGTCAGCGCTGTAGCTTGCCTGGACACCGCCGTCGGCCGCCGCCTGATTGTCTCGCGGCATCTGGCAGGCGACGTGGCAGTGCTCGACGCCGGACACCTCGCCACCCTGCCCAAGCACCTGGTCTTTGAGGGTCTGCTCGAAGCCCTCCTGAGGGTGGCGGGAACCATGATTGGCAGCAAAGAGAGCATCTTCGACGACGACGGCTACGTTCTCATCCAGCGGATAGTCCGGTTAGGGCAGAGGCTGACACGCGAGGATTCGCGCATGCTGCGCCTGGCCGCAGGGCACCTCAGCATGGAGACACACACTGGATGGGCGCTGATAGGGCGCGACCCCTACGGAGCGAAGCACTGGTACCTCGCCAGCGAGCTCGCATACGTCACTGGCGCCAGGAAGATGACTGCCACGGCCTCGGTGATCGGTCCCGTCTGGGAAGAAGTCGGCAAGGGCGCCAGCGCTTGGGGCGACGCAGGACGCCTTCAACGGCTCTGGTCCATAGTGGCCGCTGCTGAACCCTCTGTGGATCTGGACCCCGTGCAGGGCATCAAGGAACTGATGTGGAACTGGGGCATTACCGGGCTCAAGCACATCAGCGAGGAAACGCTGCTGCGAACCACTGATGCAACCATTCGCAACTGGGGCAGGGCGCTTCCCATGCTGCGGGGAATCGATGCTTTTCAGATTCAGCATGTCCTCAACGCGGCAGCTGGCGGACAGCACCTCTTGCCAAGCCCAACGGGCGAACGAACAGCGGTAAGGGAAGGGAGGTGAACACACATGATCAGCAGCGCAGCACTTAAGAGCCTGGACCTCACCGTCCAGGAACTGGAGCCAATGGATGTCCCGGACGACTGGGACGAACGAATCAAGGGAATCTCCGCAGGACTGGCGTTGGTAGGCATCGCCGTCGCGATTACCTGATCCAGCCCCGTGCATCAAGGAATTCGCAAGGAAGGGAGGTGAACACATATGCAGAACCAGCTCAACATCTCCATCCAGGAGATCGAGTCATTGGATACGCCGGACTTCAACAACTGGTTTATCGGCGTTACCCAAGGCGTTGCCATAGGCATCATCGCCGTCAGCATCACGTAAGACAGCTACGCCGGGTCCATACGCACAAGCCAGGAAAGGAGGAGCCAATGATCGCAAACTCGAACCTTCAGCTATCCATCGAAGAGCTGGAGAACCTCGACACCCCGGATGATACGCCGTGGTACATCCGCGTTGGTGACGTCATCATCATCGCCGGCATCGTCGTCGGAATCGCCGCCACATAGCCGTTGCACGCGGGTGGTGCACATGATTTTGCCACCGCCCGCGTGTACCCCGGACCTCCACCAAACTCCCGGAGAGCACACGCTGATGAACAACGAACCTGACAAGACCGCTGATGCCATCCTTCGCATCTTGGGCCACCTGGATCCGCCGGAGGATATGTACAGTGCGTCAGGATCCCGTCTATACGACCAAATCACGGCCAACGACCTCACTGAACTCCCCGAGATCCTCGCCGCGGCGCGCAAGACCGCTGGGCCAATCCTGGAATTGGCCGCCGGTTCCGGCCGGATCACCCGCGCACTCCTTGCCCTCGGGCGTCCGCTGACCGCCGTCGATTCCTCGGTGGAAATGTTGGCGATGCTGAAGGGCAAGGCAGAAGACCGCACGTTCAACCCCCGCAGTGTGCCGGTTGAGTTGGTGGAGGCGGACATGTCCAGCTTCGAGGTAGGAGGCGAGTTTGGTTGCGTGGTGCTCGGCGCGAGTTCCATCACCCTCCTTGACCCGCGCGGACGGCGGGAACTGTTCCGCAGGGTGGGGGATTCATTGGCACCTGACGGCCGGTTCCTGCTGACAGTCCTGAATGCCGACGGTACGGCGGGGTCGGAACATCACGACGGCGGCTCAACAGTTTCGCCGTTGGGGGAAGACTCCTTCCTGATCACGGTCGAAAGCCGGGACATTGCCAATGGTGCACGGCACGTGACCATGATCCAGGTGGGCTTCAACGAAGGCGGCACGTATAGATCCTCCGCCTATTCCAGCCGTATCGCCTTTGTCAGCAACAGTCTTATCGAGGAAGAAATCCTTGCTGAGGGCCTCACTATTGTGGAACGTCGCCCAGTACGGATTGCCACCCGTACTCCAGGACTGAACGACATCGAGCTATGGGTGTGCAGCAAATGAGCATCGACGCTGCACGCACCCTTGACCCTGCCCTGGGGCTGGTATCCGAGGCATCCATATACCTGCCGAATGAGGTGGGCCTCTGGCGGACGGTGGGGCTGCTGGCCAATGCCGGCACAGGCGTAAGCGGGTTTGCGTCCGCCGTGGGTGCCTTTGACGTCAACAGACGGGCCTCCATTACGCGAGGGGCCGGAGAAGCCGTTGAACGTTTTGCGCTGGTCCCGGCGGACGTTGACTGTGATTACCTTTTGATGCCACACCTCCAAGGTGCAGACACCGCCAGTCAACGGATTGACTACGTGACGCCAGGCTTGGGAATGGCCTCGGCGCTCGCCTATGAGCTGCCCTGGTACGCGGCAACGGACCTGCTGACAGGGAAGGAAGCCTGCGTACCGGCACCTGTAGTGGATTACGGCGGAGGCATTCTGAACCCTTGGGACGCCTTCTTTGATCCCTCACCAAACGGTGCCGCATCGGGACCATCCGAGGCTTTCGCCAAGGCTTCCGGTGTAGCCGAAGTGATTGAGCGTGACGCGTTTCTTGCTGCCTGGCGGACGCGTACGGCGCTGCACCTATTCCATGATGGCGGGATTCCGGATCCATTGCGCGGGACCCAGGAAACCCAGCGCCTCTTGGGTCTCCTCTACGCCGCCCATGCCCGCGGCATCTGGCCCACCCTGGCCTTTATCCCGTCCGACGAAGGGCCGCTGCACACAGCTGTTTGCATCATCATCGGTAAACCTGACGACGGCGGTGCCCACCAACGGCAGTTTGGGGCCGTGGGTATCAAAGCTGCCTCGGATCCCATGGCAGCACTGAGGGGAGCGCTTCAAGAGGGCCTGCAAATTCGCGAGCTCTTCCTTGCCCGCACGCCTTCCGTCATGCCGGTGCTAGAGGTTACTGATGACGAATCACGGGCCGGTTATTGGACTCGCCCAGAGGCCATTGCCGAACTGTCCGAGTGGGCTCTGTCCTTCAGGGCTTCAGAATTTCCAGCGGCAAAAGCTGCAGCCGATGCAGACGCACTGGTGGAATGGCTGGGCCGTGGGGGCATCCCTTCTTATTGGGTCAGCCTCACCCATAGGCTGCCTCCAGCCATTCAGGAGCTTGGATGGGTTACGGGCAAAGCGGTTTGCCCAGGCGCCATTCCCTTGACCATGGACGAAACCAAGGGGCTGGCCCGGATGCCGGGTGGTTCGTCCACGACACCCCATCCGTTGATATGAGGGCTTTTAGAAGGGACTCTTCTGAAGCCGCGCCCGGAGTGGAATGGCCCGTAAAGCTGGTGTCCTCGGCATCCATCGATGCTCCTCTGCAAGCTGGTGCGCCTTGGATCGTTGCCATGGCCAGTGTCCCCAAAGCGCGTGTTTCCGCCGATGTGGCCGCCGTCCTGAACGCGCTGGATGGGGTCCGGAACCCTGCACAGGTGGCCCAGTACCTTGGGATTCCCTGGACTGCCGCCGACGTCATGGGAATTGTCCGGCAGCTGGCCAAGACAGGAATTTTCGACGCCGGTAAGCAGCCGAGCGGGAATGGAAGGATCCAGTTCAGACCACCCCTGACTGTTCAATTCACCTTGTTCAACCCAGCACCCCTGCTGCAGTCCATCCGCCCGCTGATGACGACCGTGTCCGGACCGAAGGCGGTGGCGGCTGCTGTGCTGCTCCTGCTCGGCGGCGTGGCAGGTGTCTTCATTGCTGGACCCAGCATCGGCCGCGTCTTATCAACGCCACTTCCATTGGAGGCCTATCTGTTTGTAGCGGTGGCCATGTTCGCTTCCACGCTGCTCCATGAATTCGGGCACGGGCTGGCGCTCACTTGTTGCGGCGGCACTCCCAGACGTATCGGAATCATGCTGTTCTACCTGTCGCCGGCCTTCTTTTGCGATGTAACCGATGGATGGAGGCTGGGGTCACGGAAGCAGCGGGTATTCGTGGCGCTCGCAGGTCCACTGGTTCACCTCGGTCTCGGAAGCTTCGCCCTGTCGGTCCGCGGCTTCCTCCCGGTGTCATGGCTGCAGGATGCAGTTCTCCTCTACGGAGTCATTTGCTACGCGGTGGCCATTCTGAACTTGTTTCCGTTCATCAAATTGGATGGCTATGTCGCTTTGATGTCAGCCGTGGACGTTCCGCATCTGCGGAACAAGTCCTTGAGCGTCACGGGGGATTTTGTGAGTTCACACGTGCTGGGTTCGCTGCCCAAATACCGAAGCTACGGTTGGCTGGCCTGGTTCGGGCTCGCGAGTTTCGTCTCGGGTATCGGGTTCATGGTGATTGGGTACCAGCGGCTTGTCCCGGTCTTCCTCCAACTGGGGATTGCAGGGCACATAGTTGTCGCGGCGGTCCTGTGCCTGCTGCTGACGATGGCGGGAAGGTCTATCGTCCGGTTCTTCAGTACCGCTGCGGCGAACGGAAGTCCGCTGTGGCGGCGGGTGCTCGCCGCGCTCCTGGGAACGCTGGCTATCACTCTGCTTGCGGCTTTCATTCCCGTGAAAGCGGTGACGGTGGCCGGTTACATGTATTCCGAGGGCGCGCTGCAGGTCGTGATGCCTCCCGATGCCGCAGGCAGGACGATCCGGCCGGGAGATGAAGTTGTACTTCAGTCGCAGGGAATGATCTTCCACGAAAAGCTGGGTAGTGCCACGATCGGTGACCAACCGCCGTCGGGATCCTTGGCACCGCTGGACACGATCGTTCCCATCGCTTTGGAAGGCAACAGCCTGCCCGTGCTTGCCTACCCAAGCCACCTCACCGGGGAGTCCAAGCTTGCTGCCGCGGAACGTCTTCCCGTATCCGGACGGGCCGAAGTGACCAGCCAACGCCACATGAGCCTAGGGGAGTGGCTGTGGGATTCCGTGACCCATTCGATGCTGTGGCCCGGCCGAAACGCGGATGCCAGTGACCACTCCAAGACTGAGGATTCCATGAAAGGGCACTCATGACAGTCACTGCCAGCTTTGAGCAGTTCAGTAAGAAGAGGGGCGGGCGGTTCGCGGTCCAGGAGCTGACCTTCGATGTTCAGGCCGGCCGGGTAGTGGGCCTCATCGGCCCCAACGGCGCAGGCAAGAGCACAGCGCTCGCAGGCTTGACCGGTCTGGTGGAACCCACCTCTGGACGGGCAACAGTCTTTGGAACCGACTACCGATCGCTGCGGAGGCCCGCCACCAAAGTAGGAGTGAATTTGGACGGAATGGACATAGAACCCGGGCTGACAGGACTCCGGCACCTTCAGATCTGCCAGCTTGCTGCCGGTGCTGAGCGTCAGGACGTGGATCAGATTCTTGAGCAGGTTGACCTTGCTGCAGAGGGCAAGAAGAAGGTCCGCGACTACTCGCTGGGGATGCGGCAGCGGCTGGGGATCGCATCCGCGCTGATAGGCAGACCCCAGCTACTGGTGCTGGACGAGCCTGCCAACGGCTTGGACCCGGAGGGCATCCAGTGGTTGAGGCGATTCCTTAGGGACTTCGCTGCTTCCGGCGGAAGTGCGTTGGTCTCGAGCCATCAGCTGATGGAACTGGAACAGGTTGCCGACGAAGTGGTGATCCTCAAGCAAAGGACGCTTTTCCGGGGAACGCTGAAGGAGGCCAAAGCTCTGGGTGGCGGAAGCCTGGAATCTGCCTACTTCAAGATTCTGGATCGAGCCCGATGACCAGGGATGTTGTGGCCACCAAGGACCGTGTGGCCTGGCTGCCCACCGGACTTCGATCGGAGCTACTGAGGTATTTCAGCGGGTATTCCGTGGTGGGTGTTCTGGCGTTCAGCGCCCTGGTGCCTTGGTTCGTTGCCAACTTCCTTGGATGGCCGGGCAATTCAGGGGGGCTTTCGGCCGCCCAGAATGTCCAGGTGTTCTGGGCCCTGGCCGCAAGCCTTGCTCCAGTGGCCACGTTTGCCGGGAGTTATCTTGTGACCCGGGAGTCCTACTACGGCACGCTTCGGCGAAGCATCGTAATGACCGGACCGCGGCAAGTGCTGCGGGCCAAGTATGTGGCCGCGCTGGTCATCGGCCTTGCCACTGCCATCACAGGAGTAGTGGTGTGGGGCGGAAGCGTGGCGTTGTCGCTCCCGCCAGAAGTGCGGGGAGCCCTTTTGTCTGCAGAGTCGTGGCGGGAACTGCCCGGCGTGGTGATGGCCTCGGCGCTGGGATCTATTTGGGGGTGTTCGCTCGGCTGGATCATCCGGCATTACTACGCGACGACGATCCTCACGTTGCTGATCCCACTCGCCGTTGAGTTGCCCTTGTTGCTGAGCAGCTCGGAGGTTGCCCGCTGGCTTCCATCAGGCGCCTTGGCCGGAATCGCGTCACTGCCCTTGGAAGGGTTACTCGAGCCCGTGCCGGCGTTCCTGGTCTCATGCGGGTGGCTGACTGCTGCGGGTGCCGGGGCCGTGCGGACGGTCAAGGGACGGGAGTTTTAGATGCTCAACCTGGTGCCTGCTTTCTGCTCTGATCTGCAGCGGCCATGGCTTTGGAAGGGCTCGGCTTTGGGGGCTTTGTTGGTGTTGGGGCTTCTAGGGTTGCTCATTGTCGCTGCCAGCCTTGAATCCCAAGCACCAACGCCGGGCTTGGACCACGTTCTGCGTAAAACCGGGCTCTCCCTCATGCTCACCGGGGCCGCCATTGTGGGTGCATTCTCATTCACCGCGGACTACCGCACCGGTAGCTTCAACAGGAGGGTTTTACTGTTTCAGCGGGGCCCTGCATTTACCGGCCGGGCTGCAACAACCACCTTGGCAGCCCTCATCAGCGGCGCACTGGTGGGGACTGCCTTCGGCTTGTTCGGAGTATTTACGGACGGTACGTGGCATCTCAACCCTGCTACCGTTCTGGGTTTCTGTGTGACTTCCGGCATGGGGTCGTTATGGGGCTTCGCCCTGGGATCCCTTATCCGCAACCACTTGGTGAGCCTCTTCGTTGTGCCTCTCAGCTTGGCACTCCCGGAACTCCTGTCCCCGTCTCTGGGGGAGACCGGGCGGCTCCTCTTCCCAACCCTCGCCGCCAACTGGGCGGAGAACGTGGCTGTCAACATACCCGCGTTCGCATCTTTCGCCGGGGCCCTTTGCTGGCTTGTAGTGGTATCAGCGGCAGCCAGCTGGGTGTTTCTCAGGCGAGACCTGGCCTGACACTCCAATCAAAAATTAAGGAAACATAGTGAATACCAAACCGTTGGTCTGGCTCCTCCTGGCCCTCACGCTCGCTGCCTACGCTGTCTCCATCTTCATCTCGAACCGCGGTGAATCAGTGTGGTCAACTGTTTCGGGAGTCATCATGGTGGTCGCAGCACTCGTTATGTTCTGGCGATATCTTCAGGGACGCAGAGCAGGCCAAAACGAACAGTGACCCGCTTGCCACGAAATAGTTTGTCCGCGGCAAGCGAGCCCGTAGTTACTTGCCCGGTTTTGCTGGTTTGACCACCATCGCTGATCCACCACCCCGGCGGTCAGGTTCGGCAGCAGCTGTCAGCGATCCATCCGGGTTGAACTCGATGGCTGTGGCCGCGCCGATTTCGGCCGCTGATGTAAAGGCATCGCCAGCCGGAACCAGATCATGCCCCAACGATTTCAAACCTGGACCGTAGGCCTCGATGAAGGCGGGCTCGGAGGTGACTGTGAGGCCATTCCGGGGTGACGTCCGCGGAGCTGCGAGGGCTTCGGAGACGTCCATTCCCAGGTCAATGCGGTTCAAAATTGTTTGCAGCACGGTAGTAATAATGGTCGAACCGCCAGGGGAGCCGAGAGCCAGGAACGGATCGCCATCCTTCAAAACGATGGTCGGCGACATCGACGACCGGGGACGCTTACCAGGTTGAATCCGGTTCGGATCAGTCTCGCTGTAGACGGTGCTGAAATCGGTCAGCTCGTTGTTCAGCAGAAAGCCACGGCCCGGCACAACGATTCCCGAACCACCGGTCTGCTCAATCGTGAGCGTGTACTCCACAACGTTGCCCCACTTGTCGGCGACAGTCAGGTTCGTCGTGGAGATATTCTCTGTATCCGTTTCATCGGCGAGCGGTGCAACGGCAGCCGGGCAGGCGCCGTCGTAATCTTCCACGTTCCCCGGGGCGAAAGGCTCGGGGGCGGCCGCCGTCGGATTGATATTGCAGGAGCGTTCCTTAGCGAAGACGTCGTCCAGCAGCTTCTCGGTGGGGACATTCACGAAGGCCGGGTCGCCAACGTAGGCGCCACGATCCGCGAACGCCAGGGAGCTCGCTTCAAGGTAATGGTGGAGGGCGTTGACGGGCTCCATTCCCTTGAGGTCGTAGTTCTCCAGAATGTTCAGCGCCTCACCCACGGTGGTGCCGCCGCTGCTGGAAGGAGCCATGCCATAGACCTCGTAGCCGCGGTACTCCACCTTGGTGGGGTCCTGGTCCAGCACCTTGTAGTTGGCCAGGTCCTGTGTGGTCATGAAACCGACGGGAACGGGCAGGCTAGTGTCGCCCGACTTCGGCGGAGCCTTTACCGTGTTGACAATTTCCTCCGCGAGCGGACCGCCGTAGAAGGCGTCAATGCCCTCCTTGGCGATCAGGCGATACGTGGCAGCAAGCTCGGGGTTCTTGAAGACACTTCCGACGGCGGGAGCGTCACCGCCGGGAAGGAACAGATCCTGCGTGGACGTGAAGGTGTCGAACCGGGCCTCGTTGTCCAAGGTTTGCTGCCGGAAGGTTTCATCCACCACGAAGCCGCGGTTGGCTACCTTGATGGCTGGCTTCAGTGCCTCACCCAAATCCAACGTCCCCCAGCGTTCCAGGGCCCGCTCCCATGTTGCGGGTGTGCCTGGGACGCCCACGGAGACGCCGCTGGTGACGAGTTCCGGGGTGAATCTGTAGGGTTTGCCGGTAGCGGGGTCGATGAACGCGTCGGTAGGCATGCCCGCCGGAGCGGTTTCGCGGCCGTCAATGGTTCCAACTTGCTTGGTCTTAGCATCATAGAAAACGAAATAACCGCCGCCACCGATGCCTGCGCTGTAGGGCTCGGTAACTCCAAGGGTTGCTGCCGCGGCGACAGCGGCGTCGGCAGCATTTCCACCCTTCCTCAGTACTTCGATGGCGGCTGCGGAAGCTTCGGGATCGACGGTGCTCACCGCACCGCCGTAGCCCGTGGCCGTCGGGTTTTTCTCGGTTTCGCGGGGATCGGCGAAGGCTGGACTGGCCATCGCGCCGCTCGTCGCAGTTAGTGCCAAGGCTGCCGTGACAGCAGCCAGTTGACGTCTCACATGTGTCATGGTGTCTCCCAGAGTTGTTCCAGACGATGATGTGGGTGGACGGTCCGGTCACCCTATCGCGGGGCTTGGCGAGGAACAACGGTTGAAATTTTGTCAGTGGACGGGATGAATCGGGGAGCTTCGTCTCGTGATAATGTTGACCCATCATGATCAGCCCGCTCGCCTAACGGCTCGGGCTGATTTTCTTTAAGCGAGGGACTTTTGGCTGAGTACACGAAGAAGTGGCTGTCGGTTGATGATCAGGTGGCTCGCCTTGTCTCACGGGGTATAACTGAGCCCGGCGAAGGCCGGGGCGCCCAACTCTTGTACGAAGTCGGCTATTACCGTCTAACGGGGTACCTTTATCCATTCCGTAAGTCCGAGCGCTATTTAGACGACACCGGTCGAGAACGTGTTCGCGTTTTGAGCGGTTTTCGGCAGGGGACTTCCCTCAAGGATGCTGCTGCGCTGATTGACTTTGACCGACGATTACGACTGCTGGTTCTGGAAGCCATTGAGCGAATCGAAATCTCCCTCCGTATGCAGATCGGTTATGTGCTCGGACACCGATCTGCATTTGCCCATCTGGAGACTTCAAGTTTCGTAAGTGCTTTCACTGAGTCGTCCACAGATGCGGAAACTGGGCAGCCATACCTCAGCAAGCATGAGCTATGGGTGGCTAGGCTTTTGGAACGTCAGAATGCTTCTGACGAGGCGTTCGTGTATCACTTTCGCGAGAAATATGATGGTCGGCTGCCGATCTGGGCTGCTACGGAAATCATGGAGTTGGGTCATCTGAACCGACTGTATGGCGGACTGAACAGCTCTATAGCATCAGAAATTGCCGCAGCGTACGGAGTCCCCTCTAAGCGCATCATGGGGAGCTGGATCGCAAGCCTGAATTATGTAAGGAATGTGGCAGCTCATCACGCGCGACTCTTCAACCGGAAACTGGTGACGTCCCCTAAAAGGCCGCCCAAGGGAGATGTACCGCTTCTGGATCACCTCAGAGATCAAACCTCATCCAAGGAGGTTCTTGGACTTTACAATGCTCTGGCTGTTATGGCTTACATGCTTCGGGCAATTGGTGCAGATGACGGTTGGCCTCAACGTCTGGTCAAGTTGCTGGAGACTTTCCCGGAATCGTCGGTTGTCACCCTGGATTCATTGGGTGTGCCTGGGGGATGG
>NZ_JCAXEJ010000022.1:0-80273 GCF_059759005.1 Paenarthrobacter sp. GQ52
ATGGACAAGGCTTGAGCTTTGGCGGGGGCTCGGATAGCGGCGACATGCTGATGCTAGCGGGCCGTCACCACTAACTTTGAGGGACCGTGGCGCCGCGACACCCCTTGAAAGCGGCGTGTCGGCCCGGATTGGAAATCAATGTAGGTGGTGGCCGCACGATGCGAAATCAAACAACCAACCGCAGCGGCCGCTGCCCCAACTGCACGGTGATTTCCTGTCCCCACGACGCCGTCAGCCGGTCATCTTCCATGCCGTCACCGAACACCACCAGCTGATCGGACGCCACGGTAATTCGCAGTACCTCGCCGGTTTCCAGGATGCCTTCGGTCAACGAGGCTCCCGTAACGGGTGATGGCCACGCTTCCCGGACGAACCATGCGAGCCGCGGATCGGACGGGGAGGGAAGGGCACGTCCACCACGTTCCAAGGCGATCGAGGCGCACCACCCGGTAGCGCCGGTGCCGGTGGAAACGATGAGGCCCGACGACGACTGCCGCTGAGTTTGTCCGCCGGGCTGGGTGAAACTCGGCGCTGTGATGGAGTACTTGGCCGACTGGTGCGAAGCGTGCCCGACGAAGACTTCATTGAGCGCCGAAAGCTGCTGGCCGTCGTCGAGCGTTGCCGTCACGGTGGTGAGGCTTTGGCAGCGCAGGCGTCCAACGTCGCCGGCACCCAGAAGGGCAGCGGCTGCCGACGGTGTGTGCCGGACAAGGATGCCGGGGTTCGCGCCGGGCTCGGGGTCGATGCCGATCACCGGTTGGCCGTTCAGATACTTGGCAACGTTCGCCACCAGGCCGTCCTGCCCCACCACGGCGATGATGTCTTCTGCAGTGAGCAGGAAACGGCTCAGGTCCGCGCGTTCCACTTCCGCTTGCCGCCAATCGGACGGTACTGCCGCCCTGATGGTTGCCAGGGCGGAGGTTAGCCGATCATGCCGGTCTTGCGCGTCCTGGATGCTGCGACCGCGGCTACGAAGGAAAAACTCGGCTTGGCCGCGGGTGGCGTGCCGGTCCAGAAGTTCCTGGAGTTCGGTTCGCCGGTGGACGATGACGATGCGCGGGGTTGCCATGACGGTCCTTACTTGGTGGCTTCTACAGGAGCGGCGGGTTCCTTGAACAGACCGGCAAGTGCTCCGCTGAGCAGGTCCGGAGTGATGGTGAGGTTCCCGATGTTCGGCAGGCTACCGGCTGCATCCTTGAGCGCCAAGGCGAGGAGCGTGGCCTGTTCCATACCGCGGTAGACCTCCATGGTTGCGGCTTCCCGGGCTGCGGCTGCTTCGCCAACCAGTCGGATCTGGTTTGCCTCCGCGGCGGCGCCGATGCCCTTTCGTTCAGCAGAGCCTTGGGCCTCAATCAAACCAGCGGCGGCCTTCTCTTCGGCAGCGCGGCGGGCGTTCGCGCCTTCCTGCGCCACCAGGTTCTCGCGGCGGACAGCCAGTTCGATTTGGCTCGCCATCTCATTCTCGGAGATCGTGCGTTCACGCTCGACGGCGACCGCCCGCCTTTCGTACACGGCGCGGTCCGCTTCGGCTTGGAGCTGCTCACGAACCGGAGTTTGCAGGGCACGTTCAACATCAGATTCGGGCCGCACGGCCAGTACCTGTACTCCGAGAATTTCGATGCCGGTGGACTGCAATCTGGCGTCTGCCCGGAGTGCTTCGGTGAGGACGAGCCGGAGCTGGCTCACTCCACGTTCGAGTGCTTCGGCGAGGGTTGTAGTGGCGATCTGGTCGATCGCGTGGCTCTGGCACAACTGCCCGATGATGGTGGAGACCTGCTCGCGTCCGGTCGCCGGCGCCGAGCCAGCGGTTTGGAGCCCGAAGTCGAGTCGGGTGGATACGGCCACGGGATCGATGAAGCGGTACGTGACGTTGGCTTGAACGCTCACGTCTTGGTGATCACGGGTGATGGCGTGGAACAGGGTCGGCAGTTCCTGATCGTCTACCGGAACTTCGCTCAGAACGGAGTTCGCTGGCCGGAACCAGAAGGCTTGGCCCACTCCTTGGTGGCGCACGGCACCCTTCTGCAGGTGCACGACGTAACCGGTGGGGCTGCCGAGGAAGTGGCTGATCCAGGGGTAGCGCTTGATGGTGGCCATGATGTTCGCCTCTTTCGTTTAGTTGTCGTCAAATTGACGATAACTAAACATTAGGGTCAGTCCGGCTTTATTGTCAACATGACGATAATTACCTACGATTACTTCATGCCTGAAACCCACGCGGCGCCCGAGCGCTTTCCGGTAACCGTCGACGTCGTAGCCCTCACGGTGCGCGACGGCGAGCTGAACGTCCTCCTCATCACGCGCCTCCTCGAGCCTTTCCGCGGAAAGCTGGCGCTCCCTGGTGGTTTCGTCCTCGCGGGTGAGGACCTGCTGGAGGCGGCTGGCCGGGAGCTCGCGGAGGAGGCCGGCGTCGAACATCTTCCGGGGCACTTGGAGCAACTGGGCAGTTACGGCCCGAAGGGGCGCGACCCTCGCGGTGACGTCCTCACCGTGGCGCACCTGCTGCTGGCGCCGGACTTTCCGGTGTTGTCGGCTGGAAGTGACGCTGAACAGGCTGCGTGGTGCGCGGTTCGCGACGTCCTGGAGGGGAAGCTTGAACTAGCTTTCGACCACGCGCGGATCCTTGACGACGCCCTGGAGCGGGCAAAGTCGAAGCTTGAATACTCGCCCCTGGGCGCTGCCTTCTGTGGTGAGGAATTCACCATCGCTCAACTCCGAAGCGTGTATGAGGCTGTGTGGGGCACGCGCCTGGACCCGCGGAACTTCCACAGAAAAGCCACGGGGACGCCAGGTTTTCTGGAGGACACCGGCCGAATGACAACGGGCGACGCCGGACGGCCGGCTGCGTTGTTCAGGCTCGCCCCCGAAGCGCGTCCGACGCCGGGCCAGCCCACCCGGGCGGTACTCAACCCGCCGCTGATGCGCCCGCGGGATTAGGCTGCGCGCCGAACCAGGGGGAAGGTAACGCTCTAGTGGCGCTTTCAGCTCGACCGGAACAGCCCCTCTGCAGGCGTTTGGCTAGGCGCCGACCGCCACCTTGGCCGCCATCACGCGATTTACCTGAGCCATGACTTCGTCAGGTTCGCCGTTTGCATCCACCACCACGAAGTCATCGAACTCAGGTAGCGAACGGTAAGCATCCCGGAATGCCCGCAGGTCGGCCACGGTCTCCTGGTCGGTGCCGCGTGCCGTGACGCGCTCGTGCGCGACGGTGGGATCAGCGTCGAAGTGCATGTGAAGATCAGCGGCAGGGAGCTTTTCCAGCAGCCATGGGAGCAAACGCCCGCGCTGCAATCCACTGGCTTGGCGTAGCGCGAGTTGGCAGTGCAGATGGCGATCCATGACTACCGGGCCGTCGAACTGCCGGGCGCGCGCATGGTTCACCAGCACGTTGAATAGGCGAACACCTGTTTCGATGAAGTCCGCAACCCGTGGCGCCACCTTCCAGCCATATCGCATCGAGAGAAGCGACATCCTCCGGCGAGCAGCGTGATTACTGAGCAGCAGGGCGCTTCGTCCTTCAGCGCGAGCCGAATCGACCAGGGCGTGGGCCGCCGTCGTTTTTCCTGAACCGTCAATGCCTGTCAGAACAATGAGCATGAGCCCTCCCTTCGTCTTCTGTGGGACTCGTTCTATGTACAACGCGGGGTTGGCCTCAGTTGTGCCAAGTGAGGTATAGATCACACACTGGCGCTGTTCGCTACGCTGCGTCGTGACAGGAGCGGCTCCGCAAAAGGGTACTAAGTTTCCTGTTCAAATACTTCGCCCCAGCGGAGTGCGCGCCTATCATGATGCTATGTACGTGCCCCTCAAGGGATGTGGTTCCGGTTTGAACCTAATTCCGCGGGGGTACGTAAGCGATATGGAGAGTAATTCTCCGATCGGTGCCCGTTGGCATGGGTGGCGCTTCAGAAATGGAGTACCAGCGGACGCCTTCCTGAATAGACAACCGTTATTGAAGGGATGCGTAGCTCAATGAATACACTTTTGATAATCGCCGGTGTTATAGCGATCATCTTGCTCCTCGTCGGCGGATTCAACCAAGCCCTCAGCTTCCTCCTGTGGGTGGGAATTATCCTGCTGGTGTTGGCCCTTATTGGCTGGGTACTAGGCCGTGGCCGGTCGCGCGTATGACGACTGATCCAAGCGAGGTTGCCGGCTTCGCGCAGGTTCGCGATGGGACAACCACGCCCGGACATCCCATTCCCAGGGATCCCGGGACGCCGGAAGCAAGCAACCAGGTACCTGTGGGTGATTCGTCGTCGGAAAGTCCGGAAGACTCCGTCGACGCTGGTCCCAGCGAATCAGCCAACCCGCCCGGGCCGGCAGAAGAGAAGGACGAAAAGACTGCGGACCATCGCGGTCTGACAACCGAAACCAACCCTACGGATTGAGCAGGGCAGGCGCGGCTGCGGACGGGAGGGATCCCGGTCCGCGGCCGCGTTTCTTTGGTCTTCGGCACCTTTGTCAGTATGCTTACTAATAGCTGGGGGTTATCAGTTCAGCGATTGGGGTAGTGATGCGGATCGGGTCGACTGTGGGGCTGTTCGTGGTGGTGTGGCTCATTATTGGGGCCGTGGCAGCAGGTCAGCGCGGGTACTTCACGGCTCCGCCCGCGCAGTGCTCGCAGCTTGCCACCATTGCACTAAATATTGTTGCGGGTCCATTGAATTACACAGGCTTGGATCCCCAGGGTGGCTGTGAGATTCCACAACCGTCTTGATGCGCCAGCGTTTTGGGGCTGTACGTAACGCATTCACCCTCAAATTGCTAAGATTGCTGACTAATTTCGTCAGAGCATGGACAGGCCACCAGCTGCACTTATAGGTTCGAAGTGTTCCATAAACACGTTCACCGCTTTGGAAAGGACAGGTCTCATGGACAAGCAAAACGCCACACCGGAAGAGGAAGTGGGAGGCTACGGTACTCCTACGGCAGAGCAAGAGGCCGGCGGCGGCCAGGCACAGCCCCGCGTGGAAGAAGACATCGAGGAAGCCGCCCTCGGAGAAGGCACCGGCGCCCCGAACCTTAGCCATTTGGATCCCGAGGACTCCGACAGTTCCGGAGAGCCAGGCGCGGGCCGCTTTGGCGGAACTGACGAGCAGTACTTGGCTGAGCAGTCCACCCAGCCGGACGGAAACGACGGCGACCTGCCGGACGGCAGCGGCAATGACCTTCCCCAGGAAGAGTCACCCAACGACGATGACGAAGAAAGTTTCGACGCCGGCTAAGAGCTTTGGCTGGCGCGCTTTAGACAGGCGCGCCACTGGTTAAGCAGCCAGCTGGCTGGCGCGCCACCAGCATTACCGCATGAGCACCCGAGACACGATCGAAGGAGCAAAACCTTGGCTACGGTAAATAAGTCAATCGAAGTGGATGTACCTGTATCTGTTGCCTACAACCAGTGGACGCAGTTTGAGACCTTCCCTCAGTTCATGAATGGAGTGGAGGCCGTTGAACAGATCGATGAAACGGGCCTTCATTTTTCGACCAATGTTGGTGGTGTGAAGCGGGAGTACAACGCCCAGATCATTGAGCAGGTCCCTGATTCCCTGGTCAGTTGGGCAAGCGTGGACGGACCCCGCAACGGCGGAACGGTGAGCTTCGAGCCACTCGACACCGGCAGGACCCGGGTCAACGTGGAGATCGTCTGGGAGCCGGATGGCCTCGCGGAAAAGGCCGGCTCCGCCCTTGGCGTGGACAGCATGCGCGTAGGTGCGGACTTGGACAAGTTCAAGAAGTTCATCGAGGCCCAGAGGCATGAAACGGGTGCCTGGCGTGGCACGGTTTCCGGTGGCGATGTTGATGACACCGGTGAAACCTTCGGTAGTGGCGCAGTGGCAACGGCTGAGTTCCCGCCCGTCGATCCGGATCTCGCAGCGCCGGCTGCCAATGAAGGGCCCGCCGAGCCGCCGCAGCCGCGCACTCCGGGGATCTAGCGCGACGGGTTGATCTAACTCAAACTGGACATGGAACCACATAAGCAGCTCCAACGAGGGCCGGCCATCACAACGGGCCGGCCCTCGCGGCATATCCCCGAAAGGCAGGAATTCCGCGGTCATGGCAACCTCCAGCAATGTGGAAGCTGAACAGAAATTCGACGCCGAAGCGTCCACTCCGCTCCCTGCCCTCGAAGCAATTGACGGGATAGGGAGTGTGGGTGAACCCGCGAGCCACAGCCTGGAAGCCATTTACTTTGACACCCGCCACCTGGCCCTGGCATCCCGCGGAATCACACTGCGCCGCCGGACCGGTGGGCCGGACGCCGGCTGGCACCTGAAGCTCCCGCACAGTGCGGGCAAGCGAACAGAGATCCAGGCACCGTTGGGCAACGCCGACGCTGTCCCGGTGGAACTCATGGACCGCGTGCTTGCCTACACCCGGGGTCACGCAGTGGCGGCTGTCGCAACCCTGAACACGGAACGAACCAGCTACGCCTTGTACGGCGAGGATGGCCATCGACTGGCTGAATTCGTGGATGACTACGTTCGTGCCAGAGCGATGCTTGGCGAACCCCGCGAGCTGGAGTGGAGGGAGTGGGAGGTGGAGCTGGCACCGGAAGAGGCCGACGACGATGCCGACACCTTGCTGAGCACCCTGACACAGCAACTCTCCGACGCCGGAGCAAAGCCGAGCGAGCGCACGTCCAAGCTGGCCACCGCCTTAGGCGACTCATGGCCTGCTTCGAAGCTAACAGACCGCGAAGAGCCCAGCGGCAACGGTCCAGCCGTCATTCCCGTGCTCAAGTACCTGAACGAGCAAGTGGCCGATCTGCTCCTTCAGGACTCCCATGTCCGCCTTGCCCGTGACGATTCAGTGCACCAAATGCGGTCACAGATACGCCGAATCCGTGCTGTCCTGCATGGTTACAGGGATCTCTTTGAACCGGACCCCGTGAAGGATCTCGAAAAGGAACTGAAGTCGCTCGCCAAGACCCTTGGCCGGTACCGGGATGTGGAGGTCTTGCACGAACGCTTGAAGAGCAGCTTCGACGAACTGCCAAGAAAGCTCGTCCTGGGTCAACTCCGCAATGAGCTGGAAGAGCGTATGGCATTGAGGGCCGAAACTGCGATGTCTGCCGTAAGGAACAGGTTGAACAGTCCCCGCTACTTCAAGTTGCTGGACGCTATGGAAGCCTTCATCGACGCTCCGCCCACAACGTCAAAGGGTGAGGCAGCGGCAAAGGAGACCACGGCGAAGCTCGTCAACAAGGCCGGCAAAAGGCTCCGCAAACGGCACGCCGAAGCGGTGGGTGCCGCCGTCGGGCCTCAACGCGATAAGGCATTCCACGAAGTGCGGAAGGCCGCCAAGAAGCTGCGCTTTGCCGCAGCGGCTGTGGAAGGCATCCACGGCAAACGCGCCGTGAAATTGGAAGACGCGGCGCACAGGATTCAGTCAATTCTTGGCGACCATCAGGACAGTGTGATGGCGCGGGCGGAACTGCTGAAGCTGGGTTCTGCGCCGGGCGTCAGCAACGGTGCTTTCACTTATGGAGTGCTCCACGCGATGGAGCGCACCGCCGCTGACGCCACTCAGCAGGAGTACCTGCGAAAGGGCAAGAAGGCGCGGAACCTACGCCTCAAAAAGTAGCTCCACGTTTTACTTCTTGAGGAACGCCAGCAGGGCCTCGTTGATTTCTGCACCATGCGTCCAGAGCAAGCCGTGCGGTGCGCCCTCGATTTCAAGGTACTCGGCGCTGGGCAGGGCATCCTTGAATCGCCGACCCGTGACGTCGATAGGCAGGATGTTGTCCGCCGTGCCGTGGACGATCAAGGCCGGGACATCGATCTTGGGAATGTCCGATCGGAAGTCCGTCAGCCAGGTGGGCTGGGCGGCTACTGAGGCGAACGCACCGGATTTGCTGGCAAGGTTCCAGCTGGCATCCACTGATTCCTGGCTGAGCCGTGCGGTGCCAAGGAAGGTGTCCGTGTTGTAGAAGTTCTTGAAGAAGTCGGTGAAGAAGGCGTACCGGTCGGCCTTAACGGACTCGGCGAGGCCATCGAAGACCTCCTGGGGGACGCCGTCAGGGTTGTCGTCGGTCTTCAGAAGGAAAGGCTCCAGCGAACCGAGGAACACGGCCTTTGCAACGCGCGCCGAGCCGTAGGTGCTGATGTAGCGCGCAACTTCGCCTGTACCCATGGAGAAGCCCACCAAAACGGCGTCGTTCAGGTCCAGGGTGTCCAGCACGGTCTTCAAGTCTGCTGCGAAGGTGTCGTAGTCGTAGCCTTCGGTCGGTTGGCTGGACTTGCCGAACCCGCGGCGATCGTACGTGATGACGCGATATCCGGCGTCGAGCAGTGCGGCCGTCTGCTTCTCCCAGGAGGATCCGTCCAACGGATAGCCATGAATCAGGACCACTGGCTGGCCGGTCCCATGGTCCTCGTAGTAAAGCTCAATCTCAGTGCTGTTTTCGTTTCCGACGGTGATGTAAGCCAAAACTCAAGTCCCTTCGATGCAGTTCAACACGAACGTTTCCAGCCTACTGTCCGGGGCTGACACTGACACCGGCTCCGGCTCAGGGTGGTGTTCCCACCACCACCATCCGCGGACACTGGTTGCCGACGCTGTTGCAGTGGATTCTTGGATCACCGCCGATGACGAAACCAAGGAACACTCATGCCCCTTGCCCTACGCCCCGCCACCGAGAGTTACGCCTCAATCGACGACCTCCTGGGCGACGGACGCCGCCGCTTCTTCAGCCACGGTTACAAGACCACCAACCCGCGGCTGCGGAACCTTCGCGTTGCCCACACCGTCGCTGAGTCCACACTGACTGCCCGAGCCAGCTTGGGTGTCGCGGGAGTTTGGTCAGTCAAAGGCAATCAAAAGCAAACACCGCACCTTGGCACCACGGACGTCCTTGTCCTTGCCTGCAGAATGGCGGAAGCCCTGCTGGCCAGCAGGTTTTCGCCGGATATATTGCCAGCCGCTTACCTGACGTCCGTCACCATCTCCGGCGGCAGTGAACCGGTGGAAGACACCTTGGGTGATCTTGGCTGCAAGGCTACGCTGCAGGACCACGGTGAAGGGTCCGTCCTGAGGTGCTCGGTGGCCTCCATGAGCGCGGTCCTTGAAGTAACCCACGCTCCGGCTGAACTTGGACTTGCTTCCGTCGAGTCACCCTCAGAAGAGGCGTTGGTGGGCGACGCCGCCACGCGACTCTATGGTGCCCTGTGGGCCGAACGGCAAGTCACGTTGTCAGACGTGGTTCTCGAAGCGGCACAGGGTGCAGCCCACGCGCAGCTCTCGTTTCGCCAGCAACCCACGTTGGGCCACCAGCTGGGTGACCGGCGCGGCCTGGAAGCTGCGTACCCGCAGGCGCTGTCCGCCGTCGAGTACTTTGTGGCCACCCTGCAACTAGGGCAGGTCCTGCTCTACAGCTTGGACGCCATGAACCGTTCCGACAGCAACACGCTCTGGATGCGCAAGACACGGGTTACTTTTACCGGTCCCGGCCCGAAGATTGGGGGCGGGCAGGGAACCGGTCTGAGTGTGGGGTTGCAGAAGAGCCGGCTGATCGGAAAGGACGGCGGGTCCTGGCGCTGCGCCGATGTAGTGGGAACGTTCGACGGCGGCGAGGTAGTCTGCAGCGTCGCTCACCAACTGCCGGCAGGGGCTGTTCAATGAGCGCGAAATCCGCGGTGGTCCGAGGCCTGGGCGGCGCACTTCCCGAACGCGTGGTCACGAATGAGCACCTCTCCTCCGTCATGGATACCTCCGATGAATGGATCCGGCGCCGGACCGGCATCGCCGAGCGGCGCCACTCAGACGAATCTGAGAGCACCAGCGTCCTTGCCACAACAGCTGGCCGACGAGCGTTGGCAAGCGCCGGCGTCGATTCCGTGGGACTGCTGATCGTGGCGACCTCGACGCCGGACAAGGTCTGCCCTGCCACTGCACCAAAGGTTGCGGCGAACCTTGGGCTACAAGGGATTGCCGCGTTCGATATCTCGGCGGTTTGTTCAGGATTTGTCTACGCGCTCGCTACGGCCAGCTGGGCCATTACCTCCGGCTCCGTTGGCTCTGCACTGGTGATTGGCGCGGACACCTTCACCCGGCTGCTGGACCCGACGGACCGCACCACGTCCGTGATCTTCGGCGACGGCGCAGGAGCCGCCTACCTCTCGGCCGGTACCGCAGAAGAACCCGGGGCCATCCTTGCTACAACGCTGCACTCCGACGGCGACGGGGAAACGCTGATTCAAGTTCCACGCAGCGCCGGTGCCTTCTTTGAGATGCAGGGCAAAGAAGTGTTCACGCAGGCGGTGACGGCGATGTCGGACTCCGTGCAGACCGTGCTGGCGAGTGTTGGCTGGACGGCTGGCGACGTCGATTCCCTGATCGCGCATCAGGCCAACCTGCGGATCCTCAACACGGTGGCCTCGGTGACCGGAATACCCGGCTCCAAAGCCGAGGTCCACTTGGACAGGGTGGGAAATACTTCAGCTGCCTCGATTCCACTGGCCATGACCGACGCCGGCACCAAGGGCCACAGGTCTCCCGGGGACAAAGTGGTCCTGACGGCCTTCGGCGGGGGAACCACCTGGGGTGCCATCGCCATGACCTGGCCTTCGATCTCGGTTGTGGACCCGCATTAGGGCCACTACCGATTCCTGCGGGCAGGGTGCCTTGCGGGATCACCGTGGCCCGGCCATCCCGGGCCACACTACAAAGGGGGAAACCACATGGAAATTACAGCTTTGGACGTCGTCGAGGCTATCCGATCCACCATGGACGAGCTCAGCCACATGGGCCCGGACGACTCCTTCGCGGACCTGGACATCGATTCACTGTCCCTCGTTGAAGCGGCCGTCATCCTCAGCAACAAGTTCGGCGTGCGCGTGGACGAATTCGAACTTGCAGACGCAGGAACTGCCCGGGTTGCGGCCGGACTGGTGACCGGGAAGCTTGCCCTGCAACCCGCCGTCTAACCGGAATCCACTAACGAGTCACCTAGCCAACACATAGACACAGATACAAACAGTGAGGACACCCATGGCCACTCCGGCAATTGCAGTTGTTTACTATTCAGGCTCCGGTCACACCAAGGTCCTCGCGGACGCAGTGGTGTCCGCTGCCGCCTCCACGGGAGCCACCGCAGCCCTCCTGCGCGTGGATGAACTTACCCAGGAGTCCTGGGACTTCATTGATGAAGCCGATGCCATCATCTTCGGCGCACCCACGTACATGGGTACTGCACCTTCAGCGTTCCACGCCTTCGCAGAAAAGACCGCAGGCCGTTGGGCTGTGCAGAAGTGGCACAACAAGCTGGGTGCGGGTTTCACCAACGCCGCATGCAAGGCAGGGGACAAAAACTCAACCTTGGATTACTTCGCTACTTTTGGCGCCCAGCACGGCATGAACTGGATCAACCTCGGCCTGCTCCCAGGCTGGAAGAGCACCAAGGGTACCGAAAACGACCTCAACCGCTTCGGCTACTTCAACGGTGCTGCCGCACAAACCTTCTCGGACGTTGGGATCGAGGGCGTCCACCCCGCGGATATCGCTACGGCCGCCCACTTGGGCCGACGCGTTGCGGAAATCAGTGCGGTCTTCGCCGCCGGAAAGGCCGCCCTGGAGAACCGCACCTCCGGGAATCACAGCTCAGACCGGGAACTCATCAGCACGGGAGCCTAGCCGTCCTCGCGCCGAGGAGCGGGCGGACAAGGATAACGCCTGGCGACACGGATAAGCCTGGCGACACGGATAACTCCTAGCGCCACGGATAAAGCCTGGTGACACCCATATTTGGGTGGCGCCAGGCTTTATCCGTGGCGCTGATCCGTCTGGGCGTCCCTACTCGGCTCCGGGGACAGGGTCTTTTCCACGAGTAACCGCACGGCAGGGTTGCCCAGGTGGAACAGATGACCTCCAGTGTCCAGTTTCATCAACCGTGGCTCGGCCGCACACCATGCCGCCCAGCGGAGGGAATCGGCAACAGGCACCACGGGATCGTCTGCGCTGTAGAGGACGGTGGCTGGAACTTCCAACTGTTTCCCGGGTGGTCTTCCCGGATACCCCGCTAGGAGATCGAGGTCCTCAAGGAGGACTTCCCGGGCGCGCGGGGACAGTGCGCCCGCAGCGGCAATTGCGGCAGCACCGGCGTCGTGCATTCCCGACGGCGGGCGCGTGGCGGCGAGGAAGACGTGGGCCACCCGCCCTGTGTGCTGTAACCGCAGGGCGATCTCGAATGCGAGGACAGCCCCCATGCTGTGGCCGTACAGGGCTAGCCGGGCAGACGCCGACGCCGTCACGCGCTCTGCGAGGGCATCAGCAGCCGCCCCCAAGGACATGAAGTCCCAGCCACGGTAGCTGAGTTTGGTCACCGTCACGCCGTCGAAGCGCCAGCCTGCGAAGCTGGCCGTGGTCCCACCGGCATGGTGTAGGCAAAACAGGTGCACGCCGGGGTCCTGGCCGTCAGTTGAAGGCGAGCCGGTGGCGGTCGTGCTCCAAACGGGACGCAGCAACATCATCCATGTGCTCCTCCGCCCACTCCTTCATTTCAAAGATGATGCGCAGCAGCGAGCGGCCGCGGGGAGTGAGTTCGTAGTCGGTGCGGATGGGAACAGACACCGTGACATGCCGGAGGACCAACCCATCGCGTTCCAGGGAGCGGAGGGTGGATGTCAGCATCTTCTGGCTGGCACCTGGTATGAGCTTCCGCAGGTCACTGTGGCGCTGCTGGCCGTCCTCAAGGGCAAGCATCACCAAGGTGACCCACTTGCTGCTGATGGCCTCCAGCAATTGCCGGGCCGGGCAAAGGTCCAAGGACGCGTTGTAGTGCTTCCGGGCTTTCTGGCGTTTCTGTTCAGCCGTGAGAGTCATATCCCCAATACTTTCCTCATCAAGTGGACTGCTGGGCTCAGTTTACTTGGGGCCTCTGACAGCTCGGGGAACGGTGTCGTAAACCTTAACTCACCGGCGTGGCTGAGACCCTCAGCTTGGCGTCAACCAACAGGGATTCCCCTGCCAAGGCCATGAATTGGAGATCCGAATGATGGTCCCCGTAAGCGAAGCTGCCCGCGAGATCAACGTTGTTCGCTAACGCGTGGGCCAGGACGGCCCGGGCTTTGGCATCACCCACCAGTGCTTGCTCGATCCCACCCGTGTACGTGCCATCGGCCACCAACGGGCGGGTGCATAACAGCTCAAGGTGGGGCCACCGCCGTCGAACCCGTACCAAGGCCGGCTCGAACGATGCCGTGACTGCAACCAGCTGCCGCCCGGAGTCCGCATGGGCGTCCAGGATGGACACCACAGGCTCCAGGAAAGCCCAGTCGGCCGCCTGCCCATCCTGCAGATCCGCCCAGCGCTCGCCGAGTTCGGCCACCTCTGTGACGCTTCGGCCGCGCCACCAGCGGAAGTAGTGGGCGTTCGTCGCCGAACGCGGGACCCCGTTCTCGGCTGCAGCCCGCAGACCTGCGAGGAACTCCCCGGCCTCTTCAGCGCGGGCATGTTCGGCGGCGTCGAAGCGAAGGAATTCGAAAATGGTGTTGTAAGCGGTGACGGTGCCGTCGATGTCTGTGTAGGCAGCTTGGATGCGGCTGCGGGAGGATTCTTCCACAGGAAGAATCCTAGGGACCGATCCGCCGTTCGGAAGCCCCTCAGGGCAGGGCACTTTGAGGTGCCCTGGGCACAAAAAAGTGCGTTCTTACGCGGCGCCGCGCTGTCAGTGAGGATCGATGACGGGGCACAAAGCGTCCCCGAAAGCACAGCCTCGAAAGGAAGCCAATGCCTACCATCCTCCACATCAACGCCTCACCGCGCTACGCCAACAGCGACTCACTGCGGTTGGCCCGGCACTTCATCGATTCCGTCCAGACTGCCGGTGCGGAGAGTTTCGAAGTGGAGACGCTGAACCTGTTCGACGACGGCGCGCTGCCCGTTTTCGGTCGCGTCGCCGCCGCTGCGAAGATGGCTGTTTTCACCGGACAGGACCAGACTCCCGATCAGGTTGCTGCGTGGGAATCCGCCCGTGCAGTATTCGACCAGTTCGCTGCCGCCGACGCCTACGTCTTCAACATCCCCATGTGGAACTCGGGCGTTCCGTATGTCCTGAAGCAGTGGATCGACATCATCACCCAACCCGGCTGGAGCTTTGGTTTCGACCCCGAGCAGGGCTACCGCGGCCTGCTGGAGGGCAAGCAGGCCCTGGCAATCCACACCAGCGGCGTTTACGCACCGGGCGTTCCGGCCGCGTTCGGCTCTGACTTCAGCAGCACTTTCTTTGCCGACTGGCTGAACTTCGTGGGCATCCAGGACGCCACGCACGTCCGCTTCGCCCCCACGGTGCTCAACGGAGACGTGGATGGCACCCGTAAGGTTGCCGAGGCGGACCTCAGTGACGCCGCCATCGAGTTCGCCGGCAAGCTCAGCGCCGCGGGAACCCTCCAGCTCGTCAACGACTAAGGCGGACGCAGTGCGCATCGGCATTTCAGGTACCTACTCCTCGGGCAAGACGTTCACGTCCATGGCCTTGTCCCACTACACGGGGCTGCCCCGGACCCGGGCAAGGACCATGCGTGAAATCCTCCCCGAGGCCGCGCCGGGCAAGACCCTTGAGGAGTGCACGGCCGCGGAGCTTATCCAGATGATCGTGACCCGCCACGTTGAGCGGGCCGTTTACGAGGACAAGCTCTCGGCAGGGTTCATTTCCGACGGATCATCCTTGCAGGAATGGATCTATGGGTCTGTGCGGGTTTCGCTTGGCCTGAATCCCAGTGCCTCGGCGCATCTTTCGGCGGGCGAGACCGTGGAGAAGACGCCGGAACTCGCCTTCTTCGAAGAGGTGATGACCAGCCTTGGCAACAGCTTCAAGAGGCACGTGCAGAACTCCTTCGATGTGTTCGTGCACCTGAAGAACGAGCTCCCGCTCTCCGCCGACGGGCACCGCCCGGTCAATGATCAGTTCCGGAACATGTCCGACGCCATCTTGCAGCAAACCATGGACGAGCTGGGGATGCCGTTCCATGTGGTGTCCGGTTCCGTGGAGGAGCGACTCGAGCAGATCGCTTCCCTGTTCAAGCTGGAGCCACGCATGAGCCCGGAGGATGCTGCTCGTTTGGCCTCCGAAGAGTACGCACAGTTGGACGTCCGTTCTGAAAAGGAACGCGTCCTGCAGTAATCCGCCTGACCCAGGATTCCGGATTCGACTCACCCGTTCGTCCGGCCGACTGCCATAAAGCGGTCGGCCGGACGCTCGTCATTAGTGGAGAACCCATGCCCACCCATCCTTCTGCTTCCCACCAAGCGCGGTCCAACCACGCGCGACTAGGCGAGTTCTTCCGCACCCGCCGCGAGCAGACCCGGCCGGAGGACGTCGGGTTACCGGTCAGCCCACGACGCCGGACTCCCGGACTCAGGCGGGAAGAGGTGGCCGTCCTGGCGAACGTTGGGGTCTCCTGGTACACCTGGCTGGAGCAGGGGCGGGCCATCGGGGCCTCCGCAGAAATTTTGGACGCGATAGCCAATGCCCTGCAGCTCAGCCTGGAAGACAGGAACTATGTCCGCAGGCTGGCGTCCGGGCGTCGGCCCAGCCCTGACGCCGGCAACAGACAAGCCGCTCACAGCGGCTTTCAGGGGACCGGGGAGGGTGGACAGCGTTTCGACGTCGACAACACCCAGCTGGCGCTTCTGCAGCAACTGGTGGATGCCATGGCAAATCCCAGCTACATCGCAGACCCGTTCTGGACCGTCGTGGCAATGAACCCGGCCGCGGCTGACACCTTTGATACCAGGGTGGGCGAAAGCTGCCTCCACCGCTTCTTCACCGATCCGGAGCTTGCCCGGCCCCACGTCCACAAAGAGATGATGGCCCGATCCATGGTTGCCCAGTTTCGTGCGCAATCAGCCAAGTTCCCTGACGATCCCCGGTTCGACACCATGGCCCGGAGCCTCTGTGAGGTTTCGAAGGCCTTCAACGAACTGTGGCAGCGCCAGGTGGTGAGCGACTCGTACCATGTGGACGTTGTCTACGACCACCCAACACTCGGCCGGCTCAGCTTCGCCCCCATGGTTCTGGGCGTGCCGCAGTTTCCCGCCCTCCGCCTCTTTACCTACCTGCCCAAAAGCGGGACAGGGACGCAGGCGGCACTGTCGGGGCTTGGCCGGAAGGCTGTTGTCTAGTGCGGGTCAGAGGTTCGTCATCCGTTCGCCGGCCTCGTTGTAGCGCCCACCCTCCACAGTGATTTTCGCTGCGGCGGCTTCGATCCCGTCAAGCTCTGCAGGCGAAAGTTCGACGTCGGCCGCCGCCAGGTTTTCTTCGAGGCGGTGCAGTTTCCGTGTGCCTGGAATAGGCACGATCCACGGCTTCTGCGCCAGCAACCATGCCAAGGCGATCTGGCCCGGCGTCGCGCCTTTTCGTTCTGCAATGCCGGCGAGCAGGTCCACCACAGCCTGGTTATTTTGCATGGCCTCGGGGGTGAACCGGGGGATGGTGCTGCGGATGTCGTTGCCGGATTCGAAGTTGGTGGAAGCGTTGATGGTGCCGGTCAGGAAGCCCTTGCCCAGCGGGCTGAAGGGAACGAAGCCGATGCCAAGTTCTTCGCAAACGTCCAGGACTTCTTCCTCCGGTCGGCGCCACCACAACGAGTACTCGCTCTGGACGGCAGCCACGGGAAGGACTGCATGGGCCCGGCGGATGGTGCCTGCCGCAGCCTCGGACATGCCGAAGTGCTTCACTTTTCCGGCGTCGACGAGTTCCTTGACGGCACCCGCCACGTCCTCGATGGGGACGTCCGGATCAACCCGGTGCTGGTAGTAGAGATCCAGGGCGTCCACTCCCAGCCGCTGCAGTGATCCTTCGACTACCTCTTTGATGACCTCGGGGCGGCTGGTGACCTTGCCGCTGGCCTTCCGCGCGGCGGGGTCAATGTCCCAACCGAATTTGGTGGCGATGACCACCTGGTCCTTGAACGGGGCCAGTGCTTCGCCGACGAGTTCCTCATTAGCGTAGGGTCCGTAGATCTCGGCGGTGTCGAAGAACGTCACGCCGCGCTCCACGCCTGTGCGGATGAGCGAGATCATTTCCTCGCGGTCCGGCCTCTCGCTGTAGCCGCCTGTCATGCTCATGCATCCCATGCCAATGGCGGAAACCTCAAGGCCGCCGGTGCCGAGTGTGCGCTTTTCCATGTTTGGTCTCCTATGGTGTTCGAGCTGATTGCTACCTCGACGGTATGGCCATGCTGAGACGCGAGGGAGTCCCTGGCATTACCCCTCAGTTCCCCTAGTTGCCCACAGCAACCAGACGTAAACTGGCCTTCGGTTCACATCGCCTGGCTCGGAGATTCCATGCTGTGGAAGGTACTTGTTCGCTTCCTGCGGCCGCATCAGCGGCTGCTGATCGCCGTCGTCGTCTTCCAGTTGGCCCAGTCCATCGCATCCCTTTACCTTCCCACCCTGAACGCTGACATCATCGACAACGGGGTGGCCACCGGGGATACCGACTACATCCTGCGCATGGGCGGCCTCATGCTGCTCATTACCTTGCTCCAGATCGCGTGTGCGGTGGTGGCCGTGTACTTCGGCGCGAAGGCAGCCATGGGAATGGGCCGCGACCTGCGGGACGCCGTCTTTGCAAGGGTGGGGGAGTTCTCGGAGCAGGAGGTCACCAGGTTCGGGGCGCCATCCTTGATCACCCGGTCCACCAACGACGTCCAGCAGGTGCAGCAGCTGGTCCTCATGTCCTGCACGCTCATGGTCGCCGCTCCCATGCTGAGCATTGGCGGCGTGATCATGGCTGTGCGGCAGGACGCGCAATTATCCTGGCTGATTGCCGTTTGCGTTCCGGTGTTGCTGGTGGCGGTCGGGCTGATCGTGACGCGGATGGTGCCGCTGTTCCGGAAGATGCAGGTCCGGATCGACGCCGTGAACAGGGTCCTCCGCGAGCAGCTCACCGGCATTCGTGTGGTGCGGGCGTTCGTCCGCGAGGACATGGAGACAGCCCGGTTCGGCAAAGCGAACGACGACGTTACTGATGTTGCGCTCCGGGCCGGCCGTTTGATGGCGCTCATGTTCCCTATGGTCATGCTTGTCATGAACGTTTCCAGCGTGGCGGTCATCTGGTTCGGATCTTTCCGGATCGAGGACGGCTCCATGCAGGTGGGCACCCTGATCGCGTTCCTGAGCTATCTGATGCAGATCCTCATGTCCGTCATGATGGCCACGTTCATGGCCGTGATGATCCCGCGCGCGTCCGTTTCCGCCGACCGCATCGGCGAGGTCCTGGACACCGATTCAAGCGTCCAGCCGCCGTCGAACCCTGTAACTGGCGGGATACGCCGCGGCGAACTGGAAATGCGCGACGTCGGATTCGCCTACCCGGGTGCCGAGCAGCCGGTGCTGAGCGGGCTTTCGTTGACCGCCCGGGCGGGGAAGACCACCGCCATTATCGGCAGCACCGGCGCTGGCAAGACCACTTTGGTGAACCTCATGCCTCGGTTGTTCGATGCGACCAGCGGATCCGTGCGGATGGATGGCGTGGATGTCCGGGAGCTGCACCCGGACCTGCTGTGGGGGCACATCGGGCTGGTGCCGCAGCGGCCCTACCTGTTCTCCGGGACGGTCCGCAGCAACCTGCAGTATGGCAAGCCCGATGCCACTGAGGACGAGTTGTGGCAGGCGCTCCGGGTGGCCCAGGCTGAGGACTTCGTGCTGGAAATGGAGGGCGGCCTGGATGCGGCGATCTCGCAGGGCGGTACCAACGTCTCCGGCGGACAGAGGCAAAGGCTCGCGATCGCCCGGGCACTGGTGAAACAACCTGAGCTCTACATCTTTGACGACTCCTTCTCCTCCCTGGATACCGCCACCGACGCCAGGCTCCGGCAGGCCCTCAAGCGCCACACCAACGGCGCCACGTTGGTGATCGTCGCGCAGCGCGTCTCCAGCATCGCGGACGCGGACCAGATCCTAGTGCTTGACGACGGCAGGATCGTTGGGCGCGGAACGCACGATGAGCTGTTGGAGACCTCCGAAACCTACAGGGAAATCGTGTCCTCCCAGCTCGCGGCGGAGGAGGCGGCATGAGTGCTGTGCCAGCCGGTCCCCGTGGTCCGCAGCGGCCGGCGATGGGCCCGGGCCGCGGAGGCCCCTTCGCCGGAATGAACATTCCTGCCGAGAAAGCCTCGAATTTTGGTGCCTCGGCACGGCGTTTGCTGGGGACCCTGCGGCCTGAACGCTTTTGGTTGATACTGGTGCTGGTCTTCGCCGTGGTCAGCGTTACTTTGTCCGTCATCGGACCCCGTTTGCTGGGCGAGGGCACCAACCTGATCTTCGCCGGCGTCGTCTCCAAACAGCTGCCCGAAGGCGCGTCCAAAGCCGAAGTGATCGCAGGCTTGCGTGCATCCGGCGAGGACAGCAAGGCCGACATGCTGGGGGCCATGACCCTGACCCCCGGCGTCGGAATCGACTTCACGGCGCTGGCTTCGGTGCTGCTGTGGGCGCTGGCACTCTACGTCCTGGCCTCGGCGTTCGGTTGGATTCAGGCGTACGTACTCAACGGCGTCGTGCAGCGGACCGTGTACCGCCTCCGCCAGCGAATTGAAGCGAAAATCCATCGGCTGCCCCTGCGCTATTTCGACTCCATCCAGCGCGGTGAGCTGCTGAGCCGGGTGACCAATGATGTGGACAACATCTCCCAAAGCCTGCAGCAATCCATCAGCCAAGTGGTCTCGTCCCTGTTGACGGTGGTGGGCGTGCTGGTGATGATGTTCCTGCTCTCGCCGCTGCTGGCGCTGATTGCCTTGGTGACTATTCCGTTGACGCTGGGGACCACGCTGCTGATCGCCAAGCGCTCGCAGAAACTGTTCGTGGCGCAGTGGAAGAACACCGGCGAACTCAATGGCCAGATCGAGGAAACGTACACCGGGCACGCGCTGGTGAAGGTGTTCGGACGGCAGAACGAAGTCCAGGAGAAGTTCCGCGCGAAGAACGGCGAGCTATATCAGGCGAGCTTCGGGGCGCAGTTCGTGAGCGGTCTGATCATGCCGGCCATGACGTTCATCGGGAACCTGGTCTACGTGGGGATCGCCGTGGTTGGTGGCCTGCAGGTGGCCTCCGGCTCAATGCAGTTGGGCGACGTGCAGGCATTTATCCAGTACTCCCGGCAGTTCACCATGCCGTTGGCTCAGCTCGGATCCATGGCGAATATGCTGCAGTCCGGTGTTGCCTCGGCCGAGCGGGTTTTCGACTTGGTGGATGAGGAGGAAGAGTCGCCCGAACCTGACCCTGTTCCGCCGTCGGGTCCGTCGCGCGGGCGTCTCGTCTTCGAGAATGTGTCCTTCCGGTACTCGCCGGACAAGCCACTGATCACGAACCTCAGCCTGGTGGCGGAGCCGGGGCAGAGCATCGCAATAGTTGGGCCGACGGGAGCTGGTAAGACCACCCTGGTGAACCTCATGATGCGCTTCTACGAGCTTGATTCCGGGCGCATAACCCTCGATGGCGTAGACATCACTTCACTGTCGCGGCAGGAACTTCGCTCGCGGATGGGCATGGTCCTCCAGGACACTTGGCTGTTCGGCGGGACGATCCGCGACAACATCGCCTATGGGCGCCCTTCCGCTTCCGAGACCGAGATTATGGAGGCCGCACAAGCAACGTACGTGGACCGGTTCGTAAAGTCGCTGCCCGAAGGGTACGACACCTTGCTCGACGACGAAGGCGGCAACGTATCGGCAGGTGAGAAACAGCTGCTCACCATTGCCAGGGCCTTCCTGTCCCGCCCATCGGTGCTGATTCTTGATGAGGCCACCAGCTCCGTGGATACCCGCACAGAGGTATTGGTGCAGAAGGCCATGAACGCGTTGAGGTCCGACCGGACCAGCTTCGTGATCGCCCACCGGCTCTCCACTATCCGGGACGCCGACCTCATCCTGGTGATGGAAGCCGGGCAGATCGTTGAGCAGGGGACCCACGCCGAACTGCTTGCCTCGCGCGGGGCGTACTCCCGGCTGTATGAGGCGCAGTTCGCGGCACCTGCTGCGCTTGAACCCTAGATTTATTGGGCCTGTGGCACTGGCCCAACTAACCGCGTCCTACCCGCGTCGGCGGGCCAAGGCGTAGGAAGGTTCACGCAGTCGCCTCGTCCAGCCGTACGTTCCTGCTGTTGGAAGCGGATTGAGGACCGGATCATATCGCTCAGCGGTATCTTGGCCCAGGGAGTCGGCGGGGCTGAGGGTCAACGTTCCGAACCTGGTCCACGGACCCAGCGGACTGGCGTGATGGAGTTCAAGGATCCACGAACCGCTGCCAAGGAGTGAGCGGAAAGCGCTCGGTTCGACGGGCAACCTGTCCGGGCTCCTGATGGTCCTTGCTGCTATCAAAACGGGGCCGTCATCAGACTTGTAGGGCATCATGCTGGAGAAAACCGCCGCCGCGGCATCCCGACGGAGCCGGAGGATGAAACGCCCAAGTCCTGTCGGTCCGGTGGTAGCAAGAAGCATGTCCGAGAGTTTGTCCTGCTCTGTGAAGCGCACGGCCAGTCCGATGATGTCCGGGAAGGCATCAGGCAGTCCGATCGAGCGGGAAAGCCTGGCATCCACCACGTTGCTCCCGGCGGTGTCCAGCCAAGGGATGCCCGAGGGCGCGCGCACACCGGAGTCCCTTTCCAAAGTTCCGACCAGCTGGATGCCCTTTGGGTGGATCGGCCTCTGCGGACGCACGACCTTGATGGCCCGGAAGACCGCGGCAAACGCGGATCCGGCGACGGCTTGCACTTTGCTGCTCACGGTAGCCACTTGACCACCCTATGCGGCGAAACGCTTGATTGACAGGCTCCTGACTTTCTCGGGTGTATCTTTTGCAGACGCAGGGTGGAGATGCTTAGGGCAACCGAGTTGGCCGCAGAGCGTTGGCGTCCCCGGCCTTCTTCGGGTCGAGCGGCACGGGACTAATCAGCACGGCCGGACCTCGATTCAACACGCCTCCGGCGATCACTTGGCATCGTACGCCGCCACGCCCACGCATCGCCTTATGGGCGCCCGGGGCAAGCATTTCATCCATCCACGCGCAAGGATGGGCCGGTCGCCCGGCTTTGAGCCGCACGGTGTCCTCACCGGACTCAAGCGTGAACTCATGGCCAAGCAAAGGCGCCAACTCCACTCCCCGCAGGATTACGTTCCGCCGGGTCAACAGGGGATCCAAGGGCCCGGCCTCGAGTTCCGACGCGATGGCTTCGAGGGCCTCCACCGCGAACAACGTCACGGCGGCATCCATGTGTGCGGCCTTGCCGAAGAACCTGTCGCCAACAATGCCTTTGCCCGCCACCAACTCGGCCTGCATGGCATCGGTAGTGGGGACGTCTGCCGCCCCTTCGCGGGCACGGCCAAAGTAGGCGTGTGCCGGCGACACCAAAAGGTGCAGCACTTCGACGTCGTACCTGTACTCAGCGGTCATCCCTCAACGCTAGACCCAGCTCGGACACTACGCATCAGCTATTGCCCGCCAAAGTAAAGGATGCTTTACTTTTCCCATGAGTAAAGCTTCCTTTACATCGAGGCGCGCGCCGGCCCACCACTACGTCTTGGCGGTCATCCTCGGCGTCATCCTGACGGTGGTGGTTTCCGTCGTGGTGGGAGCGTCGAACCCGGATGACTTCTGGCTCGCTGCAGCGATTGGCGCCCTTTGCGCCGCCTACCCGGCGATGTCCCTGGGCGGCAAGGTGTTCGTATCCAATCACACGATCACCCGCGATCCGCACGGCGAACAAAGCGTGGAATTGCAGTGGATGCGGCAAGCGGGAGCGGGGGCTTTCCTGGATGTCCTGGTCGCTATCGTGGTCGCTTCACTGGTGCTGGCCATCGGCCGTTTCGCCGTGGACGCACTTCCGGTCCTTATTGGCCTGATTGCCCTGAGCGCGGTTGACGCCGGGCTGCGATACGTGGCCATTCGCCACCGCGCGCTCAAGTGAAGAACAACCTCGCGGAGCGGCGCACCGAACGGCGCTGGACACAGGCGGACCTGGCGGCGGCACTTGGAGTTTCCCGGCAGACCGTCATATCCATCGAGCGGGAGAAGTTTGATCCCTCGCTTCCGTTGGCCTTCCTCATTGCGCGGACGTTTGACTGTGCCATTGAGGACATTTTCACCGCGGACTAGCGTGCTTGTGTCCCACGCCGCAGCGCTTTGAGCCCCTCCCGGATACTGTGGCACGGTGAACTTTGCTGAGGCCGCCGACGGCGCTGAAATCGCCTGGACATCGGAAGGCGAAGGCGAGCCGATGCTGCTCATCGCCGGACAGGCGACAGCCATGGATGGTTGGGGTCCGACGGCGGGGCTTCTGTCGCGCTATTACCGCGTCATCCGCTTCGATCACCGGGGGATAGGTCGGAGTGGGAAGGGCGAAGCCGAGCGCTACACTACGCGGCTCCTCGCGGAGGATGCAGCAGCTGTCCTTGACGCTGCAGGAGTGGATTTAGCACACGTGTACGGTCATTCGATGGGTGGTCGAGTTGGGCAGTGGCTCGCTATCGACTACCCGCAAAAAGTCCGCACGCTGATCCTCGCCGCAACGAGCGGTGGAAGATCGCCGGACGCCGGAATGCAGCCGGACAGGGCGGCCTTGGATGCGCTGGTTAGTGGTGACATGTCCCGGCTTGAACCGCTCTTCTTCGACGCGGATTGGGTCCAGTGCAATCCCGCGGCGACGCACACGTTCTTCAACTCCCACGCGTCAGCATGGGCCAAAGCGCGCCACTTCAAGGCCAGCCGCGAGCATGATGCCTGGCGGGACCTCAGCTCCATCCGGTCGCCGACTCTGATACTTCACGGCGTCGAGGACGCGTTGACGCCCTTGCCCAACGCGCTGCTCCTCCGCGAGCACATTCCCCGCTCGGTGCTGGTGAGGGTTCCTGGTGCTGGCCATGGCTTGCACCTGGACCATCCCGAAACGGTTGAGTGGATCCGGCAATTCATCGCCGGAAAGAGCCGTTCGTCAGGATGATTGGCAGGCCTGCTTGGGTGGTCGGCCCTAGAGGGAATGCCCACCAAGGTGCCGGACCAAGGCATCGACGATAGGGAGTTGCCCTTTGACGAGCTTTGTCCGGGCCACGGATTCTTCAAGCCACCGGGCGTCGTCGATCTCCGGGAATTCCTTGATGGCACCCGAGCCCTTGGGCCATTCCATGGGAAAGGTGTTGCTGACAATCTGCTGAGGTTGAAAGTCGCTGGCTTCGGCAGTGAACGCGGTGATTAGTTTGCCGGAGGGCTGCCGAAAAACGCCCAGGAGGTCGTAGTGGGCCGCTGGCGGTGGTGTGCCAATTTCTTCGGTGAATTCCCGTTGGGCGGCAACCAAAGGGTCTTCGTCCTCGGGGAATTCTCCCTTGGGAATTGACCAGGCGTGTTCATCTTTGCGGGCCCAAAAGGGCCCACCCATGTGGGCTATCCACAGTTCCAATTGACCGGCGGTGTTTCGTCGGTGAAGGAGGATGCCTGCGCTGCGTATTGTGATGTGCCCTCCCGGGGTCAGACCCTGCGCGAAAATTCTCAACCACGTCAAGGCTACTCGTGGAGTTGGCGCCGTTATCCAATTGATGTTGTGTGGCCGAATTTGCTTGTTCATTTCGCTTCCGGCAGGACCCGGGCTACTTGATAATCGAGGACAGGCGTTTCTCGGGGGTGGAACGTCGCTGCGGTCAGCGGCATCAGCCGTTGACGGTTCCGGGCGCATCAGCAGGAGGAAACAGCTATGGCATTGTCAGTGAGGCTCCTTCCACGTGGGGGAAGAAAAGCAATGGGGTTGGCCGTCGTCGTTGCGGTTGGCTTATCGATGTTCACAGGAATAGGCCCCTCGCATGCAGCGGACACCACGCCCATGGCTGAGGATCCTGGCCCCGTGGGCAGCTTTGCGTGGAAAGGGTTCAACTGGCAGAAGCGCTTTTGGGGCGGGGCGCCTATGTATAACGCGAGTTGGGATGCCAATAACGTGAGCACCCCGGACGCAAACGGGTACGTCAAGTTGTCCATCAGCAACCCCACGGGATCGGCTCCTAAGGGAGCGGAATTCCAATCCACGCGTGAAGGCTTCGGCTACGGAACGTACAGCACCACCGTGGAAAAGGATGTCAGCGCCCTCCAGAAGGAAGTGGTGTGGGGATGCCTGTTCACCTACGACCCCAATGCGGTGCCTGGCTATACGGAGATTGACCTTTGTGAAGCCTCGGCCTGGGGTGGGGGCGCCGCCTATGGTGAAAACTGGCCCGTGACCCAAGGGCATGGATATTGGTTTGACGCCAGCTTGCCTCCGGGGCAGGGAAACAACACCGTCACTTTTGATGTCACCAATGCCCCGATCCTCACCCACAGGATGGTCTGGGAACCAGGCAAGCTGACCTACGAGACATTTGCCGGGGAAGGCTACGACGGCACATTGCTCAAGAGGACCGTTTTGGAGGGATCCACGGTCCCGCTCCCGGCCAAGGAACAGATTCACTTCAACCTCTGGGTAACAGGTGGTGGAGGCGGAGATGCAGCACACGTGGTTCCCGAAACAGTCACCATCCGGGACTTCTCCTTCGTTCCCGCGAACCAAGGTCAGCTCACTGCGCCAACACCCACCATCTCAGGCGCAGCAGCCGTAGGCTCAACATTGACCGCAGTTCCGGGAACCTGGACCACCGGGACAGCCCTGAGCTATCAGTGGTTCCGGAACGGCACGGCTATTGCCGGCGCAACCAGCGCCGCCAGGGTCCTTGCCGCCGCGGATCAGGGCACCAGCCTGACGGTCCGCGTCACGGGAACCAAGGCTGGCTACGCAACTGCCGTCAGGGAGTCTGCTCCCACGGCGATAGTAGTAGCCGGGACTTTGGTAGCACCTACACCGATTATCACGGGAGCGCTGACGGTGGGTTCAACGCTCATTGCCAACCCTGGTACGTGGACGTCCGGGACCACCTTGACGTATCAGTGGTATCGCTCCGGTGTGGCAATCCCCGGGGCAACAGCCCGTTCCTACAAGCTGGTGAGTGCTGACCAGGCTGACGCGATGAGCGTGAGGGTTACCGGCACCAAAGCCGGCTACACCACGGTGGTCAAGTACTCAGCCAGCACGACCCCGGTGCAGTAAGCCAATGGGGCTGTAGACCAGTACGGCGAATACAACAAACCCGCCGTTGTGTCGCGCTGGAGGTAGCGACACAACTGCGGGTTCGTTGGTGAATGTGGTTCTTTTAGCCTACTTTTGTGCCCGGACTGGAACGATCCTCTTAACGGCGAGTCCGAGAGCCAGCATGGCAAAGGCCGCCAGTGCGAACCAGAAGAGGTCTCCGGCTCCGGTCAATGCGAGCGTGCCTGAGCCCATTCCAGCTGCTACTGCCCCTGTCACCGGGGTTACTGCGTTGTTGTACATGAGTCGATTTACCAAACTTTCTTTCTGTTGAATGCTGCATCCAGGTACGCCTTGGCGTGGACAGCCTGGAGGAAGATATCGATGACGGTTTCGTACATGGTTGCGGCCAGGAGCATGTACCTCCAGCCCCGGTAACGCACAGTGACTATGCGTTCCAGGATGAAAATGCCGGTGACGGTAATCCAGAAGGGCTGAAGGTTCAGGCCCATGCCGGAAATCAACGCGAACAGGAGGGAGCCGAAGTAGGCCAGCGTCACTAAGACGCCGATCATGGAAAGAAACTGGCGTCCCCAATATGGCCTGGTTACTTTGGTCCATCCATATTGCACGCAGTTCTCCACCGCGCCGCGCTTCCATCGCAGTCGCTGTGACCACAGTTCACGCCACGTGGGCATGACCTCGGTGACCAACGTGCAGTTGGATGGAGATGCGATGCGGTAGCCCAGGGTCAACAGGGCAAAGGAGAGTTCGTTGTCCTCGGTCAGCACCGAGGTGTCATAGACGCCGCCGTTGCCATTGCCGGGAGGGAGCATGCCCTTCAACCGGGCGGCCACGACGTCCCGCAGTGTCTTGACGCGGAAAAGCGCCGCTGTGCCGGTGACTACCAGGCACTTGCCGTGAAGTCGCTTCACGTCACGCGCGTAACGGGCGTATTCGTTGCGCTGCAGATGGCCAACAAAGCCGCCGCCCGGACCGCCGCTGAACACTCCGCCCACAGCGACTAGCAGTTCGTCCGCGAGCAGGTTCCTGGTGGCGTTCTCGATGAAGTCGACGGCCAGTTGCGAGTCGGCATCCTGGACCAGGAACAGGTCCTCCGGGTCAGCATCCGGAAGGAGCTCGCTGAGGGCGAAGTTCAGGGCACCGGCCTTCTTGTCTTTGTTGCCCACGGTGCGCATGACTTCGGCGCCCTGAGCGAGGGCAAGCTCTTCGGTGTCATCGGTGCAGTTGTCTGCCACCACGATCACGCGGTCCGGGCGCTGAGTCTGGTTATTCAAGGAGAGCAGCGTCTCGGTGATGCCGGCAGACTCGTTGTGTGCCGGAACCAGGACGGTGACCACCCCGCCTGGCGCCCGGTGGGATCGTCGCGGCCTGACAGCCGTCTCCGGCGCGTTAGCCGGTGCAGCTGCGTTGGCCGTGGTTTCCGTGAGCACTGTGATCCCTCCGTTCGTGCGTTGAAGCGTTGACTCACTTAGAGTTCCAACGCGAACGCAAGATCAGGGGAGGGAAACCATCAAGGAAGTCTCAAGGTTCCATCAGGACTTTCTGTATGGCGTCACGAACAGGGGGTAGGGACCACTGGTGCCAACTTTCCGGTGGAACCCGGACTTGTTCGCGTCACGAGCCGTACAACGCCGGGGGAGGCGTACAACTGCGGGGGGAGCTTAAACGCAAGAGGACGACGTCGGGAGGTCCCGGCGTCGTCCTCTTGCGTAGTGCTTGAGCTGCTTAGCGGTTCAGGCTGACCGTGAAGGTCTTAGGGCCGCTCAGGGTAACTGCGATTCCGCAATTTTCGGCGGCAGCGCGGTGTGAGAGGGATTCAATGGCGGCATCGATGGTGTGGTCGATTGCCGACTTGTCCCAGATTTTCAGCGTGATGGAGTCAGTATGTGTCGTCATTGTCAGTACTTTCACTCAGGCCGTTAACAGCCCCAAGCTTCTTCGCAGGGGCCGCATCCTCGTCGGTGAGGATTGCTGATTCAGCTTGTATGGGAACGAATTCCCTCATTCATGGTTCATGCTGCCCACCACGGTTGACAAGTAAATCCGGCTAAGTGTGACCGATTACACGTTCCTCATGACTCCGTTTAACCGCCATGGATAACGGTACAAAACCGAACATTCCCCACCGAAATCTCACAGTCATTTCGCGCCAGACTCTTGACCGCGTGATTCACGCGCTGGTAAACCTTGTGAGCGGAAATCGTTTTCTCACTGCGTTGCACCATCGCCCGATGATCGAAGGCGGTTCTGCTCGCGGTGTGTGAAACGTTCCAATCAAGGTGTGGCAGATCCCCCTGCCGCCCAGCATCAAAGGAGATGTTCTTTGGCTTACCCCTCGAAATGTTCCTACCGCAGTACCGGTGGCCGTGTATGGAAGGCCGTCCCCATGGCGGCCTCCGCTTCACTCGCTGCCGCGGCCATCGCACTGACGGGCGTCCCGCTCGCTCAAGCAGCCCCCGCCCAACTCCCGCAAGCAGCGCAAGCCGGCCTCCCCGGCGTCGTGCCTGCTGCGAAGGATCCATCCACCCTCAAGCGACAAGTGGAGAACCTGGACCGGGCGCCGGTTGCTGTCCTGACGGATCAGGGCGTCACGGTGAGCTGGCGCATGCTCGGCCTGGACAAGGACAGCGTCGGCTTCCAAGTCCTGCGCGACGGGGTAAACATCACCCCGGAACCCCTCCGAAGCGCCACAATGTTCGTGGACCCGGATGGAACGGCGGAGTCCAACTACGTCATAAAAACCGTCGGCAATGGGCAGGGCGAGGACAAGCTGAGCGAAGCGGTGACGCCGCTGGCGCAGAACCATGTGGCCATCAAGCTGGATAAGCCGGCCGATGGAGTGACCCCAGACGGCAAGCCCTACACCTACTCCGCCAACGATGCGACTGTCGCGGACCTCGACGGTGATGGCAAATATGAGGTCATTCAAACCTGGGCACCTTCCAACGCCAAGGACAACTCCCAGTCCGGATACACGGGCAACGTCTACGTGGACGCCTACAAGCTCGATGGCACCAAGCTGTGGCGCATTGACTTGGGCCGCAACATCCGCGCTGGCGCGCATTACACCCAGGTTTTGGCCTACGACTTCGACGGCGATGGCAAGGCTGAGGTTTCCCTCAAGACTGCCGATGGCACCCGCGATGCCGCCGGAACGGTCATCGGGAACGCCGACGCCGACTTCCGCAACAGTGCCGGTTACATCCTTTCCGGTCCTGAATTCCTGACCGTCTTCAAGGGCGGGACCGGCACCATCATGGACACTGTGGCCTACGAGCCCCCGCGTGGCACTGTCGGCGGCTGGGGCGACAACTACGGAAATCGTGTAGACCGCTTCCTGGCCGGAGTGGCCTACCTCGACGGGGTACATCCATCCATGATGGTCAGCCGCGGCTACTACACGCGCACCGTCCTGGTCACCTACGATCTGGTGGACGGCAAGCTCGTGAAGCGCTGGACCTTCGATTCGAACCTTGCCGGGGATGAATACAAGGGGCAGGGTAACCACAACTTGTCTGTTGCTGACGTGGACCAGGACGGCAAGGACGAGTTCGTCTTCGGTTCCATGACCATCGACGACAATGGCCAGCCTCTTTACAACACCAAGCTTGGCCACGGCGATGCCATACACACCAGCGACCTCGACCCGTCCAGGCCTGGGCTGGAGACGTTCGCGGTCCACGAGAGCATGCGCCAGAGCGGCAACCGGGGAGCAACATTCCGTGACGCCGCTACCGGTGAAGTCCTCTGGAGCATCCCCGCGGCCAGGGACACCGGTCGCGGTGCGGCAGGTGACATCGATCCCCGCTATGCCGGGGCGGAAGGCTGGGCCGTCGGAGGTACGGCCGCGTGGGATTCACCCGTTGGTCAGTTGGTATCGGCCAAGGGTGAGCTGATCGCCGGGAAGATCCCCGCCGCGAACTTCCTGGCATGGTGGGATGGTGACCTGCTCCGCGAAATTGTGGACCACGACTATGACGCAACGTTGTCCCGCGGCGTTCCCACCATCTCCAAATGGAACTGGGAAACCGAGTCCAGCGATCGGCTCCTGACTGCCGAAGGTGCACGCAGTAACAACACCACCAAGGGCAACCCGTCAATCCAAGCGGACATCCTGGGTGACTGGCGCGAAGAGATCGCCTGGCCGTCCACCGACAGCAGCGAGTTGCGGATCTACACCACTACGGCCCCCACCGAGGTTCGCCTGCGGACGCTCATGCATGACACGGTCTACCGCACAGCTGTGGCCCGCGAAAACGTCGCTTACAACCAGCCGCCGCACCCGAGCTTCTTCATTGGTGAGGGCATGCAGGCTCCGGCGATTCCCGATGTCGTCTACACGGGGACCAAGAAGTAGGCGGTTCCCTGCGGGCGAAGGCCCTTTAACGCAGAGTGCTTAATAAGTGAGTGCCGCCCGGGTCGCGTTGAAGCGGGCGGCATTCACTCTTTGGGGCTCACCGCTGTCCCGGCAGCCAGCCGCTCTGAGGCGGGATGAAGCCTGGGCCGCGGTCCTCATCATTCTGCCGTTCGGCGGCACTGCGGGTGTCGCTGTCAGCGGTTTCATCGGAGTCGCCCTCAAGGTCCACCAACCCGTTGGTTTGGTCAAAGACGTGGGTGACGGGATCGACGATCGGCGGCGAATCCGAGGTGGGGGTGCCGGAAGTCCCCGTGCCGGTTGCGCTGGCCGTGGTGGTTGACCCCGTGGTCTCGACGCTGGTCTCCGGTGCCTGCTTCTCGATGTACTCCTTGAACTTCTTCAAGTCTGACTCAGCCTGCCTTTCAACAATGTGCAACTTGTCTCCCAGGAATTCGAGGACGCCGTGCGGTTCGTATTCCAGGGACAGATGCAGGGACGTCTGGCTGGGGCCCGCCTCCTTGAAATCAACCCAGCCGGCATTCTTGGCACCCTCGACGGCGGCCCAGGCCACAGCGCGGTCCACGTCCTGCTGAACGATCTTGGCCTCCCAGCGGCGATGGACGCCCGCTATTTCGGCCACCCATTCCAGTCGGTCGTCGCTGAGCCGTGTCACGCGCTCGACCCCGCCCATGAAGTGCGGAAACTCCTCGAACTTGGTCCACTGCCTGTAGGCCGTACTGACCGGAACGTTGACCATGATGGTCTTGTTCACTTTCGTGGTCATCATGTCCTCCTACTCGATATTGATCAGCATACTTACATTATCGAGCTTTTGGGAGGGTAATAACAGGCCCGGTCAGCCCAAACGCTCTCTCACCTAACGGCCCCTTCCGCCCAACGCTCTATCACCGGGTGATAGAGCGTCGGCGGAAATGGCGCGTTAGGTGAGAGAGCGTCGGGAAGGACTGCACATGCGGCAGGCACAGAAGCTAGGAGATCACCCGGCCATTCTGGATGAGGTACTCAAGATGCCCGGAGATGTCGGCCAGCACGGAAATATCCGCAACAGGGTCGGCCCCGAGGACCAGCAGGTCAGCATCCGCGCCCGGCGCGATCACGCCAAGTTCACCTTCGCGCTCAAGCAGCAGCGCCGCCGTCGTGGTTGCGGAGCGGATGGCGTCAATTGCCGGCTGGACCTTGCCGAGCAGCCTGAACTGCTCGTTCTGGTGTCGGTGCATCCCGCCCAGAAGGTCCGAACCGAAGGCCATTTTGACTCCCGCTTCGTGGGCGCGGGCGATCGCTTCGAGTCCGCTGGTGAGGACGGAATCCACTTTGGCCCACATTTCCTCCGTGAGCCCGAATTCCTTGCCCTCTTCCTTCAGCGCCCAGTACGTGACAAGGGTGGGGACCAGGAAAGCGTCCTTTTCCAGGAATAGCTTGAGGCTCTCGTCGTCCAAAAGGTTGCCGTGTTCGATCGAGCGGACACCTGCTTCCAGGGCGCGGTTGATAGCGCGGGCGGTGTAGGCGTGGGCGGCGACGTAGCGGTTGGCGGCTTGGGCCTCTTCCACGGCGGCGCGCATCTCTTCCATGGAGTACTGGGTGGAGTCGATGCGGTCCGTGGGAGAAGAGACGCCGCCGGATGCCATGATCTTGATGTGGTGGGCGCCTTTGCGGATCTCGTCGCGAGCGGCGGCGCGGACCGCATCCACGCCGTCGGCCACGCGGCCGATGCCGCAACAGCCGCGCCCGTTGGGGTCATGGTCTTCGCCTGGCAGGCGCATATCTCCGTGACCGCCGGTCTGGCTGAGCGCGTGACCGCAGAAGTGGATCTTAGGACCCTCGAGCAGACCTTCCTCCTGAGCCATCGCCAGCCCAAAATCGGCGCCGGACAGGTCTCGGACAGTCGTGAAGCCGCGACGCAGCATCTGTCCCATGATCCGAGCCGTTTGCGCGTAAACGTAGGACGCCGGGGTGTAGGTGAGTGAACGGAAGTCGGCGCTGGACGCCACCACGTGGACGTGCGCATCGATCAGGCCGGGGATAACAAATTTGCCGGTGCCGTCGATGACCCGCGCGCCGGAGGGCATTTCGGCGTTCGGTCCGACGCTGCTGATCTTTCCGTCAACGCTTACGACGTCGGCAGTGGAGTAAGTGCCGGCCTCAACGTCCAGGACGCTCGCGTTGCGGATGACCAACGGGGTGGTTTCTGGGGTGGTACTCACGTTAAACGGCGTCCTTCGCAGGGGTTTCGGGGGCTTTGGTGGGATGCGCTTCAAAGGCCTGAACCAGTTCAGCCCGGTTCGCGTTGATGACGTCGACGGCGGTTTCCACACTTTCCTGCGTGTACTTGCCTTCTGCGTCCAACAGGGCCAGGACGCCCACAACATTGTGCTGCTGGTCAAGGACGGGCACGTTGATGACGGCGCCGCAGCCCAGTTGCTGGATGAGTCCGGAGTCTGAAAAGACTTCCCGTAGCGCTTCCAGATCGGGGGCGAGGAACGGCTTCTTGTCCTCAATGACCGTTCCCAACCAGCCGGGGGAGATCTCCACGGTCTTCTCGCCGCCTACCGGGTATTCGGCCGGGTGGCTGGTGAAAAGTCGCTTCAGGCTGGAGCGTTCCGGAATCCACTGCAGGGCGGTGAACAGGATGACTCCTGGTCCCTGCTGGATTGCCTCGAAGGTTTGCTGGAAAACTGCGTCTGCATTCATCGCTTTCACTTGCTTCCTGCCGCGGCCGGATCATGTTCGGCGCGGGCGTTGATGTCCTCCAACGACTTGCCCGCTGTGGAGGCGCCGAAGATCACGACGCCCAACACGCCGATGGTCAGTACCACCGTGGTCATGGTGAACACTCCACCGAAGCCAAGGGAAGCGGCGAAGATACCGATGATGGACGGAGCCAGGATGCTGCCGATACGGCCTACCGCGCTGGCCAGGCCGACACCTGTGGCACGCATCCAGGTGGGGAAGAGCTCCGGAGTGTAGGCGTAGACGCCGGCGTACGTTCCGTTAAGGAAGAAGGACAACGTTGCGGCTGCTACGAGGATCATGCCGGAGTCGTTGGATTGGCTCAACCAGAAGGCGCTGATGGCCGATCCCGCCAAGTACAGGGCAATGGTGTTCTTACGGTCAATCCGGTCACACAACCAAGCGGCGGAGAAGTAGCCCGGGATCTGCGCCAGATAAATGAGGATGGAGAACTCGAAGCTCTTGGTGATGGTGATGCCGCGGCCTACAAGGAGGGTGGGAATCCAGGAGAAGAAGCCGTAGTAGGAGAACGTGATGACGAACCAGATCAACCAGATCACGGCGGTCCGACGACGCATGGCCTTGGACCACATGAACTTGAGGGCGTTCCAGATGCTGATCTTCTGCTCGTGTTTAGTGATCTCTTCCTCGGCGGGCGGCAGGGGCGCGAGTGGTTTGCCGGTGGCCTTCACTACGCTCTGCTCAAAACGATCCACCACTTCCGTGGCCTCAGCTATGCGGCCACGACTGATGAGGTATCGCGGTGATTCCGGCAGGCTGCGGCGCCACCAGAGAAGGAGCAGGATGGGAATTGCAGTGATCACCTGGGCCCACCGCCAGCCGTCCTCGCCCAGCGGGACAACGAAGCGGCCGATGAGTGCAGCGCCCACGAAGCCGAAGGAGAAGAAGCCGGCCAAGGTTCCGATGAACCAGCCGCGACGCCTCGGAGGAATGAACTCGGAGAGGAACGGTGCAATGATCACACTTTCAGCACCTGCACCCAAACCTGCAAAGATCCGTGCAATGAGGAAGACTTCAAAGTTCGGGGCCATGGCCGCCACCACTGACATGACGCAGTAGAAGGCGAGTGCCCAGAGCATGACCTTCTTACGGCCAAAGCGGTCGCCCATCCAGCCGGCCAGGATTGCGCCGAAGAAGAAACCGAACGGGGCCGCCGAGCCCACCAAGCCGAGGCTGGCGGTGTTGAGGCCCCACAGTTCCTGGATGCGCGGGAGCAGGAATGCGACCACTGCCCCGTCCATACCGTCGAACGAGTAGCCGAGGCCTCCAATGAGGAGAAGCTTGTAGTGTGGTCGACTGAGAGCCAGACGATCCAAGCGTGCTGTAAGAGACATGGTGATTCCTGCCAAAGTGGGCCAAGTTGTACATTTTGAGGAATATGCACGGGTCTGTGCAGAAGCGATGTATCGAAGTTACGGCCAAAGTGTGAGGTAGGTCAATAGGTGGAAGAAGATTTCGACTCGTCAACGTTGACCGAGTGGCTGGATAGTCGCGTCCAAGGGCGGAAGCTCGCGGCGCGCCAAATGCAAGTGATCGGCATTCTGCGATCCCAGCCCCGGCTTGCGTCTTACGGCTCCGTCAGCGACATTGCCGCAGTGGCCGCCTCGAACGCCTCAACCGTGACCAGAACCGCGCAAACACTGGGATTTAAAGGGTGGGCGGACTTTCAATTTGAGCTGCGCTCGCGGTTCCTGGCGTCGCTGAGCGCAGTGGAGGTTGCGGCCGAACACAACGGCCACATCAGCAGTCCTGCTCAGGCTGCAGTGTCCACAGACCGCGCGAACCTGGCCCATTTTGAGCGCACCTTGGATGCGGACACGCTTCACAATATTGCGAAGGCAATCGCTGGTGCACGGCAAACTTTCATCATCGCTGCAGGAAGCTATGCCATCCCCGGCAAGGCGCTGGAGCACAACGCGATCATTGCCGGCTACAACGTCCGGCTCCTCGATGCAGATGTCGCTGCTCTCACCAATGCCATTGCACGGCTCGGTGCAGAGGACCTGGTGATCGCCATCAGTCTCTGGCGGGTTTACGACAGCACCATGCGGGCTGTGGACATCGCCCACAATCTGGGCACGCCCATCGTTTCCATCACCGACAGTGCGGGATCGCCCGTGGCGGTGCACGCTGACCATCGGATTGTGGTGCCCACGGAGGGCGCAGGCTTCTTCCCTTCCCTGACAGGTGCGGTGGCCGCGGTCCAGGCGATCGCCGTCGAGCTTGCCTCCTTGGACCGCGAACGCTCCAACCAGAACATCGCCGCCTCGGAGCGGACCTGGGATCAGATGCGTATCATGCATCCCCGCTCAAGTTCATAGGTCCGCCTCCTCAGCGGGGGCGGTGGGCCGCGCAAGTACTCTCGCGCCGCGATAATTCATCCTCGACACCCACATCCGGGCGTCCCCGGTGAATTTGCGTGTCGCCAGCGAATTGATGCCGACGACGGCGGGTGCCTCCCGTCGTCGTCGGCGTATGGTTAAGTCCCGGCTGCCTCTCGAAACGGACCAGTGTCATGGCGCGATTGATCATCATGGGCCCTCCGGGTTCCGGCAAAGGCACGCAGGCGGAGCATATCGCGCGGCATTTTGGGATCCCTGCCATTTCTACTGGTGAGCTGTTCCGCGCCCACGTCCTCGACAAGACGGAGTTGGGTGCTGAAGCCAGCGGATATATGGATCGCGGCGAATTTGTGCCGGACCACGTCACCACGGCCATGCTGAGGGTGCGGCTTGAAGAAGCCGATGCCGCGGCCGGTTTCCTCCTGGACGGCTACCCCAGGACCGTCATCCAGATTGGTGCGCTGGACGAGATCCTCGCTGATCGGCAGCAAGCCCTTGAAGCGGTCCTCGAACTAACGGGTTCCGATGATGAACTCATTGCCCGGATGCTGCTCCGAGCGCAGGAAGAGGGGCGTGCCGATGACACGGAACCCGTGATCCAACGCCGTCTGGAACTGTACCGGGACGAGACGCAACCGGTGCTGACGGCTTACGCGCACCGCGGGATTCTGCTTCGTATTGATGGATCCGGGCAACGGGAAACGATCACGAAGGCAGCGATTGCCGCGTTGGAGGGGGCGCTGAGGGGATAAGCGCTGGCGGGCTAGCTGCTGGCGGGTTAGCCGCTGGCGGCAGTCGGAAGCCCGGCAGGGGGCAGCTCAGCTGCAAGGGAGCGCAGATACGCGGCGAATCCTTCCGGAGCACGGGCGTGCGTCCGCCCCGAGGTCAAAACGCGGATGGTGTCCGTGGCGGTGACCGCAAAACCATGCCGGCGGAGCCGCTCAACCAGGACGCGGTCCTCGTGGGCGCGCAGCGCCGGGAAGCCGCCTGCAGTGAGATAGGCCGAGGCACGGATGCCCAGATTGGCGCCATAAATGTGCTGGTGATCCTCACGAAACGGATGGAGTTCCAGCCAACGGCGATGGATAACGGGATCCATGTCTGCCGGGTCGGGTTCCACCGATCCAAGTATGGCGTCCGCTCCCGCGTTGGCCAGTTCCACCTGCCGTGTCAACCAATGCTGCGGAACGGTGGAATCGGCGTCTGTGGTGGCCAGCCAGATACCCTCCGGCCCGTTCGCTGGCAGGCATTCCAATGCCGTGCGGAAACCGAAATCCCGGCTCGCCCCCGTGCTCCGCAGCTTGACGTTGACCACGCGGAAGCGAGGATCGTTGGAGACACGCGCGGCGGTGATCTCAGCCGAACGGTCACTGCAGTTATCCAACACCACAACGATCTTGGCTTCCATGGCGCGGTGCCGCCGTTCCAGCGCATCAGCGGCCGTCTTCAGCGCGAGCAGGGCCTTACCGATGTGTTGCTCCTCGTTGTGCGCAGGCATCACGACTCCCACGCTCTTGATATCGCGTCCGCCGGGCACGGTTATCCTGTCCCGCCCGGAGCGAGAAGGACCTCCAGCATGAAATCTTTCTCGCGGTAGAGTCCGTGCGTTGACCAGCCGGGTTGGTTGCGGGCCATCGCATGGACCGCCTCCGCATCCAATTCCCATCCGGAGATGGGGTGCCGCCAATGGCACAGGAGCAGTGTGCCGCCGGGACGGGTGGATGCTTCGATATTTGCCAGTAGTTCGGTGAGCTCATCCGGCGAAAGGTAATAGCCCGTCTCGGACAACACCACCAAATCGAAGGTACCCTCGGGCCACTCGCCGGGCATTGTGAGGTGTCTTGCCTCCGCGGATGGGAACTGGGAAAGCCGCTCAGTTGCCTGGGCAAGTGCAGCACTGCTGGCGTCCACAGCCAGGAACTGACCGCAACGTTTTGCGAGCTCCTCGCTGAGGGTGCCAATGGAACAACCTATTTCCAAGCCGGATTCATAGGATTCCTCCGGCAGAGCAGCCAAGGTCAGTGCCCTTTTGCGCCGTTCATACCAGCTGGTGGTGTAACTCCACGGATCGTCTTCCTTGGCATGGACCTCGTCAAAGATCCGCTCAGCGTCTGCGGCACTGTTGCTGCCCGCCTTGGAAGGATGCCAGGCGAAGGTTTCCCACGGCCTCTTGAAATGCTCAAGGAAGCCGTCCGACAGTAGCGTCTCATCGCCCGGCTTACTGGACAGCGGCTGCGTTTGCGAGGCGTGGGCGCTCATGGCGTTGGCCTTGGCTTGCTGTTCGTGGTTGTTCAATGGGACCCGAACCCACGACTCCCACGTTGCGTCATCCGGTCCTGACCATAGCCAGTACCAGATGGGATATTCCAGGAGCCCGTGGCCGTCCTTAGTTGCGACTTCCGCGGCGACAGTGCCCAAAGCGTCATGGTCCGTGTGCCCATCAGCACGGTACGGGGTCACAAGCACAACGTTCTCCGCGGCGTGGCCGAAGGACGCGACGGCTTCCCTGATGGCTTTGGCGATGACCTCGGTGTGGGCCGCAAGTTGCCCATCGGGAAGTTCCAGAAACCGCCATGTGGCGCTGGGAGCCAGCCCGGACACTCCCGTGTCGAACTCCGTGAGCCTGACAGCGGCAAGCTGTTCCGGCGTCGTGGTTTGTGAGTCCGGGTGCGACGCCTCGCCTGCCGAGCACAGCAAGAACTGCACTGCAGCCCCGGCCGCATGAAGTTTGGCCAGGAAGCCACCGGCGCCAAGAGATTCGTCGTCCGGGTGCGCGGCCAGCACCACGAAGGCTGTGGCCGCAAATTCGGACGGATCCAAGGGCAATTCCGGCAGGGCTGCAACTCCGCTGACTGCCCATTCCGACTCGACTGTCCCGGTGTCCGTGTGCGAGAAAGCTACCACCAGCGGTCCCCTTTCAGAGCCAGTGCGCCCAGTTGGGCATCGTCCCTCATGGCGTGATGCTGCCGGATGTACAGCGACAGGTCCGCCATGCGCTTTCCATACGTCTCGTTGAAAGCCAGCGGCCCGGGACCGAGGTTTTGCGACACCAGCATTTGAACACGCTCGACGGCGGCGGCAACAGTCCCGCGCACACGAAGGGCTTCGCTCCAGGCGCTCGGGCCGTCAGGATCTGAGCCCTCCAACTCGCCGGAGTCTATGCGTTCTGCCGCGACGGCAAGGTATCCGGTAGCGGACGTGATGATCCGATCGATTTCGCCTAGGGAAGCCAGTGCAATCTGATCGGGTTCGCGCCCGTTGTCTGCGGCTTTGGCCAGGGCAGCCGCGAAATCGCGAGCCACCGCGACGGCGCCACCCAGCCAGCATGCAGCAACGCCCATGCCACCCCATGCAAAGCCAGGACGCTTGAAATACCAGTCCTCTTGGCCCAAGGGCTGGGCTGCGACCTGGTCAAAATGGACTGTCCCGCTGGGGATTTCCTGCAGGCCGCGGCTGGTCCACTGAGGCGTTTCGCAGGTAACTCCCTGATGCTTTAGGTCAACGGCAAAGGCGGCTCTGGTGTTTTCCTCAGTGTGGGCGGTAATAACTGCGCCACCCAGTTGAGCGGCCAATGAGCACCACGGCTTTGATCCGTTCAGGGCGTAGTTGCCGTCAGCATCTCGCTTGGCTTCGAGCTTCATCCCAGCGCCTTCCGCTGCGAAGACTCCCCATGCTCCTTGTTGTTCGGCTCCGGCTCCGGCTTGGGCTTCGTCTCCAGCTTGGGCTTCGTCTCCAGCTTGGGCGAGGATTGCCAGCGCATCGAGGTGCGGTTCGAGCACTCGCCCGGCCGCGACATCCACGGCAGTCACGGAGGCAAGGAGCTCCCAGAGCTTGACGGTGCTTCCCTCGCCTGGCTTTGGCGCTGTCCGTCCAATATCCTCCGCGATGGCCAGCAGTGTGGGCACGTTGCCCACTGCTGCCCGCACTTTTTCAAGCACGGGTTCCAGTGCTTGCAGCTGCGCGGGCTCAGAACTAATGCGGACGGGCTGTGGGTGGGGGTCGGTCATGAGACCCAGCCTATTCTAAGGCGCCTTAGGGTCTTGCCATGTTGGGCGTACAGCGAACGACGGCGGGAGGTTCCCGCCGTCGTTCGCTTTGCTTTGTTTCTTGGTGCTAGATGATCAGGTTCATGGCGTTCCAGCCGGAGCCGACCAGGCCACGGGGGTGCCATCCTCCCCAGCCGTTGCTTGGATAGAGCCAGAGAGCTCCGCCGACGTCACGTGCGAGGAGGTCAACCCTGCCGTCGCCGTTGAAGTCGCCGGGGCCGACGATTGCGGTCATGGCGTTCCAGCCATTACCCGCTAGATGGGGACCGGCATATCCCCTTGAGCTTCCGTCGTAGCCATAAAGCGTGCCGATTGTGTCTACTGCTAGAAGATCCTCGTGATTGTCTCCGTTGAGGTCGCCTGGACTTATCGTGGTTGTCATGATGTTCCAGCCTCCACCAATCACGCTCTGGCTCAGCCAGCCGCCACGCCCGTTGCCTCTGTAGAAGGAGAAGTAGCCGCTGAAGTCCCGGGCTACGAGGTCTGCATTTCCGTCGTGGTCGAGGTCCCCTGCAGCTGTGATCTCCTTCATGACGTTCCAGCCTTGCCCGGCTTGGACCCTTTGAAGCCAGCCGCCGGAGCCGTTCCCCGGATAAAGCCACAGGGCGCCACTGAAGTCTCTTGACAACAGATCGGGCTTTCCGTCGCCGTTGAAGTCTCCCGGGGCAACAATCGATGACATCACGTTCCAGCCTTGGCCAACATGCTCCCTCGCGTACCAGCCTCCTGAGCCATTGCCGGGATATAACCACAGGTTCCCATGCCCGTCACGTGAAATGACGTCTGGCCTCTTATCGCCATTGAAGTCACGGATGAGTTGGGCTGGCCTGATTGTTACCGAATGCGTTGGACCTGTTGCATCAGGTTCATAGCCATTTATCGCAGATACGCTGAAAGTGAACGTCCCGGCAACTTTGGGAATGCCTTGGAGATCTCCGTTCTCACTGAGGGAAATACCGGGCGGCAGCGCTCCGGTGGCTACTTTGAAATGGGGAGTCAGGGAGCCGGTCGCAGTAAATTTGTGCAAGTAGCGGTCGCCAACTCTGCTGGCGGGCGGTGAGGTGGAGGTGATGGCAGGAGGAACATTCGTGCCATCAATTATTGCAACATCGCCCGGCGCTACGTCGGCAACATAGATCCTGTTGTTGGGTTCATCAACCGCTATATCCCTGCCGGAGAATACTTTCGGTACTTTGCCTTCAGCACCTGTGATTCCGTCAAAAACAAGTAGATTCTTTTGCGTTCCACTTGAAGCGTAAATTTTATTTGTGGATTCATTGACCGCGATGTCAGCAAAAAAATACGTTTCACTCGTCGGAATATAGTCGATGGTCTTGGTGGTGCCGTCTACCATTATTAGGCTGTAACCGGACCGGTTGATGGCATATATGCGGTTCGTCTTATGGTTCGCTACCATGCGTCCAGGGTTGACCCCCGCTGCAATCGGCAAGTACTCGACGGTGTTGTCCTTCGCATTCAGGATTGCAATTGAATGGGGTTGGCCTATGTAAACCGTATTCGTTGCCTCATTGACCACCAGTGACTGTCCGGTGCTTGCCATGCTGATAGTGCTAAGCGCATTAGTTGCGCCATCGAGGACCACAATCTCCATTCCTGGTCCGCCGGTCATGTACAACTTATTTGTGACTACGTTCAAGCCAAATACTGATACCATCTCTGGTGTTCCTACTGAGGTGACGGCGTTTGTAGCAGCATCAATGATGGACACACTGTTATCGTGCAATGCGTAGACTTTATTTGTTGTCTCGTTGACGACCAAGGCCCTGGGTGATCGGGTAGTCGAAATTCGCGTTGTCTGGTTGGTCGCGCCGTCAATGACAGTAATCCCGCCCAGCGCTGCATGGGCCACGTAAACCTTGTTGGTCTTTTTGTTTACCGCCATGTGTTGCGGGTGTTCGGCGACTGGAATATCTTTAATGGCCCTGGTCCGGACATTCACTTTAGTTACTGACGTGTCCATCCAATGAAGGACGTAGACACTCTCTGTAGCACTGTTGAAAACCATCTCACCACTGTTGGGGGCCGGGATCCGGTCCGTGAGAATGTCAGCCTGCGCCGGCCCCACTCCCACTCCGACGAGGATCGTCGCCGTCGTCAGCAAGACGAGAAGCCCGGCAGCAAGACGCCTCCCCGTGCCACTGACAAAAGACATGGATATACCCCGAGCGGCCAAGGCTCAACCCCCATAATTCGATTCGCGACTATCGCTTCAACCAGCGAAGCTTACAGCCCGCAGCGCGCCGAATGTGATCCGGGTCCCAATGTTTCATCCAAGCGGTCAAAGCTTCGGACCCCCAACGCGCGCACCCCCCACGAAAGTTCCTATTGGTCCCAACATGAAGCCGGATCTTCACAGCTTTTGTCATGCTTGTCACATCTGTTTGTCATTAACAGTGACAGGTTCCGTAGCTTGGAGAGGTCAGCAGTTCCGAGCCAGGAGTAACCATGCCGCAATCCAACGAATCCGCCACCGTTCCCGCCGACTCACACAGCCCGCCGAGAACCAAGCCCACCTTCCTGAATAACCTCGGCGCGGACCTCCCAGCGTCCCTCGTCGTCTTCCTGGTCGCCCTTCCTCTTTCCCTGGGCATCGCCGCCGCCTCCGGTGCTCCCGTCATGGCAGGCCTCATCGCCGCAGCAGTCGGCGGCATCGTCGCGGGCAGCCTCGGGGGCTCCCCACTACAGGTGAGCGGCCCTGCCGCCGGCCTGACCGTCGTCGTTGCCGGTCTGGTTGATGAGTTCGGCTGGCAGGTGACGTGCGCAATCACCGCTGCTGCCGGCGTCGTGCAGCTGCTCATGGGTGTCAGCCGCATTGGCCGGGCGGCGCTGGCGGTGTCGCCGGTGGTGGTCAAGGCGATGCTCGCAGGCATTGGGATTACCATCATCCTCCAGCAACTTCATGTGCTTCTCGGCGGTCAGGCCGCGGGCTCAGCCATCGAAAACCTCACCGGGCTTCCAGCGGCCATCACCAATGTTGAGCTCCACTCTGCGCTGCTGGGTCTGGCCGTCGTCGCAATCCTGCTGACGTGGAAGTTCCTCCCCGCAGCGGTGCGGAAAGTCCCCGGACCGCTTGCCGCCGTCGTCGCCGTGACAGCCGTTTCCGTTGCGGTTGCACCAAGCGTCGAGCGCATCAGCTTCAGCGGGTCCATTTTCGACGCAATCGCACTTCCCAGCTTGCCCGACGGAAACTGGCGCGCCGCGGCCATGGCCGTCATCACCGTGGCGCTGATCGCGAGCATCGAGTCGCTTTTGTCAGCCGTCGCCGTGGATAAGATGCACGGCGGCTCGCGCACCAACCTGAACCGCGAACTCGTCGGTCAGGGCTCAGCGAACGTCGTTTCCGGCATGCTGGGCGGACTCCCCGTGACCGGAGTGATCGTCCGCAGCGCAACCAACGTTGAAGCAGGCGCCAAGAACCGCACCTCGGCCATCCTGCACGGGGTGTGGGTCCTGGTGTTTTCCGCGCTTTTCGCCGGCCTCATCCAGTTGATTCCGTTGTCCGTACTCGCGGGTCTGCTGCTGGTGATCGGCGCAAAGCTCATCAAAATTGCCGACATCCGCACCAGCCTCCGCACCGGCGACCTCCTCGTCTACAGCGTCACCTTGGTCTGCGTCGTGGCCCTCAACCTCCTCGAGGGCGTCATCATTGGCCTCGCGCTGGCTGCCCTGTGCGTGCTCTGGCGTGTTCTCCGCGCGCAGATCCAGGCCCATGCTCCCTCAGCTGAGGCGCTGCCGTGGCGTGTCACCATCGCCGGCTCATGCAGCTTCTTCGCGCTGCCCCGGCTCAACCGCGTCCTCCATTCCGTGCCCGAAGGCCAGGACGTGGTGGTGGAACTCAACGCCGACTACCTCGACCACGCCTTCCGCGAAGCCCTGGTCGCCTGGCAAAAGCAGCAGCGCAACACCGGCGCGTCGGTGATCCTCGAAGAACACGGCACCACTGCTTTCAGCGACGCCGAGGACAACACCCCGCAGCGCCAGGACCCGCGCGAATTCCCGCTGCCGCCCCGCACGTCCTGGCTGCCCTCTGGTGACGGTTCAACCTCGGAAGACGACGACGGCGGGAGGCTGCCGCTGCGCTCAATCCTCCTGGGCATCGACAAGTATCACCGGCGCCACGCGGACAAGGTCCGTCCGCTGGTGCAGGACCTCACGGAAGGGCAGAATCCGGACACGCTCTTTGTTGCCTGCGTGGACTCCCGGGTGAACCCCAACCTGATCACCAGTAGTGGACCGGGCGACCTCCTCACGCTCCGGAACATCGGCAACGTGGTGTGCAACGACGGCAGCGATGCTTCGATCGACTCGGCACTGTCCTTCGCCGTGAAGGGCTTGGCCGTGGACTCGATAGTGGTCTGTGGCCACTCCAATTGCGGTGCCATGAAGGCCGTCATTGCAGATGCTGAGGGTGCTTCGCCTGACATAGGCGATGGCTTCGACGCGTGGCTGGAGCATGCGCGGCCGAGCTACTCCGCGTTGCTTGCCGGGCACCCTGTAGCGGTTGCCGCTTCGGCTGAGGGGTATAGCCGACTCGACCAATTGAGCATGGTGAATGTGGCCCTTCAACTCCGGAAATTGGAAGAACACCCTGTCACAGGCCCCGCCCTGGCATCCGGTCAAATGCAGGCCACCGGATTGTTCTACGACATCTGCACTGCCCGGGTTGTCCTGGTGACGCCGGAGGGCATCAAGCAGCTGGATCCGAGCATGGCTGTCCGCGCGTAGCTCCTCATTCGGGCCGCCGGACCCGGGCCGCCACCACCCACTTTGAGCTGCGATCAGCCCCGACACGCCCCCTGGGGCGGCGTGTCGGGGCTGCTGCAATTTCAAAGTGGGTGGCAGCGGTCCGCACCCACTCCACAGGGGTCCCTCCGGTTTCAAATAACGAGCCCCGGGGTACGGGAATTAACCACAGCAACGTGCGGAATACTGGATTCAGAACCACGATTTCCGGCAGGCGAGGGCTGCCGTGTGAGGAGGTGGCGGGAACGTGAACGCCGAGAACAACGCCTTCAGGCGCAAGCTCGAGAGGGGCGCGGAACTGCGGGCGGTGCGCTCCTGGGGCGGAAATGCCGAGGAAGATGCAGAGCTTGAGGCCGCGGATGCCCAAGAACGCGAGAAGCGCCGCAAGGTAGACGACGCTGCCCGGGTTGAGTACCTCATCCGGGACGCCATGAACCAAGGCAAGTTCGACAACCTGAAGTATGCCGGCAAGCCAATCCCCGGCTTGGGGGAGCACTACGACCCCGACTGGTGGGTCAAGGGACTCATCCAGCGGGAACGGCTGAGCGGGATCGGCCCGCCCGCCATTTTGCTGCGGATCGAGGACTCGGAGCTCGACGCCAAGCTGGACCACCAATACACGGACAAGCAGGTCCGGGACATCCTCGAGGACTTCAACAAACGCGTGATCGAGGCGCGCAGGCAACTACAAGGCGGGCCTCCCGTGATCACTAGGCTCCGTGATGTGGAGGCCGAGGTGGAAAAGTGGCGGCAGCGCAGGGCGGCCGCAGCATCTCCCGAGCCGGAAACCGAACCGCCGGGCAAGCGGACGTGGTGGCAGCGCCTGTGGAACGGCTCCGGCTAACCCAACTGAGTCGCATTTGTGCGCGTTTTGAGCGCCCAAAACGCGCACAAATGCGACTTACTTGGGCGGGGACGGCACAAACAGCAGCCGACGGCGGGACTGAACTTCCGCCGTCGGCTGCTGTTCTGCGAAGGGTCCCTTAGGCGAAGCTGTCCTCCTTGGCCTCCGGAACGGCCGCAGCCGGCTTCCGCGCAACCAAGGCCGAGAGGTGCGCCTGGTGTTGGCGGAAATGGCCGTGGGCGGTGAGGCCGAACTCGTAGGCGGACTCGGCGTGCTGGGTGAGGTCGACACCGGTGACTTCGTGCTCCAGGGGAACCCGGAATCCGATGGTCTTGTGGATAGCCCGGCCGATCACCAGCGTTCCCAGACCGGACAGGGCGATGGTGATCAGCACGGCGACTGTCTGGGCAATAAGCTGCTGCGGGCCGCCACCGTAAAGGAGGCCGCCGGCCATGCCCTCGGTGGGGAAGGCGATGAAACCCAAGGACAGTGTGCCGATGACGCCGGCGCCGAAGTGCACGCCCACCACGTCCAGGGAGTCGTCGAAACCGAACCTGTACTTCAGGTCAACGAACCATGCGCAGGCGGCGCCGGCAACAAGGCCCAGCCCGAGGGCGGCAAGAGGGCTGATGTTGGCGCAGGAAGGCGTGATGGCCACCAAGCCAGCCACGACGCCGGACGCCGCACCCAGCGACGTCGGGTGTCCGTGACGGATCTTCTCGACAACGAGCCAGCTGAGCATTGCCGCTGCCGGTGTGACCAAGGTGTTGATCCAGATGAGGCCGGCCTGCTCGGCCGTGGTTGCTGCGCCGCCGTTGAAGCCGAACCAGCCGAACCAGAGGATGGCCGCGCCAATCATGATGAAAGGCACGTTGTGCGGGCGGTGGTTGGGGTCCTTGGCGAATCCATGACGCTTTCCCACGATCAATGCGAGGACGAAAGCGGCGGTTCCGGAACTGACCTCAACCACTGCGCCGCCGGCGAAGTCGATGACCTGGCCGAAGATTTGGGTCACGGCACCCCCGGCGCTCATGAGGCCACCGCCCCAGATCATGTAGGCCAGCGGGCAGTAAACTACGGTGATCCAGATCGGCACGAACAGTGCCCAGGCGCCGAACTTGGCGCGGTCGGCGATCGCACCGCTGATGAGGGCCACGGTGATGATGGCGAAAGTAGCGGCGAAGCCGGCCTTGATGAGATCGGGCGAGCCGATCAGGTCCTGGAGGCCGAAGTGCGCGAAGGGGTTGCCGAACAGGCCGAGGAAGCCGTCGCCGGTGGTCATCGAGTAGCCCCAGAGGACCCACACCACGCCAACGATGCCCGCCGAGATGAAGCTCATCATGATCATGTTGAGTGCAGCCTTGGCTCGGGTCATGCCACCGTAAAAAAGGCCGAGGCCGGGGGTCATGAACAGCACCATTGCCGCCGACAACATCATCCAGACGTGTTGCGCAGAGATCTCCACCTGCGTTCCCTTCTCATTGAGCCTGTCCGAAACGGGGCCGTTGTTCCGGCCCACGCCAACCCCCCGATCAATATTCGGTGAGCTATGTTTCCGACTCAGAAGAGCTAAGTTGCAGGTAAGTTACAGAAATCTCCCGTTCGTGAAGATCACGTCACTGCCATGTTTCGGGGATGTTAACGGCGCTTCTCTTGCGGCCCGGCTGGATAGCCTCCGCGTCGGCTGGCGATGATGATCACCAAGGCGATCGCTGTGGGCAGGGCCGCGGCCAGAGGCACAAGTTGGGCACCTACTGTGGTGAGGGCGAAAGCTCCGTACACGGCGCCGACGGCGATACCCAGCTGGATGGTCACCACGGTGAGCCCGTTGGCAGCATCCTTGTGCTCGCCACCTGCACGGAGAATCGCGGCCTGGTTGTAGATGCCCACCGCACCGAACGCGATGCCCCACAGCGTCATCAGCCCGAACGCCCCCACCCAGGTGCCGCCCAGCGCAGGCAGCAGGGCGAACGCAAGGGTCAAAAGTCCGACGGCGGCAATCACCGAGGTGCGTGGGCGGGAGTCAGCCGTCATGCCGGCAATCCAAATACCTACAAGGCTGGCGATTCCCACCACGGACAGGGAGATGCTGGTTGCAGATTCCGGCAGACCCGAGGCGAGCAAGAACGGAGCCACGTAGGTGAACAGCGTGAAGTGGGCAAGCAACAAAAGTGGCCACGCGATGGCCACAGCGATCACGCCGGGCAGTTTCATTGCCGCACGGAGGGACGGAATCTTCTGGCTGGCTTGGTCATGCGCGCCCGGGAGAAGCCAGAACGCCAGAACTGCCAGGAGCGCGCCCACTCCGGCAAGGACCAAGAACGAGGCCCGCCACGTCATGAGTGAACCCATCAGCGTCCCAATGGGAGCGCCGACGGCCAGCGCAATGCTGTTGCCGCTGAACACAACAGCCATGGCCTTGCCCACGGAATGTGCTGGAACGATGCGCGCCACATACGGCGCCATACTGGACCACAACATTCCGTGCGCGATGCCGCCAAGGAGCCGCGCCCCGATCGCCCAACCCAACGTGGGGCTGAGTGCGAGGAGTACGTTGCTGAGGGCAAACGCCAGAACAGTGCCGATCAACAACGTCTTGCGGGGAACCCGTCCAGCCAGGAACCGGGAGAGCGGAAGGGCGGTAAAGACAATGATCGCAGCGTAGACCGCAGTGAGATAACCTACGGCCGATTCGTCCACGTCGAGATCACGGCTGATCTGGGGGAGCAGACCCGAGGGCAGGAGCTCGGTGGTCACTGCGGTGAAACCGGCAGCCGCCAGTACCAAGAGGCCGCCCCACGGGATCTTCTTCGGTTGCTGCGTTTCAGCACGCGACGCCTTGGATGATGGCGTTCCGACGACCACGGGGTGCTGCTTCAAAGATTGCTCCTCTGGAATGATTCTGGGGATTTCGTAGGGATCCCTACAACGTTATGCAGCCACGGTGATGCGAGGGAGTCTCTGTCAGAAACCCCCTCCGGTTTGCAACACACTTTGTCCGTCAGCCATTCCTCGCGCAGACTGGGCCTGTGAAGCCCTTTCTCTTGCTGGCCACCCGCGCCGAAGATGCCGCAGCCGATGACGAATACCAGGCCTACCTCCGGTACTGCGGCCTGAAACCGGAGGAGTTGGTTCGTATTCGGCTGGAATCCGGGCCTTTGCCTCCCCTTGAACTGTCCGACTATTCCGGCGTGATCGTCGGTGGCAGCCCTTACACGTCCAGCGATCCTGTGGAGGAAAAGAGCGCAGACCAGATCCGGGTTGAGACGGAACTCTCATCACTCCTGGACCGAATCGTGGCCGATGACTTTCCTTTTCTGGGGGCTTGCTACGGCGTCGGCACACTGGGCGTGCATCAAGGAGCCGTGATAGATCGCCGATTCGGCGAAGCAGTGGGGCCCACGGAGATCACGCTGACTGTTGAGGGGGAGCAGGATCCCATGCTTAGCGGCGTCCCGCACACCTTCGAGGCGTTCGTTGGGCACAAAGAAGCGTGCAGCCAACTTCCCGAGCACGCTGTGCTGTTGGCCAGTTCAGAGGCGTGCCCGGTGCACATGTTCCGGATCAAGAACAACCTCTACGCCACGCAGTTCCACCCTGAACTCGACGCCGACGGCCTGATCACCCGCATCAACATCTACAAGAATGCCGGTTACTTCCCGCCCCACACAGCCGATGAACTCATCGAGACGGCCAGCCAGTCATCCGTGACAGAACCCATGCGGGTGCTCCGGAACTTCACGAAGCGCTACGCCCGCTAGACCCTTGAGTTGCGGGGCCTGCTTTGCAGCCTTACGCTGCGGGATACCGGGCAGATCGGGCCTCACAACGTGGGTGGTGGTTTGATGTGGGGCCTGCTCTGCAGCCTTTGGCTGCGGGATACCGGGTAGATCGGGCCTCGCAACGTGGGAGGTGGGGGTGTGGTTTGTTGTGGGGCCCGCTCTGCAGCCTTTGGCGAAGGGATCCCGGGTAGATCGGGCCTCGCAACGTGGGGGGTGGGGGTGGTCACCGCCGGGTCAGCTGCGGCGTCGCCGGTGTGGTTGGCGCGGGGGAGGGCGGCGGAGCCGGTGCCACGAACGGCCCGCTCGGGTAGAGGGCCACAGCCTCCACCATGTAGTTGGCCCATTGCGGCCCGGCGATCATGTACCCGTCCAAGGATTTGTAGAACTTGCCGTTGATGGTGACATTCTGCCCCGCCCGCTGCTGTCCCGCCGTCGTATCGCCAAAGAACGACGCCGTAGCGAGGGTCGTGGTGTAACCGGCCACCCACGTAGCTCCGTTGTTGTTGGACGTCCCCGTCTTTGCGGCCACGGGGACCTTGGTGTGGACCTTGGGTTCAATCCAGACGCCGGAACCCACCTTCATCACATCCTGAAGGACGGCGTTCACACCGCGGGCCACGGCCGGTTTCACAGCTTCCCGGCATTCGGGTGTTTGAGCTTCGAACTGGCGCCCTTGGAAATCGCTGATCCCGGTAATGGCAATGGGCTTGCAGTAGGTGCCGTCATTGGCAAAGGTGGCGTAGGCGCTGGCCAGAACCATCGGGGCCACGCCAATGGAACCAAGGAGATTGCCGATCTGGTGCATGTTCACCGGCGCGTTGTCCAAACCGCTGTGGAGGCCAACGGCGTCCACCATTTTCTGGATCCCGCAGAAGTCCAGTTGGGCTGCAGTGGCGAAAGTGGCGGTGTTGATGGAGTTGTAGAGGCCGTAGTTGATGGGCATCGGGCGGTAGTAGCCGTCGTCGTTATTTTGCAGGTCGTCGTCGGCACCCAGGTTCTGGGCCTTCTGGGCTGTGCTGTAGCCGCCAAGGACCTTGCCACAACTCGAACGCCAGGGGAAACCCACCGGGTACACCCTGCGCGAGGCGTCGACCGTGGCGGTGGGGTGCTTGCCCTCATTGAGCCACTCGGCGTAGATGAACGGTTTCATGGTTGAACCGGGCTGGAAACCGCCCGCCCCATTGAGGTCGTAGCCGTTCTCGTCTTTGGCATCCACATTGAAGTTCAGCTGGGTGTCGTACTTTCCTTCCTGGGGTACGAACACCGTGTTTTGGGCCATCGCCAGGATCTTCCCCGTGCCCGGCTGAACAGTGGTCATCGCTGCGCCCCACTTGTCCGGGTTGGCTCCGGCGGACGCGTCCACTTGTTGCTGGGCGAGATTCTGGAGGCGACTATCCAACGTGGTGGTGATGGTCAGGCCACCGCGGTAGAGGAGCCGCTCACGTTCCTCCAACGTTGAACCGAAGGCCTCGTTGTTCAGGATGAGGTGGGAAACGTAGTCACAGAAGTAGGTGGCGAATGATGTGCCCGCACACCCTTGCAGGGAAGGAGTTATGTCCAGTTCGATAGGTGTGGCCACCGCTACGCCGTGGTCCACAGCCGTGATCTTGCCCTGTTCCAGCATCCGGCCCAACACCAGATTGCGGCGGTCGAGTGCAGCCTGGGGATCGGCAATGGGGTCATAAATGCTGGGACCATTGACCAAACCGGCCAGGAGGGCTGCTTGGGGCAGGGTCAGATCCATGGCGGAGGTACTAAAGAAGTAGCGGGATGCGGCCTCGATGCCATACGCGTTCCGGTTGAAGAACACGATGTTCAGGTAACCCTCAAGGATCTGGTCCTTGCTGAAGCGCTTCTCCAGTTCCAGGGCAAGCTTGATCTCGCGCAGCTTGTCGCCCACGGTCTTCTGGCCGCTGAGGACCACGTCCTCCGGCCGCCCGTCGGACAGGCGGGACTCGTTGAGGACGTTGGTGACGTACTGCTGGGTGAGCGTGGAAGCGCCTTGCCGTGTGCCTTGGGTCAAGTTGGAGCTCAGGGCCCGCATGATGCCTTGGGCGTCCACACCCGCATGCTCGTAGAAGCGGCTGTCCTCGATAGCGATGATCGCCTCACGGATGAACGGCGACATCTCCTCCAGGGGGACTTTCACCCGGTTCTCGGCGAAGAAGGTGGCTATTAGTTGCCCGTCTGCAGAGACTACCGTGCTGGAAAGCGAGGGGGAATCGACGTCGAGCTCGGCCGGAAGGCTTTGATAAAACCCTACGGACCCGCCCACGGTGGTGCTGGTGAAGGCAACCACGGGGGCCAGGAATCCTGTGATCAGCACCCCGCAGAGAATGCTCACGAAGAAGAACCCGAAGACCCTCAAAAGGACCTTGCCCAGACTTATCTTTGGATCCTTGTTCCGCTTCATTTTCGTGCCACTCCCTAGGGATGTCAGGCTGAAAAGTAGCTACAGAATACGTCCGCCAACGCTGTGGGGCTATGGGTTTGACGCCCTATTATGGTCCCAAATCGGACTCAATCCAGCGGCAGCGTAACCCTCACAGTGGTGCCCCGCCCAACCGCAGAATCGATGTCTACTGTCCCGCCGGCGTCGTGCACTGCAATGGACATCAGCAGCAATCCGAAACCGTGCCGCCGGCCACTGGGGGCGGCGTGGATTTCGAAACCGCTGCCATCGTCCGTGATGGTGATTTGGATGCCGTGGTAAACGGCGTTGAGCCGGACGGTGAGCTGGCTGGCGTTCGCGTAGTTGAGGGTGTTGCTGAAGGTCTCCTGCGCCACGTGATACAGGAGGGCGGCGGCTGAGGAAGAGATCTCGATGCCGTGATGGGGAGTGTGCCAGTGCACTGTGACGCCTGCACGCCGGAGCGGTGCGGCCAGCCGGTCGATGCATCCTGCGACACCCAGCGCGTAGAAATCCACGGGGTGCTGGTCCTGGATGATGCCCTTGACGGAGACCACCTCGGTTAGTGCTGATGCCTGTTCCATTGCTTCCCCCACATCGTCGTGTTTCATACTGGAAATTCGTTGCCGAAACCCCTGTGTATTGGTGCTTCGTCTGTTTCCAGCGTGGCGCTGCTATATCAAGGAAGCTTTTCGATTGGCTCAAGTTCTCATCAAGTTTGCGGGGGAGGCTTGCGGACCCTTGCGGGGTTCTTCAAAAAGCGCCCGACGACGGCATTTGAGTGCCGTCGTCGGGCGCTGCTCTTTGTGTTTAAGACAGAGCCGCGAGCACCAGCCGGCAGGCGCTTGGGATCGGTTGGATGATGTCGACGGCGGTTGTCTCCGCCAGCCGCCGCGCGGTGGCGCTGAGTGGGCCGCCGGCGATGATGACCGCCTCAGTGTTGTCAGTGGTCGTAGCCTCTGTGACGGCCTGCGCCAACTCTTGGAACTGGCGTTCAGGGTCTGCCGCCAAGACCAAGGGTTCGGACAGCGTCAGCCGGACACCGGTGAAATGCTCCTGGAACCCGTGGTCTGCCACCAGCTTGCCCAGCGCTTCCACCAACAATGGTGTGCTTGTTGCCATACCGAAGTGACGGAGCCCGCCGTGAGAGTCCTGTGCTGCGGCGTAAACGGAGCCTTGTCCTATGCCGATCACCGGGATATCCAGTTCGTCGTCCAACTGTGCCCGCCCCGGATCACCTATCGCTGCAACGATCACAGCGGCCACCCTGCCGCCGTCGGGCCCGGAAAGATAGCCGTGCACAGCATTGCGGACGTGCGCCTCAGATTCGGACAGGGAGGCCGGATCCACGATCATGGAAGGCCCGGCGGCTGCGGTAATGCCCACAACCCGGAGACCACGCGGCGCCAAGGTCTCCTCAGCCAGGTCCACCATCATGGTTGTGGTGTCGCCGTTGGTGTTTGGATTTACCAGGAGGACAGTGTCCGGGGTTGGAAGGTCAGTGTCCATAGATCGCAGCTTCCTCGTCATCGCCCGGTTCAGCGTCCTCTTCCAGGGGCTTGTTGAAGGTCTCGGGAGGGAATTGGACCACGATCGCCAGGACGACGAACAGCACTGCCAGGGTGGTGAACATGCCCGGCAAACCGGCGGAGTCGAACACGGCGCCGGAGATGAGCGGGAACAGGCCTCCGGACAAAGAACCTGCTGCCAGGATGATGGACGTACCGAAACCACGGGTGCGCGTGGGGTAGAGCTCCGGCGCAAACAGCCAAATGGTGGTGTTAAGGATGATCACCGAGAAGTTGAAGAGGACTCCGAAGATCACAACGAGCACGATGTCGGTGGCAAGGAAGGCCATGGACAGCCCGGACAGGCAGCCAAGAATTGCGGCCGCTGTGAGCACTTTCTTCCGGGGCAATCGGCTGGCGAGGTAGGCGGCTGTGCAGGCACCCAGCAATGAACCCGACTGCATGATCAGAGTGAACCAGAGGCTCGTGTTCACGGCATAACCGCGGGACACCAGGATGGTGGGCATCAGCGTCAGCATGGAAATCTGGGCGGCGTAGGACATGCAAACGGCAATGCACAGCAGCACCGTACGCTTGAGGAGCTTGCCGCGGAGGGCGTCCTTCCAGTGGCCGGACGATTTCACTACCACAGGATCGGGTACTGCCGTGATGTATGTTTCCGGGTCCTTGATGGGGCCGGAGAGCTTGTTGCGGGCAAGCCGGGTGATGACGAGGTTGGCCTCGTCGATTTTGCCTTGGGAAGCCAGGAATCGCGGTGTTTCCGGGACGTACCTCCTGAAGAACATCACCAGCAGGGCGGGGATGAACAACAGGCCGAACACCCAGCGCCACTTGTCCGGGCCGTCGAAGAGCGTGAAGACGAGGATGCCGAAGGCCGGTGCCAGCATGTTGCCCAGACCGGCTGCGGTGACGTTGATCAGTCCCACAGCGGTGCCGCGGTGTTTGGCGGCGAAGAACTCCGCCATCATGATCACGGCGACGGCTATTTCACCACCGAGCCCGAAGCCGACAATGAAGCGGCCCGCGGCCAAAATGGGATAGTTCGGGGCAACGGCGCAGAGCAGCGAGCCACCGGCGAAGATGATGAGGTTGATGACCAGCATGTGCCGCCGGCCGTACTTGTCGACGATGAGGCCCGTCGCAAGACGTCCAAGTGCGGTTGCCGTAAACGTCATTGTGTTCAGCAAACCGATTTCGGTGGCTCCCAATCCCCACGATTCGCGGAGGATGGGGCCGGTGATTCCTACGGCATTTTGTTCGAGGGCGTCGAAGAAGACGCCCAGCAGGATCATGAAGACAATCTGGCGATGTGCGCCAGTCACCCCAATCCGTTGATACGCGCCTTCGATTTGTTTGGCCAGGGATCCGGTCCGCGGTGTTGCAGCCTCCTGGGCAAGGTCTTTTTCCACAGTGCGCTCCTATCTGAGCTCTGAAGGTTTCATTCATTGCCACGCGAATGGTTCCGTCATGCGGAATGCGAATATCACATGAGGGAATGTGATGGAGATTACACTTTGGGATACCAAAAGGCCATGGTTGGCGTGTAAACAGAATGTGACCGGGAGCTCATTAAGAGGTGGAGCCTGCTGCATTTCTGACTCGCTTTAGAAGCTCAGATGCCCTAATGCACCCGAAATAAGTTGATTTTGGGCATCATTGAGGTCGAAGAAGGTCAGGAAGCCGCACCTCCCAACTCCCGAACCTCGCTAAGGACGATCCAGGCAATAGTGGCCCGTGAGCCCGTTAGTATGCCAGCGCCTCACCGAGCCGCCTATGAAGGTTTAGGCGGTGCTTTCGCCTGCCTGCAGCGCCGCCTGTTCAATGCGGGCACAGTGGGCTCCCCACTCTTCCGTGGACCGGCCCGGGATGTTCGGATCGCCCGGTCTCTGCCCAATGTTGCCGTCAATGAGTTCGCGAATAATGTCCGCGTGCCCCGCATGCCTCGACGTTTCCACGCACATATGGACCAGGATCTGGTGGAGAGTGACGTTCTTCTTCTCATCCGACCACCACGGCACGACGCCCGGAGCGTCCAGCGGGAGTGATTCGATGGTTTCATCGCTGTACTTGGCCGAGAAGTGGTGCAGCTCCAGGATCTCCTCCCGGCTCTCACTTGCCGGAACCCACATGTCCGAATCCGGTGCCGCATTGTCGGCAAACCACGGCAGCTCCCTGCCGCTGGACCGGCCAAAGGTCTCGCCGAAATACCCCAGCTCCACACTGGCCACATGCTTGACCAGGCCCAGCAGGTTGGTTCCCGTGGGTGTCATTGGCCGGCGGGCATCGTACTCGCTCAGCCCGTCCAGTTTTCCGAGCAGGTCCGTCCGGCGGAGGCGCAAGTATGTGAGCAGCGTCGCTTTTTCATCCATGGTCAGGACTCTACCGAAGGGGTCCGACACTTTCGGGACCGCGACCGGGACCGCGACCGCGACTTCGCGGTAAGCGTGCTGGATCGCCGGAACGCTCGGGCGGCTTGGCAGCTTTCCCGCCGACCGTGCACGTTTCCGGCGACCTGGGACCCCAGCGTAGGACTCGACGACGGCACTACCGCGGGCTTTTGTCGATGACACAGAAGCCGATGGTCAACATTCGCCCAGCCGGATCGCGGCAGCATCCCTTGTGGCACAACAAGGGATGCTGCCACAGTGAACCATGGCCACTGAGGACGACGTAAGACGCATCTGCCTGAGCATGCCCGGAGTGACCGAGCGCCAGAGCTGGGGGCAGCCCGCGTGGTTCGCCAAGTCCCTCATGGCCCGCATGTGGGAAGAAGGCGTGGGCACGGTGAAAACCGAAGAACGCGAAGCACTCGCAGCCATGGAACCCGACACCTTCTTCTGGACTCCGCATCACGAACAGTCCCCGAAGCTGATGCTGATCCGGCTGGAACGAATCGACACGGAAGAGCTCGACGAACTGCTCCAGGAGTCGTACCGAATCGCCGGTGGCCCGGGCAAACCCAACTAGGTCGCAGCAGAGCGCGTTTAGAGAGCTCAAAACGCGCTTAACTGCGACTCAGTTGGGTGCACGCGCGCAGGCTAGACTCGGCCGCATGGGGGAAAACAACAAATTTGGGGAACAGAGCACACCGCAGCCTGCCCGCAGCGTCTCTGCCGTCGTCGTGCCTTTGCTGGGGCTGGTCGCTGTGATCGTGGGGCTGATCGTGGCGTGGACCAACCAGAGCACGAACTTCGGCTGGTTCGCCTACGCACCGTTGAGTGACACTGTCTTCGTCGGGAACGGTGGGGCCATGGTCAGCCAAGGCACACAGCTCGGGCTGGTCGTGACGGTCGTTGGCCATCTGGTGCTCGCGTTCTGGGCCGGGCTCGCCATAGGCCGCCGAAGCCGCTGAGTTCGCCGAAGCCGCTGAGTTCGCCGGACCCGTGCCGAAACGGCCCGAGAAAAGCGAAATCGCCGGAAAGCTGCCAGCGAACTGGCAGCTTTCCGGCGATCCCGGCGTAAACAAACGGACTAGGTGAGCTTCACCTGGCGGTTCATGTCCTTGTACAGCAGGTAACGGAACTCGCCCGGACCGCCGGCGTAGCAAGCCTGCGGGCAGAACGCGCGCAGCCACATGAAGTCGCCGGCCTCCACTTCAACCCAGTCGTTGTTGAGCAAGTACATGGCCTTGCCCTCAAGCACGTACAGGCCGTGCTCCATGACGTGAGTCTCCGGGAAGGGGATCACGCCGCCGGGCTGGAAGGTGACGATGTTCACCTGCATGTCGTGGGCCAGATCGCTGGAATCCGTGAAACGTGTGGTCTTCCAGACGTCGTCGGTGTCCGGCATGGAGGTGGGCTCCACGTCCTTCTCATTGGTGACGAAGGACTTGGCCTCGAAGCCTTCAAGGCGTTCGTAGGCCTTGCGGATCCAGTGGAAGGAGACGATGTCGTCGGAGACGTTCTCCAAGCCCCACTCTGAACCGGCAGCGAGGTAGGCATAGCCGCCCTCTTCGAGGTGGTGCAGTTCGCCGTCGAGGGTCAGGTTGACCTGGCCCTTGGTAACGAAGATGACGCCTTCGACGCCGGACTCGAACTCGGCCTTGGGAGCTCCGCCGCCCGGTGCGATCTCCACGATCAACTGGGAGAACGTGGTGGCAAACCCGGAGATCGGCCGCGCGATGATCCACGAACGAGTGTTGGAGAACCCCGGCAGGTTGCTGGTGACGATGTCCGTCATGACGCCCTTGGGGATCACCGTGTAGGCCTCGGTGACGATGGCCCGTTCGGTGGTCAGCTGGGTCTGCGGCGGCAGGCCGCCCTGAGGGTAGTAGTACTTGCCCATGCGAAATGCTCCTATCAGTGCGAAGTTGGTTGTGCGAGCCGCGGGTGCGCCAGTGCGGTCAGCTGCGAAAGTTCGACGCCGGCAAGCGCCTTGACCTCGTCGGTCCCCACCGCGCCGCACTGGACGCCGCGGAGGACGAAGCCCGCAAGCGCGCGGGCGGTGGCGGGCTCGTCCATGACGCCGCCTTCGGTGCGCTCCACGTAGTTGCGGAGGCGGAGGGCCGCTGCGGGCAGGCCTTCGCGGTAGAAAGCGTACGACGCCGAGAAGCGGCTGGGCAGTTGTGCTGCGTGCAGGTCCCAACCCTGGTAGTAGCCGTTTTCCAGGGAGCGACGAACCAAGCGGCCATGCAGCTTCCAGGCATCTTCCACACCATCGCCCACGGGGATGATGTTGGTGGAACCGTCGGAGAGGCGGATGCCCGTGCCGGCGACGGCGAGCTGCATGACTTCCTTGGCGAAGTCCGCCACAGGGTGCTCCATGGACTGGTACTCCGCGGAGATTCCCAGTGAAGCGCTGTAGTCGTAGGTCCCGTAGTGCAGGGCGCTGATGCGTCCCGGAACAACGTGGGGGAGCTGGGCTACCGGTGAGGTTCCGTCAGCGCCGATGATGAGCTGCGGTGTTTCCACCTGCACCTCAAAGCGGAGCCGGCCGGCGGGAAGCCCGTGGACTTCTTCAAGGCGGGACACTGCGAAGTCCATCGCCTGTACCTGGGCCACTGTGGTGACCTTGGGCAGGGTGAGGATCAGGCCGGCCGGGAGTTCGCCGGCCGCGGCCAACGTGGAGACGAACAGGTCCAGTGTCTTCAGGCCCCGAGCCCTCGTGGGGGCTTCGAAGCACTTGAAGCGGATGCCGATGAACGGCGGAGCTGTTCCGGCAGCAACTGCAGCGGCAACGGCGTTGGCGGCAGCTACGGCGTCGGCGTCTTCTGCCTCATCGCCGCGATCGCCGTAGCCGTCTTCGAAGTCCAAACGGAGGTCTTCGATCGGCTCAGCAGTAAGCTTCGCAGCCACACGCTCCGCAACAGCAGCAGCCAAGTGAGGTTCCTGGCCCAACAGCTGACCGAGCTTTTCCAGGCCTCCGTGAGCCTCCGCCGTCGCGAGTGCCTGGGCGCCCCACTCTGCCGCAAGGGAAGGCGTGAAGCGGTCGGCGGGGATGTAGACAGTGTGGATGGGCTGGCGTGAGCCGTCGTCGCCGGGGTAATTGCGGTCCAGCAACTGGTCCGTCGCAGCGAGCTGTGACTCGATGTGGGCCAGATCAGAGGAAGAGAATGAGCCCATCTCAGCCCACCAGCTCATACGCGGGAGTGGTGAGGAAGTCCGTGTAATCGTCGGACAGACAGATGTCCTCGATCAGCTTCGACGCAGGCTCGTAGTACTTTGCGAAGTTTTCGTCGCCGAATTCTATGCGCAGGCGCTCGGTTTCTTCGCCCAGGATGCGGCTGACGAGTTCGCGGGTCACGGTGTTGCCAGTGTCTGCGAGGACGGATTTGTTGCGGATCTGCTGCCACACCTGCGAGCGGGAGATCTCCGCGGTTGCGGCGTCTTCCATGAGGTTGTGGATGGCAACGGCACCGCTGCCGGAGATCCAGACGCCCGTGTAGGCGACGGCGACGTACAGGTTCAGCCGCAGGCCGGCTTCGGTGACCGTGCCGCCGGCGGAGGCGACGTCGATGAGCTGCTCGGCCGTGACGCTCACCTCGGGGCGCTGCTTGTGGAGCTGGTTGGGGCGATCGCCGAGCACGGAGTCGAAGACTTCGCGGCAGGTGGAGACCAGGTCCGGGTGTGCAACCCAGGAGCCGTCGAAGCCATCGTTTGCCTCGCGGGTCTTGTCGGCGCGGACCTTGTCGAAGGCTGCGGCGGTGACATCCGGCTGCTTGCGGTTGGGGATGACGGCGGCCATGCCACCCATGGCGAAGGCGCCGCGCTTGTGGCAGGTCTTGACCAGGAGTTCGGTGTAGGCGCGCATGAAGGGAGCGGTCATGGCGACGGTGGCGCGGTCCGGGAGGACGAACTCTTCGCCGGCATCACGGAAGTACTTGATGATGCTGAAGAGGTAGTCCCAGCGGCCGGCGTTCAGGCCTGAGGCGTGGTCGCGGAGTTCGTAGAGGATCTCGTCCATCTCGAACGCTGCCGGGATGGTCTCGATGAGCACGGTGGCGCGGACGCTGCCCTGCGGGATGCCCAGGAAATCCTGGGCGAACACGAAGACATCGTTCCAGAGGCGGGCCTCAAGGTGGCTCTCCATCTTGGGCAGGTAGTAGTACGGTCCCTGGCCGTTGAGGAGCAGCTGCTTGGCGATGTGGAAGAAGTGCAGGCCGAAGTCCACCAGCGCACCCACGGCGGGTTCGCCGTCGATCAGCAGGTGGTTCTCTTCCATGTGCCAGCCGCGGGGACGGGCAACAACAACAGCCAGGGGCGCGTCGGTCCGCAGGCGGTATTCCTTGCCCTCGGGCGAGGTGTAGCTCAGGGTGCCCTGGGCGGCGTCGCGGAGGTTGAGGATCGCGTCGATGACGTTGGGCCATGTGGGAGTGCTGGCGTCCTCGAGATCCGCGAGCCATACCTTGGCGCCGGAGTTGAGGGCGTTGATGGCCATCTTTGCGGGTGTTGCCGGGCCGGTCATCTCGACCCGGCGGTCCTGCAAAGCTGCCGGTGCCTCGGCGACCTTCCAGTCGCCGTCGCGGATTTCCTTCGTCTCAGGGAGGAAGTCGAGGCGGCTGGTGTCAGCAACCTTCTGGCGCTTGACGCCGCGTGCTACCAAGAGCTCATTGCGGGTGCCGGCGAAACGCTTGTGCAGCTCCTCGATGAAGGCCAGTGCCTTGGGGGTGAGGATTTCCTCGGCGCGATCGATCGGCCGGGGATCAGTGACTGTGATAGCCATGTGGCGGTGTCCTTTTCTAGAGTGCGCTGGCGGCGTTGGCGTGCGCCGCATTGGCCACGGCGGTCGCTACATCGGCGGCAACATGGGGATCGAAGACGCTGGGGATAATGTAACTCGCGTTCAGCTCATCGTCAGCTACCCGGTTGGCAATTGCCTCAGCGGCGGCCACCAGCATGTTCGGCGTAATGTCCGAGGCTCCGGCGTCCAGCAGGCCCCGGAAGAAGCCGGGGAAGGCCAGCACGTTGTTGATTTGGTTCGGGAAGTCGCTGCGGCCGGTGGCAACCACGGCTGCGTGCTTGGACGCGACAACGGGATCGATTTCCGGCGTCGGGTTCGCCATGGCAAACACGATCGCGTCCTCGGCCATCGAAGCAACCTGCTCCTCGCCGATCACGTGCGGAGCGGAGACGCCGATGAAGACGTCCGCTCCCTTGAGGGCGTCGTGCAGGGTTCCGGAGAAACCTTCTTCGTTGGTGTTCGCGGCGATCCAGCTGCGGTGCTCGTCGTCGTACTTTTCACCCGAGTGGATGGCGCCGGAGCGGCCGGCGGCGATGATGTGCTGCGCGCCCTGGGCCTTGAGGAGCTGGATGATGGCCGAGCCGGCAGCGCCGACACCCGAAACCACGATCTTGACCTCGGAGAGCTTCTTGTCCACAACGCGGAGGGCGTTGACCAAAGCAGCGAGCGTGACGATCGCCGTACCGTGCTGGTCATCGTGGAAGACGGGAATGTCGAGTTCTTCGCGGAGACGGTTCTCGATCTCGAAGCAGCGCGGCGCGGCGATGTCTTCGAGGTTGATGCCGCCGTAGACGGGCGCCATGGCCTTGGCGATCATGATGATTTCTTCGGTGTCCTGGGTGTCCAGGCACACCGGCCAGGCGTCAACGTTGGCGAACTGCTTGAAGAGCGCAGCCTTGCCTTCCATGACGGGCAGGGCGGCGGCGGGGCCGATGTTGCCCAGGCCCAGAACGGCCGAACCGTCGGTGAGGACTGCGATGGTGTTGCGCTTGACCGTCAGGTTGCGGGCTGCGGCCGGGTCCTCTGCGATGGCCATGCAAACGCGGGCGACGCCGGGAGTGTAGGCACGCGAGAGATCGTCACGGTTGCGCAGGGCTACTTTGGGGACAACTTCGAGCTTGCCACCGAGGTGCATGAGGAAGGTGCGGTCCGAGACGTGCTGGACGGTGACGCCGTCGAGGGCGTTCAGGGCGTCCTTCACGCGGGATGCGTGGTCGTCGTCGGTGGTGTTGCAGGTGACGTCAACAACGATCGTCTCGTGGTGGGATTCCGTGACGTCCAGCGCGGTGATCGCTGCACCGGCTGCGCCGACGGCTGCTGCCAGTTCGCTGGTAGCGGTGAAGCTCGACGGTGCGGCGACGCGCAGGGTGATCGAGTTTCCGGGGCTCGGATTCGCCATTGAAATTCCTCCTGTAAGGCCCGTTCCCGGGCCGCCGTTCCAAACTGAATGTTTTCGTATTATGGATATTATTATCTACAAAGTGGAAACACAACCCCTTGCTTGGTCATGTTCGGTGCCATCGCGCAGGTGGGCGCTGTGCTGTATGTTGGGTGTTCTAAGCAATTCTTTTCACGATGCGGATAAGAGTTGTCGGAATCTGAGTCATTGGAGACAAGGGAATGGCTGAAAAAGCCTCCGGAGGCGTGCAGTCCGTTGAGCGCGTCTTTGAACTGCTGGAACTGATCACGGACGCGGGCGGCGACGTCACCTTGAGCGAGCTCTCGTCGTCCACTGACCTCCCCCTGCCCACCATCCACCGCTTGCTGCGCACGCTGGTGTCACTCGGCTACATCCGCCAGCTGCCCAACCGCCGCTACGCCCTGGGGCCCCGCCTGATCCGGCTCGGTGAAGGTGCCAGCAAGCAGCTCGGTGCCGTGGCCCGTCCGCAGCTGAAGACCCTTGTGGAACGCCTGGGTGAAACCTCCAACATGGCCGTGTTGGATTCCGACATGGTCATCTACGTTGCCCAGGTCCCCTCCATGCACTCCATGCGCATGTTTACCGAGGTCGGCCGCCGCGCCCACACGCACGACACCGGCGTGGGCAAAGCCATCCTCGCCCAGTTGGACGACGAGGTGGTCCGCGGCATCGTGGCCCGCACCGGCATGCCCACTCCCACGGCCAAGAGCATCGGCGACATCGACTCCTTGCTCGCGGACCTCAAGCTGATCCGCGAACGCGGCTACTCCATTGACGAGGAAGAGCAGGAGCTCGGCGTCCGCTGCTTCGCCATGGCCGTCCCCAACGCTCCCACTCCCACCGCGATCTCCGTGTCCGGCCCAATCACCCGCGTGGACCAGAGCTTCGCGGACCGCGCCGTGCCCATGCTGCGTGAAGCTGCGATGGCGATCTCCGCGGAGCTGAACCAGAACTGATTTTCTTTCGCCGAGATGACAGATAATGCCCATGTTTTCCAAAAACATGGGCATTATCTGTCATCTCGGCGAGGGTTTTGAGCGGGCGGACTGATCCGTCACTCTCAACGTGTCCCGTGGGGCCTTGGGAACGCCGATCAAAGGGACCAGGGCCTGGCGCAAACCCATCGCCGCAGCAACCCAGCGGGGCATGGACTCCAGGGAGAACAGCCGCTCCGCCCACTCCGCAGGTTCCGTGCTGGCTCCGTCCGGAAGGACGGCCAGGCAAACGTCCGCGTAGTCCGGGGTCGGGATCTCGCGGAAGGCCAATGAGCGGAAGCAGGGTACCTGTTCGGCCATGATCTTACGGTGCGAAGCGTGCAGGTGAGCTTCCCACGCGGGTGAGTGCCGCCGTCGTACGTTCTGCGTGAGATGACACTTGACGCCCATGTTTTCCGAAAACATGGGCGTCAAGTGTCATTTCGGCGGATCAGAAGTTAGTGCTCCGACGCGCTGGACGTCTTGAGCGGAACTTCCTTGCCGTCGGCGTCGATGAGCTTGCCGTTCTCGAAGCGGTCGCCTTCGCTGAGGCACTTGATGTCCTCTTCGCTGACAATCCGGTCTGTGCCCGCGACGAATACCGACTGGTTGTCCGAGTTGCCGGCTTTGAGGTGGTTGAAGAGGATGTTCAGCAGGATAGCCATGACGGCTGCCGAGCTGATGCCGGAGTGGAAGATCGTGGAGAACCAGGACGGGAACGCGTCGTAGAAGGACGGCGCGGCGATGGGGATCATGCCGAAGCCGATCGACGCCGCCACGATGATCAGGTTCATGTTGTTCTTGTACTCAACCTTGGCCAGGGTACGGATACCGCTGGCTGCCACCGTACCGAAGAGCACGACGCCGGCGCCGCCCAGGACGGGCGTCGGAACCGCTGCGACAACGCGGCCCAGGATCGGCAGGAGGCCCAGGATCACCAGGATGAGGCCCCCGGCGCTGACTACGAAGCGGCTCTTGATGCCCGTGATGGCGACGAGGCCGACGTTCTGGGCGAAGGCGCTCTGCGTGAAGGAGTTGAACAGCGGGGAGATGGCGCTGGAGAGCATGTCGGCGCGGAGGCCGTCGCCGATGCGGCGGGAGTCCACCTTGGTGTCCACGATCTCGCCCACTGCGATGATGTCTGCAGAGGTTTCGGTCAGGGTCACCAGGATGACGATAAGCATGGAGATGATGGCGGCGATTTCGAAGGTCGGAGCACCGAAAGCGAACGGCGTGGGGAATGCGACGATGTCGCCCTGGCCAACCTTGGAGAAGTCGGCCATGCCTGCCACGAACGCGATGATGGTGCCGATGACCATGGCCAGCAGGATGGAGAGCCTGGAGATAGCGGCGTTGCCCACCTTGCTCAAGAGCAGTACGACGCCCATGGTTGCTGCTGCGAGGCCGATGTTGGCCATGCTGCCGTAATTGTCCGCCTTGGCGTTGCCGCCCATGGCCCAGTTTGCTGCCACCGGCATCAGTGTGAGGCCGATAGTGGTGATCACGGTTCCGGTAACCACCGGTGGGAAGAACTTGATGATCTTGGAGAACAGGGGAGTGATCGCCAGGCCAATCAGCGAGGCCACAATGACCGAGCCGAACACCGCCTGGATCCCGCCACCGCCTTGGACGATCGCCACCATGGTGGAAACACCGGCGAAGGAAACGCCCTGTACCAATGGCAACTGCGAGCCGAAGAACGGAATGCCGACGGTCTGCAGGATGGTGGCCAGGCCGCCAACGAACAAGCAGGCGGCAATGAGGAGGCCGATGTCCTGCGAGGACATGCCGGCGGCCGCGCCGATGATCAACGGCGGGGCAATGATTCCGCCATACATGGTGAGAACGTGCTGGAAGCCGTAAGCGAAGGTGCTTCCGATGGAGAGTCGCTTATCCTCGGGGCGTTCCGACTGATGCGTCTGCGAACGGGTGGTATTCGCAGGGCGGGATTTCTTCTTGATGTTCATGGCAGACTTTCTGGGTTCATGGCAGACGTCTTCGTCTGGCTAACTGTGTCTGGCTAACAAAATCTTGAGTTGTTGGGGTTGGGGTTGTGTGCAGGCCCGGCCGTAAGGGGCGCCGTGGGGGCCTGCACACAAACCCGTGGTTGGTGCTTTTTTAGTGCTGGTTTGGTGCGGGCTTAGCAGAAGCCGGCGATGCCGCTCCAGGCAACGGGTGCAGCTTCGATGTTCTCGCGCTGGACAGTTGCTTCGATGAGGCCGTACGGGCGATCTGCGGCGAAGAAGACCTCGTTGGGGTTGTCCAGGCCGAACGGGCTCAGGTCAACCAGGAAGTGGTGCTTGTTGGGCATGGAGAACTTGATCTCGTCCACTTCGCTGTGTGCTTCCAGGACCTTCTTGCCCATGTCGAACAGCGTCTGCTGCAGGGCGTGGGAGTAGTTTTCCGTGAAGCCTTCGAGCAGGAGGGCTTTGATGTCCTCGTAGCTCTTGTTGAAGTCCGTGCCGGCGAAGTCCAGGTTGGTGTTGTAGCGCCAGCGGGCGGATACATCGGTGGCCAGGATGCGGTCGGTGGTTTCCGGAAGGGTGGTGTACTTATCCCGCGGGTAGCCGACAAAACCGGACTGCGTGGTCTTCAGGACGGTCAGGTCCTTGAGGCCGGAAATAAGGTGGGTGGTTGCCCCATCACGGACGACGACGGCGGTGCGCACCTCTTGTCCGTTGCGGACAAAGCTGTGGTCGTGTCCCTCTCCGTGAGCCTGGATACGATCCCAGCTGTAGGCTTCGGCTTCCCAGCGGCCGCCGGTAACCCAGTCGAATCCGCCGGTGAAGTGGTCTGCGAGGCGTAGGAGGAAGGACTCGGGGGAGCCGATGCCTTCACGTGCGAACGCGTAGACCGTGTTCTTCTGGGTATCGGTGGCAACGACGTGGCCGTTGTCGCCTTGGAGGTGTGCGGCCTGGAAATCGCCGCGCAGTTGCGAAGTGACGTTCAGGTCTTCGATGTGGTGGCGGTCTGTATCCCGAGTGACCTTGACGACGCGGACTTCTGCCTTGCCGTACTGGTTTTCGCCGAGGACGATGTTGTTGCTCATGGTCATATCCCAACTTCTGTGAGGTGGAACCTACGTTCCATCAATGAAATTAAGCGCGTGTTTCCACTGCGTTTCTGGTGGAGCCGACCCAACAAAAAAGAGCCAGCATCCATGGATGCCAGCTCATTACGACCCTGCCTGCTGCTCTCAGGTTACGTGACCTACGCCACGAACTGATTCGAGAGTAGCGCACTATTTCGTCTTGTGTATACGGGTATCGAAGGATCGTTATGAACCATCCAAATGTGACCGGGGCAACTCACTTCGCCTCCCAAGGGGTCTTGACGACTGCTTTCTCCGCTGCCTACACTTTCCACATAACAATAAAAGTTTTCCGAAGAGCGGAAACTGTAGGCATGGGAAAGAGGAGGAACAGATGGACCCGAAGGATACGAACAACGTCGTGGAATTCCCGGCGCCGGGTCAGGAGCTGTACCTGCCCTTCGGTGCGACAGATCCCGACTTCTATATTCCGGCCGACTGTGACCGCAAAGCCGGCGGGTTCTCCCGTTGGCTGCGCGCGCTCCCGGTATTCGGCCGGCAGCGCCCCTAGATCCCCGGCGGCCCCCTTTCCTCGCAAGCTCGGACAGGGAACCCTGCCGCCGTGGGCCCTTTTGGGGACGGACTCTGCGCAACAGAGCCAACGAGGCGGGCGATACCTGGGGAGGTATCGCCCGCCTTTCCGTGTGCTGCCTGACCGTCGCGCGCTCGGTCCCCGCCCCTTGCCGCAGCCCGATTCGTGGGTTCCCTGCGCAACGTGCCGTGCGCACCATCGAATGCGCAGCTAATCCCCGAGATGGGCTCTAGCTTGCTCCCCGCAGTACCCTCAGCACTGTTGTTTTGAACTCCTGCTCCCGAAACAACTGCTGCCACTTGATCCGGATGAACTTCCAGCCGAGCTCGGTGAGGGCGTTTTCTCGCTGCCGTTCCTGGTAGATCACCTCGGCGGTGGGTGCGTAGTCGAAGTACTTCACCTTTCCATCAAACTCCAGGGCCACCTTCTTTTCCTTCCATGTAAAGTCCAACCGATGGTGGCCTTCGGCTGACGCCACCTTCACCTGTAGATCGGGCGGCTCGATCCGCAACCGTTGCAGCAGCTCGCGGGTCAGGGTTTCTCCGGGTGACTCGGATCGGGCATCGGCATTCTCCAAAGCCCGGCGAACAGTGAGAACTCCGTTGCGTCCGGCCAGCGATGCGCACATCTCTTGCAGTTTCGAGGCATCGGCACCTTTTCGGAGGGCGTGATCCATGAGCACCAGGGCTTGTTTGTAGTTGAGCATGAGGCAGCAGTCCACAACCGTCTGTTCCAACGTGGTGCAAGGCATTCCCTTGACGAAAACAGCCCCTATCTTCGCCAGCGGGCGGGTGTGCGGCACCACATCCTTGCCGTGGGAAGTGGTGGACGCTGTTGTTTGCGTCGTGATGTGGACTTTGTCTCCAACATCCCACAGGAATAAGCCGTGGAGACGCGCGGCTGAGGTGTGGCTGTAGACCAAGCCGCCAGACGACGTCGAAAGCGTCCCGTGTGCGTGTGCAGCAATCAATTGCAAGCTGCGAACCCAGGGCTTTTGGGCTGCCCACGTGCTGCCTCGGATATAGCAACCGCGACGTAGTCGTCTTAAGGCGCCGGAGCGAACCAGCGCGGCAATCCTCCGATGGTTGAAGCCTGCTTCGTGGAGCTCATCGGTCCGCCACAAATCCATCCCCGCGGGAAGCTCGTTGCTGTTGTTTGGTGTCATGAGTCAAGACTTCAATGAGCCGGCGTGCGAGGGCAGGGGTGCGTAGGCCTATGTGGACAAGCCCGCTTCGTGGGCTCGCTGCGGACTGTGCCGTGCGAACGGCATGTTGCGCAGGGAAACCCCCGAAAGGGCGGCATGGCGAATTTTGGCTTCCCGTATGCTGGGTCGACGACCACCTTAGGGTACCTCAAGGTCGTGGCGGCCCTGACCGGACACGGGCCGCAAAACGCTCGCTCGACGGGCCCGTCTACAGGCGGCGCACGGCACAGACCGAGAATCCGACGCGCATCGTCGCGCCGTGCCGGGCGATGTCCCGACTGAAACCCTGCCATGGCAGGTGGCGAAAGAGCCGGCTGGGGAGACGGCACCGAGGCAGCTTCATTCTGGCTGCTATCCAAAGGAATACAAGTAATGAAACTCAAGGTCTCAATGTTCGTGGCGGTGATGGCGTTGGCTCTTTCCGGATGCACAACGCCTGAACCCCAGCCAACACCGTCGGTGACCACCACCCCTACGCCTAGTGCTTCAACGGCAAGTCCGTCGGTGACACCGATTGGGACGCCTACGGTGACGCCGACGCCGACAGTGACTCCAACGGCGACGCCGACGCCCACTCCGACGGTCACTCCGACAGTGACGCCCGCGCCCACTCCGACGGTCACTCCGACAGTGACGCCCGCGCCCACTCCGACGGTCACTCCAACGGTGACGCCGACGCCCACGCCGACCTCACCTCCACCCACTGGCAGCCTCGCCAGTTTGTCCAGGGTTCCGTGGGACGGCGGGCCCGCCTACTGGGCCAAGTTCCCAGGCGCGGCGAGGCTCAATAATCCGAACCTTTTCCCCATCGGCGTGTGGTATGGGAAGCCTTCACACGCGATAGCCCTCAAGGACATCGGCGTCAATGTGTTCCACAACGCCGAACGCGACGGTTCGCCCATGAGCATGATCACCGACACGGGAATGCTGGTCATCCCCGGTGGAGAATGGAGCCAGTCCGAGGTGGGTACCAACCCTGGCGTCGTGGGTTGGGACACGGACGACGAATGCGAGATGGTGGGCCTCGGCTGCGGCAACGTTTCTGCCGCCCAGAACTTGGAGATCATGAAGAACCTGGTGGCCGAGATCCGGGCTAAGAATGACGGCAGGTTTGCGGCAGCGAACTATTCAAAGGGAATTTTTGGCACGTTCTGGGCGCCTGGACTAATGGATGATTTCATGGCCGCAGTCGATATGTCGTCTAATGACCAGTACTTTTACACGCGCGCGGATTTGCAGTTCGAGGCTGATCGGACTCCGTCGTGGCCCGAGGGTGCTTCGGTGAAGACTGCCGCGGCGTATGGATGGGTCGCGGACCGCATGCGCTTCTACCAATCAAGCCCTGGGATCCAGCCGAACTGGGTGTTCGTTGAGTCGGCGCGTCCGTTCCTGGAAAACAGCGCTGACCGCACCATCACCCCCGAGCAGATGGAAGGTGCCATGTGGTCGGCCATCATCCACGAGGCGAGGGGCATCAATATTTTCCAGCACAACAACGATTCCCAGTTCGGGACGTACTCGCTGGTGGATATACCTGCTGACCGCAAGGCGAAGATCAAGGCCGCATTGGCAGGGATCCAGGCCCTGGCCCCGGTTCTGAATACGCAGAGCTATGTGTGGGATGCGGGGGCGGCAGGTGTGGACACCATGCTGAAAGCCAAGAACGGCAGTGCTTACCTCTTTGCGGGGATCGGGTTGAACGGGACCACCGGCTCCAAAACCTTCACGTTACCGGCCGGGATTACCGGTTCTCACGTGGAGGTCGTGGGAGAGAACCGGACCATCGCCGTGCAGGGCGGTAAGTTCACGGATTCGTTCGCGAACGAGTACACGCACCACGTTTATAAGCTCGCGATCTAAGGGGCACCAGCCCGCTTCGGGGGCTCGCTGCGGACTGTGCCGTGCGAACGGCATGTTGCGCAGGGAACCCCCGAAACGGGCCCAGCCGGGCAACCAGAACCTATCCCGCAACCAGCTTCCGGGCCGCCGCCGAGTGCTCAGCGATCAGCCCGGCGACGTCCAGCCCTGGAATCGCACCGTCCACAACGCGCCAAGAACCCCCGACCATCACCCGGTCGGCACGGTCCGCCCCGCAGAGCAGCAATGCGGCGACGGGGTCGTGGCTTCCGGAGAAGCGCAGCTCGTCGGGCTTGAACAAGGCCAGGTCCGCTTGCAGTCCGGGTGCCAGTTGCCCAATGTCGGAGCGCCCCAAAACGGCGGCAGATCCACGAGTAGCCCATCCCAGTGCCCGCTCCACGGGAACTGAGGCGCCATAGCGGAGCCGCTGCAAATACAGGGCCTGACGAGCCTCGAGGATCATGTTGGAGGCATCGTTAGACGCCGATCCGTCCACTCCCAGCCCCACGGGAACGCCCGCAGCCTCAAGTTCCAGGACGCGGGCAGTCCCGGAAGCGAGGCGCATGTTGGAGGTGGGGCAATGGGCGACGGCGGTGCCCGCGGCTCCCAGCCTGGCGATCTCGTCGTCGTTGAAATGGATGCCGTGCCCAAGCCAGGTGCGGGATCCCAACCAGCCCACGGATTCCAAGTAGTCCACGGTCCGCAGTCCGAACATGGAGCGGCAGAAGTCTTCCTCGTCAATGGTCTCGGCAAGGTGCGTGTGCAGCCGGACATCGAAGCGTTCGGCCATGGCTGCACTCTCGGCCATGATCTCCTTGGTCACCGAGAAGGGCGAGCACGGGGCAAGCGCGATCTGCACAACAGCCCCATCACCGGTCTCGTGGTACTGACGAATCAGCCGTTCGCTGTCCGCAAGGATCGCTTCAGGCGACTGGACCGTGGTCCTGGGCGGCAGCCCGCCGTCGTCCTCTCCCAGGGTCATGGACCCGCGGGTCAAGGTGGCGCGCATTCCCATGGCGCGCACCGCAGCCACTTCGATGTCGATTGCGTCTTCCATGCCGTCGGGGAAGAGGTAGTGGTGGTCGGCGGCAGTGGTGCAGCCGGAGAGCAGCAGCTCGGCCAGTGCCACCTGCACTGCGAGCTCCAGGCTGCGCGGCGTCAATCGTGCCCACACCGGGTACAAGTTTTGCAGCCAGGGGAACAGCGGCGCGTTGGCCACGGGGCCCCAAGCGCGGGTGAGGGTTTGGTAGAAGTGGTGGTGCGTGTTGATGAGCCCCGGGAGGACCACGTGGGCGGAGGCATCAAAGACAGTCGCGGGAGAAGAAGGCTGACCGCCCGTAGGCACCAACTCCAGGATTTTTCCGTCGGAAACCACCAGGCCGCCACCGGCGTCGAGGTCGTTTGCGGTGAAGATACCCAGCGGGTTCTTGATCCAAAGAGGGGTCATGACAGGTTCCTTGTCTGGTCGGCGTGTACGCGTTCCAGCTCAGTTAGGCCCTGTCTGCTGATCCAGGTGGCCGGTCCGCCAGAGGGGTGGCCCGGTCTCCAAAGCGTAAAATGCCCGACGGCGGCAGTCAACGCCCGCGGGCTGCCTGCGGTCACATTCGGGCACCAGCCCCGGCACCAGCGCCGGCACCAGTCCGGCGCCTGCCCGCAGCATAGGTAATTTCGCATCACGAAATTAAGTTTTCAAAAAACTATGGCGCGGCTCACAAACCTGGTGCTACGCTCTAACTGCCAAAGGCGGGCACCCGGACCTCGGGAAGCTATCTACCAGGCGCAACTTAACCTTCATCGCACATGCTGAAGCCTGGTAACCAAGCTAACTGGAGCTCCTCTCTGTAGCGCCCCCAAACAGGTCACCTGGCTTCCTCAGCACTAAGGAAGTCGCAACATGAGTACAACCGTCACGGCCGAGCAATTCCTGGCCACATCCATTGAGCTGGCAACAGCCAATGTCCTCAACAGTGGGGGCCCCTTCGGCGCCGTCATTGTCACCGCGGACGGACGAGCCTTCGAAGGCGTCAACCGCGTCACCGCCACGAATGATCCCACCGCACACGCAGAAGTCACGGCCATCCGTAACGCCTGCCGCGAACTGGGAACCTTCGATCTCAGCGGAGCAACCCTCTACACCAGCTGCGAGCCATGCCCCATGTGCCTGGCCTCCGCACTCTGGGCACGCGTTGACCGCGTGTTCTTTGCAGCAGACCGTCACGACGCCGCATCCGTCGGCTTTGACGACGCCGTCTTCTACGAGTACTTCGAGAACGACAACCGGGACGCGCTGATGCCGGTAGCCAAGCTGGAACTGGGCGACCCCCAGGCTCCGGCGGCCCTCCAGCCGTTCAACACATGGAACACGCTTGATTCCAGGATTGATTACTAGGGCCCGGTGGCTGACATGACAATCCTGGACAATTCCGCTGAAAAGCAGACAGCAGCTGAAAAGCAGGCTGCGCTCTTTCCCCAAGGAGACGGCGCAGAGCCCGCAGCGGCAAAGCACACGGCAACCGGCCTGGCAGATGGAAACAAGAAGCCCCCGGTGTCGAACTCCTTCCTGGATAAGTTCTTCCAGATCTCGAAGCGTGGCTCCACGTTGGCCCGCGAATTCCGCGGCGGCCTGGTCACCTTCTTCACCATGGCGTACATCGTCATCCTGAATCCGCTCATCCTGGGTGGCTTCTCGGCAGAAAACGCCCCTACCGACGTCGCCGGTGGCTGGCTCTCAGCTGCACAGGTTGGAGCCGTCACTGGCCTGACCGCCGGCGTCATGACCATCATCTTCGGTCTCGTCGCCAACCTGCCCTTCGGCCTCGCAGCCGGCTTGGGCATCAACTCCTTCCTCGCCGTCGCGGTCATCCAGGAAGTTACATGGCCAGAAGCCATGGGCCTGGTGGTCATCAACGGCATCCTGATTGTCATCTTCGGTGCTACCGGTGCACGGACGGCGATCTTCAAGGCAGTCCCGAAGGAACTCAAGGCCGCCATCACTGTTGGCATCGGCTTGTTCATCGCCTTCATCGGCTTTGTGGATTCCGGATTCGTTCGCGCAACAACGGGCGGCCCACCGGTCCAGCTCGGCGACAACGGCTCCATCACGTCCATCCCCACCCTTGTCTTCATCATCGGACTGCTGACCATGGGCATCCTCGTGGCACGCAAGATCCAAGGCGGCCTGCTGATCGGCATCGTCGCCACCACTGTCCTCGCCGCCGTTGCCGAGGCCGTGTTCCGCATCGGTCCAGGCAGCGCCGACAACCCCGGCGGCTGGCACCTCAACGTGCCCATCCTGTCGAGCCAACTGGTGTCCGTCCCGGACCTGAGCTTGGTAGGCCAGTTCGATCTCTTCGGCTCCTTCGCCAGGATCGGCGGATTGGCTGCGACGATGTTGGTCTTCACCTTGGTGTTCACCAACTTCTTCGACGCCATGGGCACCATGACGGGCCTGGCCAAGAGCGCAGGCGTGGCACACAAGGACGGCACGTTCCCCAAGCTGAAGTCAGCCTTCATTGTTGAAGGCATGGGTGCAGTGGTGGGCGGCGCAACGTCCGGTTCGTCCAACACCGTGTACATCGACTCGGCTGCGGGCATCGGCGAAGGCGCACGAACCGGCCTGGCCTCGGTGGTCACCGGCTTGCTGTTCCTGGGCTCCATGTTCTTCACGCCGCTCACCTCGGTGGTCCCGCTGGAAGTTGCGGCGTCAGCCTTGGTGGTGGTGGGTGCGATGATGATGGCGCAGATCCGCGAGATCAAGTTCACCAAGTTCTCCATCGCCCTCCCGGCGTTCCTGACCATCGTGACCATGCCGCTGACGTACTCCATCGCCAACGGCATCGGCGTCGGCTTCATCTCCTTCGCGGTGATCAGTGCGGCGTCGGGCAAGGCCAGGAAGGTGCACCCGCTCATGTGGGTGGTCACGGCAGGCTTCATCATCTACTTTGCCCGCGGCCCGATCAACGCGCTGATGGGCGTCTAGCCCGGAGCCGCACCCGCGCCGGCGGGCATACATTTCCGGCACTTCGATCGGCGGTCCGCCGGTACCCACCGCACGAATAGGCGTCCGCCGTCGTCGTCCCTGAATAACAGGCACGACGGCGGGCGGCGGCCCTGGTGATTCAGGGACAGGCACCGACGCTCCGTCAGGGAACGGGGGCAGGGAGATGAAGCCCTTGCCCCCGTTCCTATGAACTCCACTTTTACTGAATAACCGCGACTACCTCCTCTGGAAATGAGAATATGAGGCAAGATCGCGCACTGCTCCGGCCGGGCCACCCGGCCGGGACACCTGGAATAAGGATGTGTTGCCATGCTGGATCTGATGCCTTCACTGGGCAGCTGGCGGCCTGCGGTCTCCGGCCAACTGTGTGCTGTGGCCACGATCGTGGGGACCGGAGGCTCCGTGCCGCGGCCCATGGGGACCTCCATGATGGTCTCCGAAAACGGCGAAATCCTGGGCAGCTTGTCCGGAGGTTGCGTGGAAAGTGCCGTGGTGGAGGCGGCCTTGGAAGCAATGCGCGACGGCGGCCCTCGCCTTGAGTCTTTTGGCTACAGTGCCGAGGACGCGTTCGCCGTCGGGCTCACCTGTGGAGGAGAACTGGAAGTCCACATCCAGCCGCTCCGGGCAGGATCGCCTGAACTGTCTGTTTTTGTTGAAACTCAGCGCCCTGCAGCCCTGATCCGCCGGCTCGATGGCCAGGGTGGAGTCATGGTGGTCAACGATCCTGTGAGGTTCCGGGCCATGGAATCCGAGGAACTGGCCAAATTGCTGGGCGACCACCCCTCCACACTTTTTGCCGCCGCCGCCCAGGTCGAGCCCCTGCTCCAAGGTGGCCGCGCCGGGTTGGTCCGGCTGGCCCCGCCCGAGGGGTGCATCGACGGGTGGGTCACTACCGAGCGGTTGGCCTTGCCCCCACAAGAGGAAACGCAGCCCGAGCCCATCACCTTGTTCGTGGAAAGCCGTTTGCCGGCAGCTCGGATGCTGGTCTTCGGTGCCAACGATTTCGGAGCGGCCCTGCTCCCGGCCGGGCAACTCCTCGGATACAACGTCACCCTGTGCGACGCGCGGCCTGCCTTCGCGACGCAAAGCCGCTTCGCTGGCGCAGACCAAGTGGTCACCGATTGGCCGCACCGTTACCTGGAAACCGAGGCGGCCGCCGGGCGCATCGATTCCCGCACAGTAGTGTGCATCCTGACTCACGACCCCAAATTCGACATCCCGTTGCTTGAGGGCGCCCTCCGGTTGAACCTGGCGTACGTCGGTGCGATGGGTTCCCGTCGCAGTCACCGCCAACGGATCGAGGCGTTGCTCGAGGCAGGCACTCCGCCGGAGTCCTTGGAACGGTTGCATTCGCCCATCGGGCTGAACCTCGGCGCCGTGACTCCTGCCGAGGTAGCAGTTTCCATCACGGCAGAAATCATCGCTGAGCGTGGAACTGGCCAGAAGACTTCCAAGGCACCCGGGTTCCCGTCGCTCAAGGACAGCACCGGCCCGATCCACTCAGCCCCGACTCACGCAGCAGCCCAACACCTCACTCAGGAGGACCCATGGACATGAACACCATCGAGGCCGTGGTCCCCACCACGGACCCGGCACAATGGCGCGACGGCGATGCCTGGCTCGCCGGGGGCACTGTCCTTTTCTCCTACGGCAGCACGGTCCTCAAACGGCTCCTTGACCTCGGCCAAGCGGAGTGGCCCGCCATCACCGTCACTGACCAAGGCATCGAGCTGGCCGCCACCTGTACCGTCGCCGAGCTCTACGCCCTGCCACAAACCGCGGAATCCGCCAGCCGCGAGTGGCCTGGCTTGGCGCTGATCCGCCCGTGCTGCGATTCGTTCGTGGCCTCGTTCAAGATCTGGAACATGTCCACGGTGGGCGGCAACATTTGCACCGGCCTGCCGGCAGGGCCCATGACATCACTCTGCGCAGGACTCGACGGCGTAGCCACCATCCTCAGCCCCGACGGCAGCAGCCGGGACGTTCCGGTGGCCGACGTCGTCATAGGCGATATGCAGACTGTGCTGGCACCGGGGGAGTTGCTCCGCAGTATCCATCTGCCCGCCGGCGCACTCTCCGCCAGGGTTGCCTTCCGGCGCTTGTCGCTCAGCAACCTGGGCCGCTCCGGCGTGCTGCTGATCGGGCGGCTCGACCCCGACGGCGGTTTGGTCATCACGGTGACTGCTTCCACCAAAAGGCCGGTACAACTGAGGTTCCCCGCCGGACAGGTTCCCGACGCCGGGACGCTGGCTGACGCCGTCGGCGATTCCATCCCGTGGCCGCTGTACCACGATGACATCCACGGGCTGCCTGCATGGCGGCGCGACATGACGTTCAAGCTGGCCGAGGAAATCCGCGCCGAGCTGCTGGGCGAATCAATGACCGTTTCCGGCGATTTCTGGCCGCCGCACAACACCTCGCCCCAGCCGTCCACCCAGCCAGCCGTAACAAGCACCCAGCAGAAGGAGGCCCGCAATGGCAATTGAGATCAATGGTTCTGCCTCACAGGCCACACCCCGCCCAGGACAATGCCTCCGCACCTTCCTTCGCGAGGAGGGCAACTTTGGCGTCAAGAAGGGCTGCGATGGCGGCGACTGCGGGGCCTGCACCGTGCACGTCGATGGCACGCCCGTCCACAGCTGCATCTACCCGGCGGTCCGCGCCGAGGGCAAAGCGGTCACCACCATCGAGGGCCTGTCCAAGGATGGCGAATTACACCCTGTGCAGGAGCAGTTCCTCGAGGCCCAGGGCTTCCAATGCGGCTTCTGCACCGCGGGCATGATGATGACGGCAGCAACGTTCGACGACGAGCAACGCGCCAACCTGCCCCGCAACCTCAAGGGCAACCTATGCCGCTGCACTGGCTACCGCTCCATCGCGGACGCGGTCTGCGGTCACGCTGGCGACCACAGCGGCGTCCACCCGCACGACGCCGGAGCTGACGTTTCGGGGGCACATTCAGTTTCGGGGACACAATCGTCCGCCGCTGTGCCCGCCACACCCGGCCAGCTCGGGGACAACGTTCCCGCACCCGCCGGTCAGGCCGTGGTGACAGGAACCGCCCGCTATGCCTTGGATGTGCCGGCTGAACAACTCCCAGGCCTGCTGCACATGAAGCTCCTGCGTTCGCCGCATCCGCATGCCCGGATCGTGTCCATCGACAAAGCTCCCGCCTTGGCTGTTCCCGGCGTCGTGGCGGTCTTCACCCACGAAGACGCACCGCAGCTGCTGTTTTCCAGTGCCCAACACGAGAATTACACCGACGACCCGGACGATACGCGCGTGCTGGACAACGTGGTGCGGTTCATCGGGCAGAGGGTTGCCGCCGTCGTGGCCGAATCCGTGGGCGCAGCTGAGGCGGGTGCCCGGGCGTTGACCGTGCAGTACGAACTCCTGCAGCCCGTGTTCACTCCGCAGGAGGCCATCCTCCCCGGTGCCCCGGCAATTCATGGAGAAAAGGACGGCATCTTCTCCCGCATTTCCCGCCCGCTCCAGAACGTGGTGGCCGAGGTCCATGCCGAACTGGGCAGCGTGGCCGACGGCTTTGCGGCCGCAGACTTCATTCACGAGCACACGTACAAGACGCAGCGCGTGCAGCACGTGGCGATGGAAACCCACGCCTCCATTGCCTGGCTGGATGAAGACGGCCGCTTGATGATCCGTTCCTCCACGCAGGTACCTTTCCTGGTGAAGCGGACGCTGAGCCGGGTGTTCAACCTGCCGCCAGAGAGTATCCGCGTGGTGGCAGGCCGGGTTGGCGGCGGCTTCGGTGGCAAGCAGGAAGTCCTCACCGAGGACCTGGTGGCCCTCGCAGCCCTTGCACTCCGGAAGCCCGTGCAGCTGGAGTTCACCCGGACCGAGCAGTTCATGGCGACTACCACCCGGCACCCCTTCACCATTCACCTCAAGGCCGGGGCCAGCCGCGATGGTTCGCTCACTGCGCTGCAGTTGAACGTCCTCACCAACACAGGTGCCTACGGAAACCACGCACCCGGCGTCATGTTCCACGGGTGTGGAGAGTCCTTGGCCGTCTACAAGTGCGTGAACAAGAAAGTGGACGCACACGCCGTCTATACCAACACGGTCCCCGCGGGTGCTTTCCGTGGGTATGGTCTGAGCCAGATGATCTTCGCGATCGAGTCTGCCATTGACGAACTCGCCATCGGCATCGGGATGGATCCGCTTGAGTTCCGGCTCAAGAACATGGTCCGGCCCGGCGATCACATGCTCTCCACAACACCCGAACCCGAGGAAGACGTTCACTACGGAAGCTACGGTCTGGATCAGTGCATTTCCTTGGTGCGGGACGCTCTGGACCGCGGCAAGGAACGCTACCGCGTAGCCGGTTTGGATGATCTGGGCCCGGATTGGGTGGTCGGGGAAGGGGCAGCCCTGTCCATGATCGACACCGTTCCGCCCCGCGGCCACTTCGCCCACACCCGGGTGAGCCTGGAAGCGGACGGAAGGTTCGCCGTCGACGTCGGTACTGCGGAATTCGGGAACGGCACCACAACCGTCCATGCGCAATTGGCTGCCACGGCCTTGGCTACGACGGCGTCCAAAGTGACGGTGCGGCAGTCCGATACCGACCTCCTGGAGCACGACACCGGCGCGTTCGGTTCGGCCGGAACCGTGGTGGCAGGTAAGGCGACGTTGGGTGCGGCGCTGGAACTCGCCACCCGGATCCAGACGGTCGCGGCTTCACTGACCGGAGCCGCCTTGACTGATTGCCGCTTGGTGGACGGCGCCGTTCAGTGCGGCGATCGCACGTTGCCGCTGACGGAAATCGTCGACGCCGCCCGGCTGCAAGGCGTTCGACTCGCCACGGACGGCAACTGGGGAGGGACACCGCGGTCGGTCGCGTTCAACGTTCACGGCTTCCGGGTTGCTGTTAATACAGGAACCGGTGAGCTGCGGATCCTGCAGAGTGTCCAGGCCGCCGACGCCGGTGTGGTGGTGAATCCGCGGCAGTGTCGGGGGCAGATCGAGGGCGGCATTGCGCAGGCCCTGGGCGCGGTGCTTTACGAGGAAGTGAAAGTGGACGACGCCGGACGCGTCACCACGGACATCTTGCGGCAGTACCATATTCCGTCGTTCGCGGACGTTCCACGCAGTGAGGTCTATTTCGCCACCACCAATGACTCCACGGGTCCCCTCGGTGCCAAGTCCATGAGCGAGAGCCCGTTCAACCCCGTGGCTCCCGCCCTGGCCAACGCGATCCGCAACGCCACCGGGATCCGCTTCGGCGAGCTGCCCATCGCGCGGGACAAGATTTACCTGGCCCTCCGCGACCGCACCACTGCACCCGTCTAACCCAACTAACCCCTGTCCCGTGCCAACCCAACTAGGTCGCAGCAGAGCGCGTTTTGAGCCGTCAGAACGCGCTTAACTGCGACCTACTTGGGTGCGAAACCTACTTGGGTGAGACGGCGAGCTCCATGAACACACTGTTGGGGTCCAGGGTGTAATCCCCGAACGGCGGGCACTCCGTGAATCCGTGCCTGGCGTACAGCCGGCGGGCGGGGGCGAAGTAGTCCTCGGTTCCCGTTTCCAGGCTCACCCGCTCGTAACCCATCCGGGCGGCTTCGGCCACGATGTGTTCCAGCATTTGGGTGGCCACTCCACGTCCGCGGGCAATGGAAGCAGTGCGCATTGACTTGATCTCGGCGTGCCCGGAGAACAGGGCCTTCAACGCTCCGCAACCCAGCAGAACGCCGTCCTCCCGGGCTGTCCAGAACATAATCGACTCATGCTTCAACGCCGAATGGTCCAGTGCATGAACGCTTTCGGCCGGGGAAGTGGCGAACATATCGGCCAGGTGCTCGCTGAGGAGCTCGTGGACATCCGGGCGTGCGGGATCATCAGTTGCGATGCGGATCATGTCCCTAAATTTACCCGCCGTTACCCGTCCGAACCGCCGCTACCCTTCCAAAAGATGCAGCTGGTCCTTCGTGTCCAGGTCCTCGCCGGAGCAGAGGTCGCTGCAGTCCACCAGATCCACGAGCCCCGGATGCGCCTTCAGGAACGAACGCGCGCCCGTGTCGCCATTGGCGGCTGCAGCCGCTTCGGAGCGGAGTCCGACGTCGAAAATCACCGGGTGCCGACGCTTCAGGTGGCCGGACTCGTCCGGGTAGGCGGCTGCGGTGACCCGGCCGGGACGGTGGCTGCCCAGCAACCTGCTCACCGCCGTCGGGGTTAACCCGGGCTGGTCCACCAGCGCCACCATGATGCTGTTGCCTGCCATGGCCGCATCAATGCCGGTGCGGAAAGAGCCGGCCATTCCCTTGGCCCAATTTTCGTTCTCGACCACCACATGCGTGCCCAAATCGGTGCTTTGGCGGACAAGGTCGGCCTCAGCGCCGAGCACCACAACAACCTCGCGGCATCCGCCGTCGAACAGCGTGTCGGCGAGTACTTCCACCAGGGTCCTGCCCCGGAAAGGGAGCAGCGCCTTGGGGCCGCGACCCAGCCGTGTTCCGGCGCCTGCAGCGAGGAGCACGCCCGTGGTGGGGGCCGTGCCGGTGTCAGTCATATCCTCACGATACGCGCGGGGCTCCATGCGGTCTCTAGCTCCTTGGGTTTCTTTCCAAGAGATCTACCAATATCGGTTGTAAATTACCGATCAGTAGGGCTTTTGGTGGTCTGAATTGGCCGATATGGTCGGTGAGGGAGTTATGAAGTCAGCTCGGATACGCAGTGTCGCGTGAAAGAACAGGGGAAAATGGCTGGCAGTTTTGAAATTCTCAAGGCAGGAACCAACTCATTCCGGTTCCGGCTGACCGCGGAGGATGGAACGGTTGTGGCAGTGTCGCCACAGTTCCCGAACCTGAAAGCGGTAGTGGCTGGTATCAACGCGGTTCGCGAGAATGCGGCAACCGGCTTCGTGGTCGATAGAAGGAACCTGGGCACCTAAGTCCGGTTCAACGAAACCCGCTCAACGACAATTGGCGGCAGCGTTCTTCACGAACGCTGCCGCCAATTTGTCATGCGGGCTGTTTAGGCGTCGCCGCCTGCTCCGCCGGTGGTGCCGGCGTTGACGTCCAGCAGCTTGTAGCGGTCAATGGCGTACGACGGCGCACCCTCCTCAACTTCGCCCCTCGCCGCCAGCAAC
>NZ_JCAXEJ010000023.1:0-68341 GCF_059759005.1 Paenarthrobacter sp. GQ52
CGTCTCCACCGGCGGGTTGCTCGAGGTGAGCGGCACCCCGGTGAGGTCAGAGTTCATCCCGGAGCCCGACGTCGTGGTTGAACCAGACGCGGCCCCGACCGCAACAAAGCTGGACATGGCCCAACCGTTCGCGGAAGCCTCGGCGGATGTGTTCAACAAGTCCATGACGTTCAAGAAGACCGTCAAGGGTGAGTTCGGCAAACCCGACGCACCTTTGACTGGTAATGGCTCGGTGACTTTGAAGTCGTCGGTGACGGCGAAGGCCACGGCGAAGATGACCTTGGACGTCGGTTTTCTGCAGTTGAAGGAAGCCTCGGTAGTGGTGACGCCGTCGGTGAAGGCCGAGCATTCCGTCACCGCCGAGGGGTCGTTGAAGGGTCAGGTGACCTCAAAGCTTGGTGAGCTCAATGCCTGGTTCACGTTCTGGGTTGGGCCGGTCCCCGTGGCGGTGACCGCCGATGCGGAGATGAATGCGAACTTCGCCCTGGACGGGGATGCGCAGGTGGTTTTCTCCTCGTCGCAGACTGTTTCCAGCGGTCACGGTTTCAAATACAAAAACGGCTCGTTCAACCTGGTCAATGACAAGCCCTCCACTGCCGGGATCCAGAATCAATACAAGGCATCCGCGTCTCTTACCGTGCGGGCGTCACTGGATTTTGATGCCACGATCAAGCTCTACGGCGTCGCAGGGATCATGTTCGGAATGGGACCGTACGCGACCACCACCATCACCGTTACGGCGGCCACCGGGCAACAACTCAGCTGGACCTGCCCGCTGGAGCTCGGCGTCGAAGGGCGGCTAGGCGTAACTGCAGGCATCGAGATCATGGGCTTCGACCTGGGCGAGTGGGAAGCCACAGTAACCAAGTCATGGCCACTGTTCACTGCAAACCCGTGCCAAGGCACCACCGTCATCCAGCCCCCACCAACAAACCCCACGCCGACGCCTACACCGACTAACACATCGACGCCGGAGCCGGAAGTGGTTCAGCGGTCCTTCACGGGGTCTTCAACAGTGGCCTACGAAGTTCAATCTGACGGCACTGTGCGGACTTGGGGTGCAGACGCCGAGGGAAGCCTGCCAGAACCCGTTCCCGGACTTAGCGGAGTGAAGCACGTAGCCGCCGGCCACGGGGCGTCCTACGCAGTCAAACTCGATGGCACCGTATGGGCATGGGGGAATAACTCCTCCCACCAGCTCGGGGACGGATCTACCGAGTCCCGTTCTACTCCGGCGCCCATCCAAGGCTTGAGCGATGTGGTGGACGTTGCGGCCATGTACGACGGCGCCATAGCCCTGAAGAAGGACGGGTCTGTCTGGGCATGGGGTCTATACACCTTAGGACCTGACGCCATGCAACCGCAGGTTCGCCCGGTGCCGGCACGCCTGACAAGTCTTTCCAGCATCACGGCAATCTCGGCAGGTCCGGCTGCGGGCTACGCACTGAAAAGCGACGGAACTCTCTGGGCATGGGGACGGAACGGCACGGGCGAACTGGGCGATGGCACCACAACCGAGCGGCTGGACCCGATCAAGGTCAACCTCGACAACGTCAAAAGCATTTCCGCTGGAAACGGCACGGCGTACGCACTGAAAACGGACGGCACGGCGTGGGCTTGGGGTAACAACAGCTGGGGGCAACTCGGCGACGGAACTACAACCTGGCGTCACTTGCCAGTAGCAATTGCTGAGCTGTCCGGAGTCGCATCTCTGGAAGCCGGCGACGGAAATGGCTATGCCCTCATGAAAGACGGCACAGTCCGCGGATGGGGCTATAACGTGCTGGGTTCCGTAGGAAGTGGGGACACAAACGAGCGACACCTCCCTACCCCAGTAGTCGGTGTCACCGGAGCAGTGGCAGTTTTCGGCGGAGTCGGTTATGCCTTCGTCGTGCTGGGCAACGGTGATGCTTTGGCTTGGGGCTGGAACGAATATGGACAACTCGGTGATGGGACCAACCAGAACAGACCGTCTCCGGTTCCTTTCGGAGTACACGGATCGGCGCTGTAGTCCGGCCTGATCGCTTGGGTCCTCCGCACCGGTCCAGAGATTAAGACACCGATGCCCTCTCCTCGGTTGGTTCTCGTGAACGCTTGAACAGGAGCGACCTCATCGTTGTATTTGCGTAGGTACGTAATTAGGCTGGGCTGCAAATGGACGAATTGAGTACGATTTTCCTTGCGTTGGCGGATCCCACCCGCCGTGCTCTGCTGGCGCAGTTGCAGCGGGGCGAGGCGACGGTGACCGAATTGGCCGCCCCACACTCGATTAGCGTGCCTTCCGTATCACGCCACCTGAAAGTGCTCGAGCAGGCTGGGCTGATCACAAAGTCCAGATCTGCCCAGTGGAGGAACTGCCGGCTTCAACCCGCACCTCTCCAAAAGGTTGAGGAATGGATGGGACCGTACCGCGATTTCCTGAGCGCCCGTCTGGATCGCCTCGACGCTCAGCTCGCCATAACACCCGAGCAGCCCGACGCTCGCACCGAACCGGAGGATAGATGACGACCGATTACCCGCCACAGAATCGAAGCTTCACCCTTACCCGAATTCTTGCTGCATCTCGGCAGTCGGTGTTCAGAGCGTGGACTGACCCTGATCACTTGGCCTGGTTCTACAACCCCGACATGCCCACGCCGACCACACCCATTGAGGTGGACCTCCGGGTTGGAGGGACGTGGAAACAGCAGATGATCGTCGATGACGACCTCAGCTATCCCACCGGAGGGATCTACTTGGAGATCGTTCCCGACGAACGACTCGTCTTCCGCTGGGGAGCTGTCGGAGGATGGCCCGAACTCGACGGTGAGAGCGAACTGAATGCCCCTGTTGTCACGGTGCAGCTCAACGAGCTGGACACGCAAACGGAGCTCGTCCTCACAGTTCAGTTCTCTGAGCATCTGGACATCGAAGAAGTGCAAAAGCTCATTCTGGGAGGTACCCGGGAGGGTTGGGGTGCCACCATCGATCGGGTTAAGGACAGCACTGCCATGACACCTAAAACTCATGGGCGCATGGCCGGGCCCCAGATCTATGTCTCTTTCCCGGGAACGGCGCGGGAAGCACTGAACTTTTACTCGGGCATTTTCGGCGGTGAGCTGTCCCTGCACACCTACGAGGACTTCGGCAGGAGCGATGGCCCACCAGAAGCCATAGCTCATGGAGTGCTCAACGGCATCGTTGCTTTGGCAGGATCGGACGCAGCCGAAGGCCAAACAACGGTCCGGCTCGAAGGCATCATGCTCTCGCTGCTGGGAACCGCCGAACCGGCACTCCTCCACAAATGGTTCGATCAACTCTCCATTGACGGGTCGGTGCTTGATCCGCTGTCGCCAAAGCCCTGGGGCGCGTCCGATGGCCAAGTCATTGATCGTCACGGACTTCACTGGCTTGTCGGATACGAGCCAGCCACATGAGCGACGCGCAGCTGCTTGCCCAGCTCGCGAAAAGGGCGAGGACACGTTCTTCAAACGTCGATTTGGATGTCCCTGGACGTGGCCGGAGTTGATTCCGGTGAGGCCTGCACACTATTGAGTCAACGAACCTGCGAGGGGTTCAGTTTCACCCGACGGAGCAACTGGGCGTTCAGTGCCACCACGATCGTGGATATGGACATCAGGACCGCCCCTGCAGCCGGGGACAGGACGATTCCGGCGAATGCCAGCACGCCCGCGGCCAAGGGCACGGCGATGATGTTATAGCCCGTGGCCCACACGAGGTTCTGCCACATCTTTTGGTAGCTGGCCCGGGACAGGTCAACCATGGACAGCACCGCCCGGGGATCGTTGCCGGCCAAGATGACCCCGGCTGATTCCATCGCCACATCGGTGCCGGCACCGATGGCGATGCCAACCTCGGCCCGGGCCAGCGCAGGCGAGTCGTTGACGCCGTCCCCGACCATCGCGACCTTAAGGCCGCGGGCCTGCAGTTCAGCGACTTTTTTGTCCTTGTCCGCGGGCAGGACTTCAGCGAAGACCTCATCGATGTTCAACTCCGCTCCCACCGAAGTGGCTACCTGCCGGGCGTCGCCGGTGATCATGGCGACTTTGATGCCCCTGCTTTGCAGTGCGTCTACGGCCTGCCGGGACTCGGACCGGATGGCGTCCTCCAGGCTGACCGCACCCAGGATCCGGTCCCCGTCTATGACGTGCAGCACGGCTGCGCCTCGCCCCATCCATTCATGCGTGGACCTCGCCAGGGAGTCGGGTTCCGCGAGCGCCAGTTCGCGCAGCAGTGCCGGCCCTCCGATCTGCACGCTCCGGCCGTCGACCATCGCGCGCACACCCCGGCCCGTCATCGAGGTGAAACCCGTGGCTTGCGGCACTTCCAGGCCTCTGCTTTGGGCTGCCCGGACAATGGCCCGGGCGACGGGGTGTTCGCTGTCAGACTCCACGGCCGCGGCCAACGACAACAACTCATCGGTGCTGATACCTTCAACTGCGGCAGTGTCCTTGAGCTCGGGTTCGCCCTTGGTCAGAGTCCCGGTCTTGTCGAACAGAATGATGTCCACGGTGCGCATCCGCTCCAGCGCGATCCGGTTCTTTATCAGCACCCCAGCCTTGGCGGCCTGTTCCGTGGAAATCGCAATTACCAGTGGAATGGCGAGCCCGAGGGCGTGGGGGCAGGCGATCACCAGCACCGTCACTGTACGGGTGACGGCGTCTGGCAGGCTACCCAACAAGGCCCAAACTATGAAGGTGATGACACCGGCGATGGTAGCGAAGTAGAACAGGAACGCCGCCGCCCTGTCCGCGAGGGCCTGGGCTTTCGAGGATGATGCCTGTGCTTCGGCGACCACCGCTGGATACCAGCCAGAGCCGTGTCGTCCCCGACCGCCGTTACCGTAACGCGGACGGTGTTGTCCGTGGCCACGGTCCCGGCTACCACCGGGTCTCCGACGGAACGCAGCACTGTTTTGGATTCACCGGTGATCATGGATTCATCGAACTCGGCTTGTCCGTCGGCGATGGTGCCGTCGGCGGGCATCCGGGCCCCGGTCCGCACCCGAACAACGTCCCCGGTCCTCAGCTCGGAAACCGGGACAGTTTCGACGCCGGTCTCGGAGACGCGTTCGGCTTCGTCGGGCAGCAGTGCGGCCAGGGCATCGAGGGCGCCCTGAGCCGAGCCGAGAGCCCGCATTTCGATCCAGTGTCCGAGCAGCATGATGGCTACCAGCAATGCCAGTTCCCACCAGAAGTCCAGATCGAAGTTCCCGATCCGCAGGCTGGTGGCCCAGGACGCGGCGAACGCGACGGTGATGGCCATACTGATCAGCAGCATCATGCCCGGCTGCCGGGCCTTCAGCTCGTTCAGGCCGCCTTTAAGGAACGGCATGCCTCCATAGAGGAAGATCACGGTCCCCAGAACTGGCGGGATCCAGGTCGACCCCGGGAATTCCGGGGGCATATATTCCAGGAGATGCCCGAACATCGGGCTGAAATACACAACCGGGACCGACAGGGCCAAGGTCAACCAGAACCTGTCTTTGAACATGGCTGTGCTGTGCCCGGCATGCTGGCCGTGGCTGTGCACTGCATGATCGTCCTGGGCGCCATGTCCTTGTGGGTGGGAGGGGTGCTGATGCGAGGGTGTCGGCGCGCCGGGCGGCTGGTGAGGTACTACCTGATCCGTGTCGGCTGCTGCGCTGGCTGATGAAGTGTGGTGATCGGGGTGACGGGCGTGTTCTGTCATGGTGCGCTCCTCCAGGTGCGGCCCGCGGCATCGCTTAGGCGGTGCGGGCCGAACGTGTTTGGACTAGCTGCTGGTCAGGCTGTACCCCGCCGACGTGACGGCATCCCGGACCGCAGACGGCCCGGCGGATCCAGTGATGATCAGGCGGGAGACTCCGCCGGGGGCGAGGTCAACGGACGCCGTATCGACGCCGTCGAGGGCCTTGACGGCCAGCTCAACGCTGGCCACGCATCCCCCGCAGGTCAGGCCCTCTACGCCGTACTCAACACCTGTTTCGATTGGCGGAGTGGGGCTCGCATCGGTGGAGCAGCAACCGCAGCCAGATGAGGAAGCAGCCAGCGGGAGCTCGGTACGTGGTGGTGTTTGCATGTCAGTTCCCTTCATTGCAGAAGATGCGATGGGTGCTGTGGTTGAACGGCTGTAAAAAGGAACCCATACGGCCCTCCGCGACATACCACTCACTGACAACACCTTCAATATACCCCCAGGGGGTATGAAGAACAAGTGTTCATCTCTCACATGAAGAGGTCTGCCCGGTTTTCGGAAACAGAACTTGGCGAGGGCTGATGGCTCGCACTATCGGTCCTCACCGAGCACATTGAGGTACTCCCGGTACTGGTCTGCTGTGAGCTCCCCCTTCGCAAAGCGCTCATCGAGGATCTGGCGTGCCCTGCTCTCTTTCACCGGCGGCGGGTCGCCTGGCCCTTGTGGGCCTGCAGGCACGTATCCGGCGCGGCCGCCGCCAAAGACCCTTATTGCCAGAAGTACAAGCAACGCGATGCCGACAAGTAGCAGAGAAACCCAAAGCCACATCCACACCATGCCTTGTCCATAACCCCACATCATGATCGGCACCTTTCACTTCTGAGATTTACTCCCAGTCTTAGCCCGGATCCGAGCCGCAAATAGAGTCCGAAGTCCCGCTTGCTGGGCCCCCGTATGAAGGTTTGGTCCAACCGGAGAAGGATTCGCCAGAAGCCACCGCTCGGCGTTGCCCATCGCACGGGTTGCCAACGCCCAGTACGCCACTCCTGCCGCCAGGGATGCCGCCACCGCCAAGCCTTTGCTGAACTCGTCGAAGTACGGATACACCAGCCAGTGAGTGACGTAGATGTAGAGGGATGAACTTGCTAGCAGCGCCGTGATGCGATGAAGGCCGCGGGGAACGGGCAGGGTGGGGATCCACAGCAGAATGAGGAAACCAACCAAGATGGTGGCGCTACGGTATTCGTCTGGGAAGGATCCGGGAATGGTCAACAGGGCCAGGGCCGTCATGGCAGCGCGTTGCCACCATCGCCTGGATACCGCCGCGGCCCATCCGAAGGCGAAGAGCCACAGTACAGGCCCCTGACCGGGGTAGGGCAGTTCAATGACGTCGAAGCGCTGCAAGAGATCAATGCCTGCCAGGACCAGTGGAAAGGCCCATGGCCATCTGCGCAGCGCCCTATCAACGCCAGGAATGACCAGGAGGATCGCCAACCCAAGCAGGATGTGGACCAGCACCTCAACGAACCAAAAGCGCGACAGGTCAGTCCACCCTGGCGGGCCCACCAAGGAATTCAGTAAGAAGACGTTGTGCCAGCGATAGTCGTCGGTGACGACGAACGCGAGGCCGATCACTGCGATGCTGGGCACCACTATCCGCGCGACAGCCCGTAGTTGCCGTCTAAGCCGCTCGCGCCTGGACCCGGTGAGCTGGAAACGCGCAAAGTTGTAGCCGGCCAAGGCCATGAGCACGTGCGCGGTGCCTTCCCAAGAGAAAAAGTCGATGTGCGTGGCCACGATGAAAACGATGGCCACAGCACGGAGGACAATCCCTGTTTCCATGCTCGCGAGCAGCTTGCTTTGCCACTTCTGCACGGCACGGCCAACCGAGCCCGGAGCTCCCGCTTTCCCCAAGTCTCCCGACGGTGCTGAGTCCGGCGCGGGAACGAGCTCACAGATGGGCATCGTGTGCCATCCTTGTGGAATTCGGCCAAGAACCTTTTCCAGCCGCACGGACACCGCTACGTAAGATAGCGAGTCTCCACCCAGGGAAACGAAACTGTCCGTGATAGCAACGTCCTGACGCTCCAACGCGTCTGCGAAGATTCTCTGCACGGAATCCGTCGTCGCGGGCGAATTGCCGTCGTCGGCGTGGAGAACGTCTTCCGGCTGGGCCGGCTCTGGACGGACGGACAGCGCCAGGATAGCGGGGTAGTCAGGTTTCCCGTTGGCCAGCCGCGGAATGGACGGTACAGAGTAAAGTTCGACGGCGGCACGCGGCACCCGCAGGTCCTGCGCCAATGTTTTGGCCGCCAAGGCGAAGTCACGGTCCCCTTCCACGGCCGCAACCACCTTCTCGTCCGAGCCGGCAGCGGCGGCACTAAGGCCAAGGTCTCCAAGAAGCCGCTCTACTTGTCCCAGATCAATCCGGAGCCCTGCGATTTTGACGAACCTGCTGCGCCGGCCAACGATCTCATAGAGGCCGCCCGGGCCTTGACGAGCAAGGTCGCCGGTACGGAGCTCCGTAACTTCGCGGCCGAGAGCCAGATCCTCGGGTCGCTCCGCATAGCCCAGCATGACGTTGGGGCCGCTGAATACGAGTTCGCTGGCATCGAGCCCCGGAACGGGTTCAAGCCGGAACGCTCCGCCTGGTACTGGAATTCCGATTGCATGCGGGTGGACTACCGCCTGGTCGGGCGGCAAATAGGCCATCCGGGCCGTTGCCTCCGTCTGCCCGTACATGACAAAAAGGTCCCAGCCTCGTTTTTGGCCCAGTTCAGCGAATGAACGGACCTTTTCCGGTGCCAGTCGGCCTCCGGCCTGGGTGATGTAACGCAGGCTCGGAAGGTCCATGCGCTCGAAGCCGGCCCGGTCAAGAAGATCGAACGTGTACGGCACTGCGGCGAACGACGTCACGTGCCGGGACCGGACCAGTTCCCAAAAACAAGGGTCCACGACCGATAGGTCTGTCAGTGCGATCGAGGCACCCACCAGCAAGTGGCTGTTGACCACGCTCATCCCGTAGCAGTATGAGAGGGGAAGCGTGGTGGCTGCGGTGTCACTTGGACGCAGGTGCAAGTATTCGGCGATAGCGGCCGCGTTGGCCTGAACGGAGGCACCGGAGAGACGAACAAGTTTTGGCGATCCGGTGGAACCGGAAGTGCTGACCAAGAGTGCCAGCTCAGGATGCAGTTGGTGCCGGGTCTTGAGCCTGCGGATGTCCAGGACACAATCGCCCTGCGCTGAACGGGCAACAATGTCCGGGTCATAGGCGGCAATGAGCTTTTCGGAAGTTTGGCCACCGCCCGGGGGCAAGATCAGCAGTGGATGCCCTGACGCCAGTGCGGCGAGATAGACCGTCAGCGACGACAGGGTGTTCTCGGCCTCAAGGGCAATCAGGCATCGGGCAGGACCGAACGAGCGCGCCATGGCCTCGACGCGGCGGGCAAGTTCGAGGTAGCTGACTGAGCGTTCCCCGATACTGATGGCGGTACGGTCTCCGAACGAGGCCAGGTTGGCGGCGAACGAAACTCCGGCCAAATCCGGCTGAATAGTCACACCCGGGAGTTAACAAGGTAAAGCTAACCTAACTCAACTGGATAATGCCTTCCGTCGCGAATATGACTTCTGTTAGCCGCTCACCGGGAACGCTACGCCCTCTCCAACCACTCGAAGGCAAAGCTCCGTTCCAGGTTTGGTGATGGATGCATTCCAATGCCTGATGGTGATGACTTCGCCGCCGCCTGGGTAGCGGTGGCCGTTGCCGGAGCTTCCTCCGTCGGGAGCAGCATAAGCACCCAATTTGATGCGCACGGTGGTTTCCGGTCCGAAGTAGTCGGTGTCCACTACGACGCCACGGATGGGGCCATCCGGGGCGATGCGGATTTGTTCCGGTCGCAGCATGAGTTGGACCTTGCCTTGTGCGGGCGGGCGCCTGACGGGGATACCGCCCAGCGAGCATGTAGCCAGCGAGCCTTCCATCCACGCGTCCAGAATGACCGCCTCCCCCAGAAACTCTGCGGTGGCACGGTCAGCGGGACGAGTGTAAACGACGAAAGGATTGCCAATTTGGGCCAGTTTTCCATCACGCATGATGGCCACTTGGTCCGCGAAGGACAACGCTTCGGCCTGGTCGTGTGTGACCAGGATGGTGGTCACGCCTGCTTCGTTCAGAACCTTGGCTACGGCTCTTCGCGTGGCGACGCGAAGCCCGGCATCGAGGGCGGAGAACGGCTCATCGAGGAGCATCAATTCGGGCTCCCGAGCCAGGGCACGTGCCAATGCAACCCTTTGTTGCTGACCGCCCGACAACTGGTGGGGGCGGCGCTTTGCCATGGACGCATCGAGCGAAACCATCGCGAGAAGTTCCTCAACGCGTGCCCGCACGCCCCGCCGACCGCCGTCGAGCTTTCCAACGTCCAGACCGAAAGAGATGTTCTGCCCCACTGTAAGGTGCGGGAAGAGGGCACCGTCCTGGGCGACATAGCCAACGTGGCGCTTGTGCGCGGGAACCCGGACGCCGTTTCCGGCAACCGAAGTTCCGTTGAGGCTGATCGCTCCGCTGGTGGGATGTTCAAAGCCGGCAATAAGCCTGAGCAACGTGGTCTTGCCCGAACCTGACGGACCCACAATGGCCGTGGTGCCACCCTTGGAGACGGAGAGGTGAACACCCCTTAAGACGGTCTGCGGACCAAAATTCTTGGTGACGCCGGCAATGTCGAGGTGAGTGTCCGTTGTTGGTGCAACCGAGGGTGCAACGCGCGGTGCCGCGAAACCCGGGGAGGAATGAGTAGTCACTGTCCGGCCACTTTCTTGGACTGTTGGAAGAGGAGGTACGTCATGGGGGCCGAGAGCAGGATCATCAGCAGCGCGTAGGGTGCCGCGCCGGTGTAGTCGATTTCGCTGCTCTTGCTCCAGAACTCCGTTGCCAAAGTTCGAGTGCCGTTGGGTGCGAGCAGGAGCGTAGCCGTGAGTTCATTGACGATGGCGAGGAAAACCAGGGCCGCTCCCCCGGCAGCGGCCGGGGCGGTGAGCCGCAGGGTGACTTTGAAGAATGACACCAGTGGAGCCTTACCCAGGGACTGGGCGGCCTCGTCGAGCTCCTTGGGCGCTTGGGCAAGACCGGAACGGAGGTTCACCAGGGCCCGCGGCACGAAAAGCAGCACGTAGGCAGCGATCAGGACACCAGCGGTTTGGTAGACACCCGGAATGGCGCGGATGCTGACAGTGACGAACGCAAGGCCCACCACGATCCCGGGCATCGAGCTGGTCACGTAATTGGAAAGCTCAAGCAATTTACTGAACCAGCTAGGGTGCCGGACAGCCAGGTATGCCATGGGGAAGGCCACCACCGTGGTGACTGCAGCGCCCACTGCCCCGTACATGAGGGTTTGCAGGAGGGCAGGAACGAACTCGTCCGCTGCCCAAACCTCCGGCCCTCCAGCCACGGTCCAACGCAACACGAACCACACAGGAAGCCCGAAAGCCAAGACGGTTAGGCTCAACAACCCCAGTTGCGCCGGCGCTTGATAACCGCCGAGAGGAATCCGGGTGGCTTTGGCTTGGGCGCCGGAACCTACGCGTGCGTAGCGGGCCGAGCCGCGGCTTTTCACCTCGGCGAGCAACAGAATAAGGCAGAGGAACACCAGAACGCTGGCCAACATATTGCCTGCCGTGCCGTTGAACGTCGACTGAAACTGGACCATGATCGCGGTGGTGAAGGTATCGAAACGGATCATGGCAAAGGCTCCATACTCGGCCAGGAGATGCAACGCCACCAGCAGAGCCCCGCCGGTCATCGCGATACGAAGTTGAGGCAGCACCACTCGGAAAAACACGGCCCAAGGACCAAAGCCCATGGAGGCGGCGGACTGCTCGATAGCCGGGTCGAGCCTGCCTAGAGTAGCGGCTGCCGGGATGTAGACGAGCGGGAAGTAGGACAGCGTGGCGATGAGTACGCCCGACCAGATTCCCTCCAATGAAGGAACCGCGGACACCCATGAGTAGCTGTTCACAAACGCAGGGATTGCCAAGGGTGCTGCCAAGGCGACGGCCCACCAGCGGTGACCGCGAAGGTTGGTCCGCTCCACCAACCAGGCCCCGCCGACGCCCAGAACCAGGCACAGCGGAACAGTCAAAACCATCAGCATGATCGTGTTCAGCAGCAACTCGCCGACCCTCGGCCGGACAATCAATTCGACGGCGGTGTCCCAACCTGTCGCTGCTGTCATATAGACGACATAGCCCAACGGCACCAATGAAAACAGTGCAATCAGCACAGCCAGCAAGGACACAGTGGAAACGCCGAAAGGCGGGCGGGGGCGCTTGCCCCCACCCGCCGTCGTCGTGCTTTCCGGTCTCTGCGAGCCGGGAGCCGAAAGTCGGACGCTCACGGAATTACAGCAGTCCTGCCTTGGTCATCAGATCGGTGACCTTGGTGGAATTCAGCTTGGCCGGGTCAACGGCCGGTGCCTGCAGTTCCTTGATGGGAACCAGCTTCTGGTTGGCATCAACCTGGGACGCGATGGCGTACTCGAAGGAGGTACCGGTCTTGAGGATCTCCTGGCCCTGCTTGCCCGTGATGAACTTCAGGAATGCCTGGGCGTCGGATGCCTTCTTGGAGGACTTCAGGACACCGCCGCCCGAGATGGAAAGGAATGCACCCGGGTCCTGGTTCTTGAAGTAGTACGGCGTGACGTTCTTGGAGTTCTCGCCGGTCTTGGCCTGATCGCCGTAATAGTAGTAGTGGTAGATCAGTGCGGCATCGACTTCTCCGGCGTTGACAGCCTTCATGGCCGTGCCGTTGCCCTTGTAGGCCTTGAAGTTTTCCTTCATGCCCTTGAGCCAGGCTTCAGTAGCGGCCTCGCCCTTGAGTTCGAGCAGGGCGGCAACGATCGCCTGGTAGTCAGCGCCCGTGGGCGAAGCAGCCCACTTGCCCTTCCACTCAGGATTGGCCAGATCAAGCATGGACTTGGGGAGCTTGTCTTCGCTGATCTTGTTCTTGTCGTAGACCAGAACGGTGGAGCGAGCGGCGATGCCGGTCCACTTACCCGTGGACGGGCGGAACTCTGCCGGGACCTGATCTGCAGTGGCTTTGTCCACATCTGCGAAGAGGCCTGCGTTTTCAACCTGCGCCATTGCGGGTGAGTTCTCAGTGAGGAAAACGTCGGCCGGTGAAGCTGCGCCCTCTTGGACGATCTGGTTGGACATCTCAGTGTCCGAGCCCTGGCGAAGGGTGACCTTGATGCCGGTCTCCTTGGTGAAGGCGTCGATCCATTCCTTGGTCAGGCTCTCGTGCTGGGCGTTGTACACCGTGATGCCTTCGCCTGAAGCAGCGGCATCAGAGGCGGCAGGTGCGGTGCCGGCGTTGGAGCCACAGGCTGCGAGGCCGAGGGCTGCGGTGGCGGCGAGTGCGATTCCGGCCAGCGCGTTTTTGCGGAACTTCATGGGGGCTACTTTCTTGGGGAGAAGGGGAGGTTGGGGACTATCTCCTTCAAGAACTTTAGGTTAGCCAAGCCTAAGCTCCAACACCGGAGGGCCTACCGAGCGGGAGTCAGGAAGATTATTACGTCGACACTCGGCGAGTGACGCTACCCGAGGGACCTGAGCGAGCGTCCGGCCCAAACCCTCGGGATGTGAGCGAGCGTCCCGCCCAATCCCTCGGGACATGAGCGAGCATCCGGCTCAAACCCTCGGGACATGAGCGAGCGTCCGGCTCAAGCCATCGGGACATGAGCGAGCGACCCGCCCAACCCCTCGGGACATGAGCGAGCGTCCCGCCCAAGCCCGAGGGATGTGCGCCAGCGTCCGGCCCAAACCCTCGGGACGTGAGCGAGCGTCGGGGGTTACATGTCGGCGAGCGCGCCGCCCGGGTTCTCGATTGCGTCGGCGACGTATCGGAGGAAGCCGGCTGCGGTTTCGCCGTCGCACACTCGGTGGTCGAAGGCGAGGGTCAGCTCGGTGACCTTGCAGACGGCCAGCTCACCGTTGACCACCCAGGGCTTGTCGATGATGCGGCCCACGCCGAGCATCGCAACCTCGGGGTAGTTGATGATCGCGGCCGAGCCATCCACACCGAATACGCCATAGTTGTTCAGCGTGAAGGTGCCTGAGCCCAGTTCGGTGGGGGTCGCCTTTCCGTCACGGGCGACGGCGGTGAGTCGGCGGATCTCTGCGTCCAGTTCGCGGGCACTCAACTCATGCGCGTTCCGGACGGACGGGACTACGAGTCCGCGGTCGGTCTGGGCAGCGAAGCCGAGGTTGATGCCGTCGAAGCCAACGATTTCCTGAGAGCCATCCGATGCAGTCTCAAAGCGCGTGTTCAGTGCCGGGTACTTTTTTAACCCAGCCGTGACAAAACGAGCGATGAAGGCCAGCAGACCGGGGGTATCGTGCGGCGCGCGCTTCTTGAGTTCCGCCCGCATCTCCAAGAGCGCGGTCGCGTCAACGTCCACCCAGACGGTGGCTTCCGGAATCTCCGAGCGGCTGCGGGTCATGTTCGCGGCCACAGCCTTGCGGACCCCACGGACAGGCGTCCGCGCGGAGACGGCCAAGCCAGTCCGGCTGTCAACGGAACCAGCATCAGCAGAAGCGGGAGCAGCAACACCAGAAACAGCAGCAACGCGAGGAGCAGGAACAGCAGCAGGAGCCTCCGGCGCAGAAATAGCCGCCTCCACATCCTTACGCATGATCAACCCGCTGGCACCCGAGCCCTCAATCGCGTCGAGGGAAACACCGTGGTCGCGAGCCATCTTGCGGACCAGCGGCGAGATGACAGCACTGAGCTTCCCGGGGATACGCGTCCCCGCAACGGCCGGTTCCATCACCGGCTCAGCAACGGCAACCGGAGCAGAAACAGAATCAGCCGCTCCACTCGCCTTCCGCGGGCGGGTCCGGCCACCAGTGACTCCCCCTGGCGTACCGTAGCCGATCAGCACGTTGCCCGAGCCAGCCTTCTCCTCGATCCGGTACGTCTCAGCGGCAGCTTCCACCGCCGGCGAAACGTCAAGACCCGAGGACACCGGCGAAGGATCCACAGAACCAGCCGAAACAGGAGCGGCAGCGGGCGAACTCGTAGAAGAACCAGCGCGAGCGATCGAGATCAGCGGCTTGCCGACGTCGAGCGTTTGACCGGCTTCACCGTGCAGCTCGGCGACGGTGCCGGCGTAAGGCGAGGGCACCTCAACCATGGACTTGGCGGTCTCAACCTCGGCGATGGGCTGGTCAACCACAATCTCGTCGCCCACGGCAACGAGCCAGTTAACGAGTTCGGCCTCGGTGAGGCCCTCTCCCAGGTCGGGCAGTTTGAAGACCTGCATATCTGAGCTCATGGTCAGTCCTCCCATTGAAGGTCGTCGACGGCGTCGAGGATACGGTCGACGCTTGGCAGGTAGTAGTGCTCCAGCTTGGGAGACGGGAACGGGACGTCGAAGCCGGTCACGCGGAGGATCGGCGCGGCGAGGTAGTGGAACGCGCGTTCCTGGACGCGGGCCACGATCTCGGATGACACGGACGCGAATCCATGGGCTTCGGCGATGACGACGGCGCGTCCCGTCTTGCGTACGGACGCGCAGACGGTTTCGTCGTCGAAGGGGACGAGGGTGCGGACGTCGATGACTTCCAGTGAGCGGCCCTCTTCGGCGGCGGCTGCTGCAGCGGCGAGCGCGGTGGGAACTGATGGACCGTAGGCGATGAGCGTAGCGTCCGTGCCGGGACGGGCGACAGCTGCGCGGCCCTCGGTGGAGGTGCCGGCGTCGTGCTCTGCTCGCAGGGCACCCAGGTCCACCTGGTCCTTGGACCAGTAGAGCTTCTTGGGTTCCATGAACATGACGGGGTCATCGGAGTCGATGGCTTCGCGGAGCATGCGGTAGCCGTCGGCCACGGTGGCCGGGGTGTAGACCTTCAGGCCGGCGGTGTGGGCGTAGTAGGACTCGGAGGAGTCGCAGTGGTGTTCCACTCCCCCGATGCCGCCGGCGTAGGGAACACGGATGACCATGGGCATTTTGAGCTTGCCCTTGGTGCGGTTGTGCATTTTGGCTACGTGGCTGACGATCTGTTCGAAGGCCGGGTAGGCGAAGGCGTCGAACTGCATTTCGATGACGGGTCGCATGCCGTTGATGGCCATGCCCACGGCCATGCCCACGATGCCGGATTCGGCGAGCGGGGTGTCGAAGCAGCGCTGTTCGCCGAATTCGGCCATGAGGCCGTCGGTGATGCGGAAGACGCCGCCCAACATGCCCACGTCCTCGCCGAACACCAGGACGGAGGAGTCGGCGCGCATCGCGTCGGCCATGGCGGTGTTGAGCGCTTTGGCCATGGTGAGGCTCTGCGAGCCGGTGGCTTCGGCAGTTGCCGCGGCGGAAGCGGCGGCGCTGGCGGTGGCTGCGCTGACGTTGCCGTTCGCAGTAGTGGTGACGGTCATTTTGCGCTCTCCGTTCCGGTGTTGGCGCTTTCGGCGCGGGCGAGTTCGCTGGCGAGCAGTTCGGACTGTTCTTTCAGCTGCGGGGTTTGCTTGGCGAAGACGTATTTGAAGAGGTCCAGCGGCTGCACCGGAACGTCTTCCCCCAGGCCTTCACGGAGCTGGGTGGCGACGGCCTCGGCATGCGAAGCGATGCGCTCCGAAGCGGCGTCGTCCAGCAGGCCCTTGTCCGTGAGGTACGACTTCATGCGTGCCAGCGGATCCTTGGCCTGCCATTCAGCGACTTCACTGTCCGGACGGTACCGCGTGGCGTCGTCGGCGTTGGTGTGTGCCTGCATGCGGTAGGTGTGGGCTTCGATCAGCAGCGGCCCGGATCCTTCGCGGGCCAGCTTCACAGCGCGGTCCATCACGGCGAGCAGCGCGACGAGGTCGTTGCCGTCAACGCGTTCACCGGCCATGCCGTAGCCAACAGCCTTGTGGGCGAGCGACGGTGCCACGGACTGGTGGCTGAGCGGTACGGAGATGGCGTACTTGTTGTTCTGCACGAAGAAGATGACGGGCAGGTGGAAGACGGCGGCGAAGTTCAGTGCCTCGTGGAAGTCGCCTTCGCTGGTGGCGCCGTCGCCGCACATGGCCATCACTACGGTGTTCTCACCGCGCAGTTTGGCAGCGTGGGCAACGCCGACGGCGTGCAGCAACTGGGTGGTCAGCGGGGTGCACTGGATGCCGACGTTGTGCTCTTTGGGGTCGTATCCGCCGTGCCAGTCGCCGCGGAAGATGGTCATCACCTCAACGGGGTCCACCCCGCGGGTCATGACGGCGACGGCGTCACGGTAGGTGGGGAACAGCCAGTCACCTTCGCTGAGGCACATGGCTGCTGCAACCTGGCAGGCTTCCTGGCCGTGGCTTGAGGGGTAGACGGCCATGCGGCCCTGCCGGACGAGCGCAGAGTTCTGGTCGTTGACGCGACGTCCGACGACGAGCTGCTCGTAAGCGGCCATCAGTTCAGCGTCGCTGGGCGTGGGGTACTCGTGGCCGGGTTCGGTGCCTTGCTCGTCATGGGAGCGGAGGGTGCCGTCCGGGTTCACCATTTGGATCTGGTGCCGGGCGGGGAGCATGTAGTCCTCAACGCTGATGCCGAATTTTGTCCGAACGTCAGCAGCCTGGTCCTCTACAGCCGTTTCCGGCGCAGAGTGATCTGCGTGGATCGTCATTGGTCCGTCCTTCTCTAGCCACTATGTGCTTCCAGTATGTTCCCCGGGCTTGTTTCGTATCCAGCTTTCGGCCAAATCATGGAAGCCCTTGCCTAAACTGGGTATCCTGAAAGACGAATTGCAATTGTGAGCTGGGTTACGTGCCTGTGCTGTAGACGAATTGGAGAGCCAGTGAGCGAGGCCGAGGCGGAGCAGACCGCCGTACCGCTGGACGGTGTGGACCGGGACATTATCCGTGAGCTGACCACCGATGGGCGCATGTCCATTACGCAGGTGGCGGAGAACGTCCACATCAGCCGCGCCCACGCGTACTCCCGGATCGCCCGGCTCACGGGTGAGGGCGTGCTGACCAAGTTCACGGCGCTGGTAGATCCCATCAAAGCGGGCCTTAGGTCGTCGGCTTACGTGACGTTGAAGGTTCAGCAGCATTCGTGGCGCGAACTTAAGGAACAGCTGCGGGCCATCCCCGAGATCCACCACATTGCTTTGGTGGGCGGCGACTTCGACGTCATCCTCCTGGTCCGTGCCACAGACAACATCCACCTCCGCCGCGTCATCTTCGATCAACTGCAATCCATGGACGGCATCCTGGACACCCAAACCTTCTTGGTGTTCGAGGACGTAGATACCCGGTGACGTTCAAACGAAAGCTCGCCTGGACGCTGGTGGCTTGCGTCGTGGCGGGTGCCCTGTGGCTTATTGCCGCCTTCCAGCTCTTTCATAACCCGCCCCACGCCACTCCTCAGCGGACCGACGCCATTGTGGTCCTCGGTGGCATGAGCAACGAACGACTCCCCGTGGGGCTCGCGTTGCGGGACCAGTTAGGAATCCAGGACTTAGTGGTTGTCACCACGGGGCTGCCGGCCAACGCCGGTTCGGATGAGTTTTGTGAAGAGCACGACGGCGTCACTCACCTGGACTGCTTCCGTCCCGATCCGCTGAACACCAGAGGCGAGGCCGCACGACTCCGCGATCTTGTGGTCGAGCGAGGCTGGAAATCGGTGACCGTGGTGACCTCCGACTATCACGTTCAACGAGCCGGCACCCTGATGAAGCAGTGCATCGCTGCCGACGTGCACATGGTGGGCACCAAGCCGCAGCTCTCCCCCGTTGGCTGGGTGTGGCGATTCGTGGTGGAAACTGGCGGGCTGTTTGATGTGTGGGTGCGGCCTGAGTGCTAGGTGCTCTGGGGAATAGTGTCGGGCTAACGGCGGACCGCTCGATTGAGGCCATTTGGGAGTTGCTGCGTGTGGGCGTGGATGACGTTGTAACGCAGCCTGTTGGCTGGGCCAGCCGCGATGTGACGCTACGGATAGACGTTCCCCCGACGACAGCAAAGAAGTTATTTTCCGAGTGACGAAGCTCAGTACGATCCTCGTAGACAAATAGTGGTCGCTCAGTACGGTTCTCGAGGGTTGAATTGTAGAGTTTCATCACGGTCAGAGATCTCAAGGCATGAACGCCATGTGAGTCATCCGCTGTTCGGACAGCCTTCACTGCCGCCCAACATACGAACCCGTCATTTTGTGTCATGTGCTGAACGAAGATGAAACATTCGTGACACCGACGACCGCTACAATGATCAGGACTCGTACGCTGGATGTGGCCGGGAAGCGCCTACTGACTAAAGCACGACCGCAAAAACAAGGGGACCCAGACTTTGGAAATTCGTGACTACTTGAGCGTTCTTAGGCGCAACTGGATTCTGATAACGGCGCTGACGCTCTTGGGGCTACTTTGTGCAGGCATAGCAACTGTGCTCATCAAGCCCACTTACACGTCTGAGACGCAGCTTTTTGTTGCCATTCAGAACTCGGGGTCTGTGCAGGAACTGCAGCAAGGAAACACGTTCAGCCAGGCGCGCGTGCAGTCATACGTTAAAACCGCAACAACACCTGTGGTTCTTCAACCAGCTATTGACAGTCTTGGCTTGGATGAAACCCCGGTCCAGTTGGCATCAAGAATCAAAGCGACCACAGACCTCAACACTGTTCTCATCAACATCTCGGTGACGGACCAATCACCCGTTCAGTCGGCAGCAATTGCTCAGGCTGTAGGTGACAGTCTCATCCGGACAGTCGAGAATCTGGAAAAACCCTCCACTGACGGTGTTTCACCGATCCGGCTGTCCATCGTCACGCCCGCTGTGGCGCCAGCCCAGCCCTCCGCGCCTAATGTCCGCGTGAACTTGGCCGTTGGCCTACTTCTCGGTCTTGCTGTGGGCCTCGGAACCGCCCTTCTGAGGTCGACCTTGGATAGCAGAATCCGCGGTGAAGCTGACCTGCGTCGAGTCACTAACGCCCCTGTTCTTGGTGGAATTTCCTTCGATCCTCAGGCGGCTAAGACACCGCTTTTGACGCAATCCGCGACCCAATCTCACCGCTCAGAGTCATTTAGGCAGCTCCGCACGAATCTCCAGTTCGCCAACGTCGGTGGCAAAACGAAAACAATCCTCGTCACGTCCTCGGTGCCCGGAGAGGGCAAGAGCACTACCGCTACCAACTTGGCCATTTCTTTGGCGCAGGCCGGCAAGACAATTTGCATTATTGACGCTGACCTCCGGCGACCGATGATCAACACATATCTCGGCCTGGACAGAAACGCAGGCCTAACAACTGCCCTGGTCGCTGAGGCCGATGTAGCGGATCTCTTGCAGCCTTGGGGCGACGAAAATCTCTACGTGCTCACGTCCGGCCAGATCCCTCCCAACCCGAGCGAACTTCTCGGCTCGGAGGAAATGCAGCAGCTCCTTCTGCGGCTCGGGCAGTCATTTGACACAATAATTATCGATGCGCCCCCACTTCTACCCGTCACGGACGCTGCAGTGCTTTCACAGTTTGTTGATGGTGTTGTCATGGTCGTCGGGGCACAAAAACTGACCCATCATGTCCTTCAGAAGTCCCTTCAATCATTGGAGATGGTAGGGGCTAGATTGCTGGGAGTCGTCCTCAACCGTTTGCCCACTAAGGGCCCAGACGCATACGCGTACAGTTACACGACCTATGACGCGACGGAGATCCGAGAATCCAACCGGACTGCTCGCAACAATCGGCGCAAAGCTTCAGCAGGTGCGCCTGAGGCACAAAGTTCAGCAGGGCGCAGACTCATCGGCGGCGGCGAACCGGAAGACGCCGACATCTATGCGCGCACAAGCCACCGTCCTGAATAGCGCAGGCCATCCGCGGCCGGTTATTTCAGGCAGGGCAACAGGCTTGTCCGGGAGCCGCGTGATGCCCCGCAGAATTACCTTCGGTGACATGCCGGCCGGTGGCCAGTGACCAGACGAAAAATAGCAGGACAGTTCTTATGGGTGTCTGCGGGCCGGGTACTTGGAGCGCTTTTACAGACCGTTACATTTGTCCTCGTTGCCCGTAACGCTGGACCTGTGGAATTTGGACTCCTTGGAGCTGCCTTCGGCATTGCTACCGTAATCCAAACAGGCTTTGATTTTGGACTTTCCACATTGATCGTCCGAGAACGAGCTTCCGAAAAGCACAATCCCATCGTCACGGATGCCCTGAAACTGGCCGATGTAAACGCCCTCTATCTGTCGGCTGCTGCTGCGGTGCTCCTCCTTGGCGCTGGGCTCTTTTTGAACCCAGTATTTTTCATGATGCTGCCCCTCGCTGTCTGGGTTGGCGCTGAGCGCCAGGCGGACACGTGGCTGGGGGTCCCTTTGGCGGACGGCGACGCGAAGGTCAATACAGTCAATCTTGTACTTCGTAGAACGGCTGCTCTTGGCCTTTACGCAGCAATGGTTGCCCTCAACGTCCCAGCCATCCTTGCGTTTTCTGTGTCGCTCGCGATGGCTTCCCTAGCGTCGTCCGTTGCCGTCAGGCGTTACGTGGCGGGCTTGCTTATGGTTCGTAGGATCGAGCATGGCCGCCAACATATTCTTTCGATTGCTCGCCCATACTGGATTAACTCCTTAGGAACTCAGGCCAGAAATTTGGATTCAGCGATAGTCTCTGCAGTGGCCGGCCCTTTTCAAGCGGGGCTCTATGGCGTGGCCAGTAGGACGACCGGGCCGATGCGGATTCTATCCACGTCCTTGGCTACAGTCATCCTGCCTGCTGCGGCTAAGGCAAGTCCACGAGGGATTCGTCGTTTGGTCGCACTTACCCTTGGAGTGTGCCTGTGTTTAGGCATTCTCTACTCGGCGATCATAGTTTTTACCCCGTGGCTTGTCGTTACGTTCCTGGGTCACGCTTATAGTGGTGCAGTAGTACCCATACAACTAGCAATCGGTGGACTCGTATTTGCGGCCGCCGCATCCCTCTTCGGATCAATCCTTCAAGGTGTCGGAAAACAAAAGTTTGTCGCAAAAACTGCAGTCGGCACGACCGTTGTGTGCCTTTTGGGCGCATCAGTGGGTGCAGTTCAGTTTGGTGCTATCGGGGCAGCTACAGGCCTTGCCGCATCGTTCACATTTCAGGCCCTAATCCTTGCGATCGGCATACTCGCCTGGTTCAGAAAGCGCGCCTAACTTCTTGAGGAAAAGATGACAAAGACACTACACATCAGCATTGCAGCACAGTCGGATAATCTGGGTGACGTCGAAATCCGACGTCAACTTATCGAGCAGTTCTTGCAGCGCGGATACGATCTGGTTGTGTTCGCTGGAAGCATGCCCCAGACGTACATAGATGCATTCCATTTGCCGCCTGGCGCTAAGGTCATCTCGAATCCCATGGCGTTCCAGATAGCGGTAATGCGCAATGCTCTTCTAGGACGGGCTAGCTTGGCCTATGCACCTGGGCCACACATCCTCACGGACTCCCCAAAGTCACTGGCCAAGGCTGCTGCGGTTCTCGGTCTTTGCGCGTTTGTACGGATTCGCGGTGGCTCGCTCAGCGTGATTGGACGTTCGCTTCGAGGTTCCGGACGTGTTTCAGTTGCGCTTGAGCGGGCATTGAGTGCCATGGCTACCAGTTACGCGATGCGTGATACCGCTTCCGCGCCTGTACTCGGACGTTCCGCTGACGTCATGCCGGATATGGCCTTCCTTCGCAATGCATCCCTAGACAACGACACTGTTGCTGCAGAACGGGATATCGTTGCTCTGTCATTCCGAAGCGATCGTGACGTCAACCTTGACGGCTTAGCTTCCTTAGTCAGCGAGAGCCATGCGCGCGGGCTGAAGCCCGTCTTAATTACCCAGGTACGCCGCGACGACAAACGTCATGCGGACCTAAGCAAGCTTCTGGGCATAGAGGCCGTTCTCTGGGAAAACAGGACGCACATCGAGCAAGAAGAAGTGATCGAGCATTACTACTCTCGTTCCCATGCGGTAGTTAGCAACCGCCTGCACTCCCTGCTGTTCGGAGTGGCCCACCAAGCCTTCCCAGTTGCACTCCACGAAGAGAAACAGAACAAGATACCCACGACTTTGAAGCCTTGGGTTGACTTCGACAGCTTGGTCTTAGAGGACCCGGACTTCGCGTTCCTAGGCCGAACCGAAGATGACCGCAAAGACTTGGGCAACTCGGCGAAAGCCGCTGGCACTGCCCTCGGAAATTACATTTCATCCAAAGTTCCGGACTACTCGTGAGCGAGGGCGAACGGCGAACCCATAGTCGCCGTTCGCTTGCTCACGAACCTTGTCGCATCATGCGCGGGAAATTGCCGCGCTGTGCTGCTTCTCATCAAGTCCGCTCGCAAAACGGTCACCAACTTTCCTGGCCGGGTTGCCCACGACTATGGAATAGGGTGCCACGTCCTTAGTGACAACTGAGCCAGCTCCAACCACGGCCCCCTCCCCGACGGTCACGCCACCAAGGATGATAGCCGACGCACCAACCCAAACGTCGTTCCCAATATCAACACGGTCCCTAGGTTCCTGGGCACGGTCTCCCACCCATGTCGCGTGGATCATGGGCACTCCGACTTCATCAATTGCATGATCATTGCGTCCGATGATTTGCACATGCATGCCGATCATGACAAAGTCGCCAAACTTGCCGTCAACTTGGATTACTGATCTCGGGCCGATCGCAACATCAGAGCCGATCTCCAGACGGTGCGGAGGCGACACAATGGCACCCCGACCGACTCTGAAGTTGTCGCCGTGGGTCACATTTCCACGCGTGGCAAGTAACGTCAGCAGACGGCGCGCGGCTCGAGTCAGGGGACGTGGAATAGCAGACCTAGTCGATCGTGTCATATTGGGGCATAGTCCGTTCAGTCAGGAAGGGATTGGGGTAAGCCTTGGAGTGCTGTACGGAGTCCGTCAGCCATCGCCTCAGCGGAATATCGTTTCTTCGTGAATTCGCTAATGGACGCATTGGGAAGTTGCTCACGTTTGTGCCACGCTTCACGGATCGATTCCGCCAGGGCCTCGGCAGAATCTGATTCAAACCAAGTCACGCCGCCAGAGTCGGCCAACTCGATTTCAGGGGAATGGTTTTCGTCCCTTGCCACAATCATGGGCACACCAAAGCCAAGGCTTTGGGTCAACCCCAGGCCAGCAAAGCCAGTCGATGTCGTTGCTATCGCAGTACTGTAATGAGACTTCAGAGCTTCCGGTTCATCTATCCAGCCAGCAAAGTTGACTTTTTCTTCTATTCCTAGCTGATTGACCAGATCCTTTAACTTCGCCTGCTCACTGCCACCCCCTACGAGGGTGAGGCGGAGCTCAGGAAGGGAGGCGGCAGCTATAGCGAAACCACGCACCAAGAGATCAACTTTCTTGGCCGGCTCAAAGCGTCCGACATAAAGAACAGAGTTACGCTGAAGACCTGGCGTCGCGGGTGGCACCATCAAGTCGAGCGGGTACAGAGAGTTAGGGGCAACCCAGACGGGCTCCGTTGGCAGGTCGGCCAATGCCTTTGCCCTATCCCTGTAGGTATACGAAATTGTTCCGTCAGCGAGCCGCCTCATTGCTAGTCGCAGCGGTGCAGTCTTGGCATCCGAGCCCGCCTGAGGATGGATGTGCCCCCAAACCAAGGTGCGCTTACCACGCAGTACCTTTCGCACCACAAGGAGCCACCATGATGAGAGACTCCTAGGGTTAAGATCCAGCACCAGATTCGGAGTCCCCACTACATTTTGGACGCCCCCCTGAATGAAGAACTTCTTGCGCAACAATCGAGCCATAGGGACTCTGCGATACAGCTCCGGTGAGATTCCAGTTTTTACTGTTTCGTCCAAGTGACTCTCGGAGACGAGTATTTTCAAGTCGTCACCCAACGAACCTATAAGGCTGTCTATGCAAGCCTGACGATACTTCGGAAGCACGGCCAGAAAGAGGGCATACTGACTGGGAGATGTTTCAGACTTCAAGGTCGGTCACTTTTCGTTGCGAAGCGGTGGTCCAGAACCTGAGGACGGTTCGGGCTTCCGTAGATGGCATTGGGAGGTACGACGGTCTTCGCCGGCACAACTGTATTGGGGGTTACCACGGACGAGGCACCCAGAGTCGAGCCACCCAGAACCATACAACGGGAAGTTACCCACGCACCGGATTCGATTGTGACCGGACTGGTCATCAGGGCCATGTCGGTACGAAGGGCGTGACTCCCGGTAGTTATGAAGGCTTCTTGTGAAATAACACAATTATCTCCAACGGTTACAAGGTCCTGATTGTGAAACCAAACACCTTCACCTATCCAGCAGTTATCGCCGATACTCAGGTTCCAGGGGAACGACACGCGAGTGCGCGGACGGAAAGTGACGTTTGAGCCGATCTTAGCCCCGAACTTCCGCAGTACGGCGGTACGTAGTCTGGAGCTGATCTGCCAGGAATTTGTGACCAGGAGCCGTTCGGCGATAGCCCAAAGATAGATTTGTGACTTAGGACGACTCCAAGCCGCCCGCTCCCCCGGAGCGCTTGCCAAGTCGATTACAGGTACGTCCGGAGCCGCGCCCGTAGCCGTTTTCTCTGATGCGTCCATTGCGCCTCTCAACAAATATGTAGAGTTGTTTACACAACTGTGACAGAGTCAGCATATTCTTTGACTGTGAACAATCCCAAGCTCCGAGTCACAATCATAGGACTCAACTATTCCCCTGAGCCCACAGGCAACGCGCCCTACACGACGAGCTTGGCAGAGGGGCTCGCCGCATCAGGTCACCAAGTTACCGTGCTCACCGGCTACCCACATTATCCGATGTGGCAACGCAGCCCCGAATACACTGGTTGGGTGCGCTCGGAGCTCGTAAATGGAGTACGCGTTAAGAGGCTCCGGCACTACGTCCCCAGGAAACCAACCCTCGTCAATCGCATGCATATGGAGCTGAGCTTTGGGCTACGTGTGATGTTCGCCAGGTGGAACAAGCCAGACGCAGTACTGGTGGTGAGCCCAGCGCTATTTTCGAGCGGGATGGCCATCGCCCGGACCAGACTGAGACCAAACCGCCCCGCAGTAGGACTCTGGGTACAGGACATTTACAGCAGAGGCATCGTGGAGACCAGGTCAGGTGGGAGTCTTGTAGCCAAACTCATGGGCGCCTTCGAGTCGGCAATCCTTCAGGGAGCGGATGGAGTTGCCGCGATCCACGACCGATTCAAAAACTTCATCGTAGATTCACTTTCGGTTGCGCCGGAACGAGTGAAAGTAATCAGGAACTGGACACACCTGCCTGCTGCTCCTGTCAGTGGGCAGCAAGAAATGCGCGCAAGATTGGCTTGGGAGCCGGACGACGTCGTGGTGTTGCACGCCGGCAACATGGGAATGAAGCAAGGTCTGGAAAACGTCATTGATGCAGCTCGTATCGCGGAAGAATCTGACAGCCGACTGAAGTTCGTGCTCATGGGTGACGGCAACCAGCGGCGGAAGCTTGAGGAAATGGCCTCCGGTCTACGGCGGATCGACTTCTTGGATCCTCTACCCGGGGATGAATTCCAAGTCGCGCTCTCCGCGGCTGACTTTTTGCTTGTCAACGAACTGCCCGGTGTCAAAGACATGGCCGTACCAAGCAAACTCACCTCCTATTTCAACGCTGGAGTACCAGTAGTTGCCGCAACAGACGATGGGAGTGTAACTGCCGCAGAAATAGCCGCCTCAGGGGGTGGCCTGCGCGTCGATGCAGCCTCTCCCGCAAAATTAGTAGAGGAACTCGAACGGCTATCCCAAGAAACACAAGAAAAACAGGACATGGCCGCCAACGGCCTTAGGTTTCGGCAAGTCACATTGTCCGAGGACACTGCAATCGCCCACTATGATGAGTTCCTGTCGAGCATCGTCTCGACACGGAGCCGCTAGGCCCACCCGACTCTTCAACGCACAAATTCTCTAATGGGGGGATCCATGGTAAAGCGCGCGCTAATTACTGGTATCACTGGTCAGGACGGGTCGTACCTGGCCGAGCTTCTTCTCAAGAAGGGCTACGAAGTCCACGGTCTTATTCGACGGGCTTCGACATTCAACACAGCGCGGGTCGATCATCTATATGTTGATCCTCATGACCCGACCGCAAAACTCTTCCTGCACTACGGTGACTTAAGCGACGGTGCCCGTTTGGTGACGTTGATTGCAGAAATTAGGCCTGACGAGGTCTACAACCTTGCGGCTCAGTCCCACGTGAGGGTGTCATTCGACGAACCCGAGCACACGGGTGACACCACCGGCATCGGTTCCATCCGGCTACTTGAAGCAGTGCGGATGTCCGGAATTAACACAAGATTTTATCAAGCTTCCTCATCGGAAATGTTCGGGGCGACGCCTCCCCCCCAGAACGAAGAAACGCCCTTCTACCCGCGTTCTCCCTACGGTGCTGCAAAGGTCTATAGCTACTGGGTTACGAAGAATTACCGCGAAGCCTATGGCATGTTTGCAGTCAACGGAATCTTGTTCAACCACGAATCGCCGCGTCGCGGCGAAACGTTCGTGACGAGAAAGATCACCCGCGCCGTCGCAGCCATTAAGGCTGGAAAGCAGGACCTTCTCTACATGGGCAACCTCGATGCCGTCCGCGACTGGGGCTATGCCGCAGAATACGTCGAGGGTATGTGGCGAATGCTTCAGGTAGACGAGCCTGACGACTTTGTTTTGGCTACTGGCGGCAACTACACCGTTCGTGATTTTCTGCAGATCGCCTTTGAGCATGCAGGTTTGGACTGGGAAGAACACGTTCGTTTCGATGAGCGCTACCTGCGTCCCACCGAAGTCGATGCCCTTGTTGGTGACGCATCGAAGGCTCACGAAAAGCTTGGTTGGAAAGCCACCGTCGAAACGCCCGAACTGGCTCGAATCATGGTAGATGCTGATATCGAAGCACTTAAGCACGCTGGCAACCACTGGATCGACACGGTGGACCTTGAGAGTTGGAAGAGCTGATGACCGATTCAGTTGAGTTCCGGCCTGGTCCGCTTGACCGGGATGCAAGTTTCTACGTGGCGGGTCACCGAGGACTCGTAGGTTCTGCAATCTGGCGCAGGCTGGAGGCAGAGGGTTTCGAACGTTTGCTCGGACGAACTTCTTCCGAACTCGATCTCAAAAATCGGGACGATGTGTTTGCCTTCTTTGCAGAACACAAGCCTCGCTACGTAGCCTTGGCCGCAGCCAAAGTGGGCGGCATCCTCGCCAACAGCACATACCCTGTGGATTTTCTCAGCGACAACTTGAGGATCCAGGTAAACGTGCTTGATGCTGCGCGCGAACACGGTACAGAACGTTTACTCTTCTTGGGATCTTCATGCATCTATCCAAAGTTTGCTGATCAACCGATCCGTGAAGATTCGTTGCTTACCGGACATCTGGAACCTACAAACGATGCCTACGCGATAGCGAAGATCGCAGGCATCATGCATGTGCAAGCGATCCGCCGTCAGTACGGCTTGCCATGGATTTCTGCAATGCCTACTAATCTCTACGGACCTGGCGATAACTTTTCCCCGACGGGATCGCACGTCCTTCCAGCCCTTATTCGTCGGTACGACGAGGCTGTAGCAGAAGGCGTCTCCAGCGTCACGAATTGGGGGTCGGGCTCACCTCGCCGCGAATTCCTTCATGTGGATGACATGGCCTCGGCGTGCCTTCACCTGTTGGAGAACTACGACGGTCCGGAGCAAGTCAACGTTGGGACCGGTTCTGACGTGACCATCAAAGACCTTGCCGGGATTGTCGCGAATGCGGTCGGATACGAAGGCGACATCGAGTGGGACACGTCAAAGCCCGACGGCACACCTCAGAAACTCCTTGATGTATCCAATCTTGCCCAGGCGGGATGGAAAGCATCCATTGGTCTTGAAGAAGGTATCCGTTCGACTGTCGCTTGGTACCGCTCAAAGCACGGACAAGTCCGTAGCTAGTTGTCGCTGGGTTCATGGTTCTTGATACCGGAAGTGGGGGGACTCTTTTGAGTCGCGACAAGGCGTGGCAAATACAGGCATCCCGGAGACTCCGGGTTGCAGACGCGTTCGTCATTATCTGGGCAGTAGTTGGCGCTTACGTAATTCGTTTCGGATTCGAACCTGACTTTGTCATTTCAGGTCAGGAACCCAATTACGTGTGGGTTTCTATTGCCCTTGCGGTCGTGTGGTGGTTCATGCTGGGCGCTTGGAACAGCCGACAGAGCCGAATTCTCGGAGCCGGGCCGGACGAATACAAGCGTGTGGCAGCGGCCTCACTGTGGCTTTTTGGCCTTGTTGCCATCATTTCCTACTCACTGAGAATCGAAACAGCTCGAGGATACGTGGGCATAGCTTTGCCGGTCGGGTTGGCTGGGCTACTTCTCGCCCGGTGGTTGCTCCGCCAACACCTCAGCGTCGCAAGACAAAAAGGTCACAGTATGTCCCGGCTTCTTCTGCTGGGTGGTCCAAGTGCCGTAGCACACCTAGCGTCGTCACTCCACGGAGCAAAGCACTCGGGATATCTTCCCGTGGCAGCCTACACTCCCGGCGTCGTCGAGACTCCGAGCATCGAACCCGAATCTGGGCTTCCAATTCTCGGCCATCAGGCAGACACAGCGTCCGTTCTCGCCGCCATCGATGAATGTAATGCAGATGCGGTCGCCGTCTCTGCCGGCGTGCAGCTCCATCCCCAAACCATCCGCCATCTGGGCTGGGAACTGGCAGCTCGAAACGTCGGGCTGATCATGGCACCAGCACTTACAGACATCGCAGGGCCGCGAATTCACACGCAGCAGGTTGCTGGGCTCCCCCTGATCCACGTGACGACGCCTACCCTCGAGGGCGGGCAACGCGTGGCCAAACGTCTTTTTGACATAGTGGTTTCGGGGATTCTCATTATTTTGGCTGCGCTGCCGATGCTCGTGATCGCAGCACTTGTGAAGCTCGACAGCAAAGGTCCTGTTTTATTCAAACAAGACCGCGTAGGCATGGAAGGAAAGCACTTCCAAATGCTCAAATTCCGCTCCATGGTCGTAGATGCGGAAGCGCGTTTGGCTGAGCTCCAGCAGCGCAATGAAGGCAACGGACTGCTCTTCAAGATCAAGGATGACCCCCGAATTACGCGCATTGGGGGAGTCCTACGCAAGTACAGCTTGGACGAACTTCCTCAGTTGTTCAACATCTTGGCCGGCTCCATGAGCCTTGTTGGTCCCCGACCGCCGTTGCCCCGGGAAGTCGAGGCTTACGAGCACGATGTCCGAAGGCGCCTCCTGGTTAAGCCCGGATTGACGGGACTTTGGCAAGTCAGCGGCCGTTCAAACCTGTCTTGGCAGGATTCGGTTCGGTTGGATCTCTACTACGTCGAAAATTGGTCGCTGGCTGGCGACCTCGTAATCATTCTCCGCACAGTCCGTGCTGTATTCCACAGCACAGGCGCTTACTAGCACATAACCGCGCAGAGAACTGCGGAAGGAACCAATCGAATGCGTATTTCAGTTATTGGCTGTGGCTACCTCGGCGCTGTCCACGCTGCCTGTATGGCCAAGCTAGGTCATGAAGTCGTCGGAATCGACGTGGATGCCCGCAAGATTGCTGATCTGTCAGCTGCGAGAGCCCCATTCTACGAGCCTGGCCTTGAAGCACTGCTCGAGGACGTTCAGGAGACCGGACGCCTTTCGTTCACCACCGATATGGCGGCTGCAGCGGGCAGCGATGTCCACTTCATTTGTGTCGGAACGCCCCAGAAGAAGGGGGAAAACGGTGCCGACATGACATACGTGGACGCTGCAACTGTTGGGCTTCTTCCCCACCTGGCTGCCGGTGACCTCGTTGTCGGAAAATCAACCGTGCCTGTTGGGACAGCCGCGCGGCTCGCATCCTTGATCTCAGAACATCAACCAGATGCGCACCTAGTCTGGAACCCCGAATTCTTGCGTGAGGGTCACGCCGTCGACGACACTCTTCACCCTGATCGGTTCGTATACGGAGTTAGCGATGGCTCAGAGGAACATGCCGCCGTAGCCGTCTTGGATGAGGTGTATGCGTCGCCGCTTGCGAGCGGCACTCCGCGTCTGGTGACCGACCTGCCCACCGCCGAACTGGTCAAGACGGCAGCAAATTCCTTCCTTGCAACCAAGATTTCATTCATAAATGCCATGGCTGAGCTCTGTGAGGCTGCCGGCGCAGACGTTACGCGGCTTGCGGACGCCATCGGTATGGATGACCGAATCGGCCGGAAGTTCCTCCACGCAGGGATCGGATTTGGGGGCGGCTGCCTTCCAAAGGATATTCGAGCCTTCATGGCTAGAGCTGGCGAACTCGGCGCCGACCAAGCTCTGACATTCCTCCGCGAGGTCGATGCGATCAACATGCGACGCAGGACAAGGGTGGTCGAGCTTACTCGCGAGCTATGCGGCGACGGACTGCTAGGTAAGCGAGTAACCGTACTTGGGGCGGCATTCAAGCCTGAAAGCGATGATGTCCGGGACTCACCTGCTCTCAGCATTGCAGCACAGTTGCAATTGCAAGGGGCAGTGGTGACTGTTACCGACCCGAAGGCGTTGGCTAACGCTGCACGTCGCTTTCCTGAACTTCAATATGTACAAGACGTCGAAGCGGCACTCCAGAATGCTGACATCGTATTGCTCCTGACCGAATGGCAGGAGTACCGGGAGCTCGATCCACATGTGTTGGCCGGCACAGTTGCGACGCCACGAATTCTCGACGGTCGGAACGTCCTGGATCCTGCAAAGTGGCGAGCTGCGGGATGGCTCTATCGTGGGCTGGGACGGCCGTAGCAAGTGAGCGGAAACCAACAAGCCACAAACGCAGATGACGAGGGCACAGCTCGCAGGCCTAAGCGTTCCCGGAGAAAACTGCGGCGCCGGATCATTGTGCTAAGTATCTGGACCGCTGCCCTGGCTATCGCATTGTTGGGCGTATCCTCGTGGGTTGGCTTGAAAGCGGCCAACGTGAAGTCGGAGTTGCAGGCCGCGACGTCGCTACTGCCCAGCCTCAAGAAGGACATAGCTGCAAACGATGCCGCAGCTGCGGCTGCAACCGTTGATTCATTGGTACAGCACACGAAGGCCGCTCGCGATGCTGCCAACGACCCGGTATGGAAAGCAACTGCTCTCTTGCCTTGGGTAGGACCTAACCTCCAAGCCGCCGCCGAAGTGGCAATTTCAGCGGACGATGTGGCGCGCCTTGGAGCTGCTCCCCTTGTGAAGGCATTTCAATCGCTCGATTGGAAGTCTCTAGCTCCCTCGGCAGATGGCATGAACCTCACCCCACTAAAAACAGCAGAACCGCAAGTTCAGGCTGCAGCTCATGCGGTTCGAGAGTCTTCCCGCCGTCTAAACAACATTGAGACAGCAAACCTTCTCCCCCAAGTCTCCGAACCACTTATTGACGCTAGGGATAAGCTTTCATCGCTCCAAAGCGAACTCGACTCGGCAGCAGACGCCGCACGATTGGCCCCTGACATGCTTGGTGCAGAGAGGCCGAGACGCTATCTCCTCCTTATGCAAAACAATGCCGAGTCCCGGGCCACTGGAGGGATTCCAGGCGCACTGGCCGTCATCCATGTGGACAAAGGCAAACTTAAGCTCGAATCGCAGACAAGTGCCGCGGCCTTGGGAGCCTTTATTCCACCGGTACCGATCGATGCTGAACAGCAAGCCATCTACACCCCTCGCGTTGGCAGATTCATGCAGGACGTCAATCTCACGCCAGACTTCGCCACAACGGCTAAGACAGCTCGCGCAATGTGGGAAAAAAGTTCAGGTGAACAATTGGATGGAGTATTGTCACTCGATCCTGTCGCCCTGAGCTTTATTCTCGAAGCAACTGGGCCAGTGCCAATCACGGACCCTATCGTGCAGCAGATCGGATCCGAGTTGCCCGCACAGCTAACTAGTAAGAACGTTGTGCAGACCCTTTTGTCGGATGCTTACGCAAAGATCGACGAACCGAGGCTTCAAGACGTCTACTTCGCCGCCGCAGCTAAAGAAATTTTCGGTGCCCTATCCTCTGGAACTACAGATGCTAAGCGACTGATGGACGCTCTTTCCAAGGGAGTTGAGGAACGCCGGATTCTTCTGTGGTCGAATTCCACAGCAGAACAGGACACGCTTGGACGATACCCACTCGGCGGCATGATTTCTGGTTCCGCCATCGCTCCAGCTCAGTTCGGTATCTATTTCAATGACGGCACAGGCGCCAAAATGGACTACTGGATGCAGCGAACTGTGCAGGTGGTCAAAGACTGCACACGAGATGGTTACCGCGAGGTGGCCGTGAGGGTGACGAGTACAAATACGGCACCATCCGATGCAGCGACTTCACTCCCCGCGTACGTGACAGGTGATGGTGCGTTCGGTGTTCCGGCCGGTGCGGTCCAAACAAACGTTGTAGCCTATGGTCCAGTTCAGGCAGATATTGACACAGTTGTAAGAGACGGTGTCAAGATACCCTTCGCCGCTCAGCGGCATAGCCAACGCGGTGTAGGTACAACCACCATCAGGCTGGCGCCGGGTGAGAGCACTACTTTGGAGTTCAATTTTGGCCACATCGTTCAGCACTCGACGCCTCAAATAGCTGTCACGCCCACAACTCAGGCTGTCAAGGATGTCATCTTGGCTCCACAGCCCTCATCCTGTGAATAGAGAAAGACGCGCACGTTAATCCTTTGTAACGGGTATGGATTTTCTTTGCAGCCTGCAAGCATTGAATGGTAAGTTCTACGTGGGCAGCATAATGAGATTTCACTTACGGTCTCGTAGGGTCTCGGAAATCTCCAACACCACGTCGTACCACTTAAAGGTCTCAGGGGGGACACACATGAGGAAATCTCTTGCAGCGCTTACGCTCGCAGGCTCCATCGCACTTCTCGGCGCAGTTCCGGCCGTAGCAAACAACGCCAACTACCCGGCACCCAACACATCCGTCGCCGTTTCCGATGCCTCCGTGGCGCCGGGCGAAGCATTTGTCTTCAGCGGCACGGGCTTTACCCCGGGCGAAGGCATCACCATCACCGTAACGCCGACGGGAACACCTGCGGCAAGCGGCAGCGTCTCCGCTGGTAGCCTCTCCGTTTCGGCACGCATTCCGCTGGCCCCGTCCAACCTTTCAACGGTGGCTGATGGGAATGGTGCATTCTCTGCTTCAATCGTCATCAACGAGCCGGGCGCCTACGCAATCACTGCCACGGGCAACTCCTCCGGAGTAACCGTTGGACCGGTAACGGTAGTTGTCGGTGGCGCAGCCCTCTCCAACACGGGCGGCACCACCGGAACGGGCACAAACCTGGCAAACACTGGCGGTGTGCCGCTGGCTAACACTGGCGCTGACTCCAGCCTTATCCTGTGGTCCCTCGTTGGCGCAGGCGCGCTGGCAGCCGGCACGGCATCCGTCGTGGTAGCTCGCCGTCGGGCAAAGGGCACCGAGGCTTCAGCATAATTTAGACCAAGCCACTTGAGGGTGGGTTGTCAACGCACTTTGTTGGCAATCCACCCTTTTGTTTTGATCCGTTTCCCCCATGGACCCAGCTGTGGTATTCATAGGGACTATGGGGCGACATTGGAGAAGACGCGGATGGCGTGTTGATCTACAACTTCCACGCATCCACTTACCCAACTTGCCGCAGGATTTCCCCCAATACTTACTACTAGGTTTACTTGCTGCAGCTGCGTTCAGCGTCAGTGCTTTCGCTCTCCTACGAACTTCCTGAAGGTAGGCTTGAAAAACCCGCTCCCTTGGCGAATTCTCTTGGCCTCATACATAGTTGGTCTAGCAGTCGTTGGTTTTTGGCCCACGCCCGTGGATCAACCTATTTACGGAGAACTTGCCGCAGTCCTCAGGTATCTCCACGAAGTTGGTGTTCCACGTTGGTTCGACTACCACGTAGTAGAAGCGTCCGCCAACGTAGCCATGTTCATCCCGTTCGGATTTCTTACCCGAATGGCTCTGCCGGCCAAGGCCTGGTGGCAAGTAGCGGGCATCGGTTTATTGGCTTCTACATGCATGGAGCTAGGGCAGCTGCTGTTTCTTACTGCACGCTTTTCAAGTCTCTTAGATGTTGTCACAAACACCCTTGGTGCCGTTATTGGCATAGCAAGCGCCCGGTTTCTTCTCCGAAGTACTGCTCAGCAGGCTGCTGATGCCTCGCGCTGATTACTTTCGACAGTAGACCTAAATCAGTTGAATAAACCCTTCATCCACGACTTCAACTCCTCGCCAAATTCCGCCTGTTCGGTAGCCAGACTGATTACCGCCTTGAGGTAACTAAGCTTGTCTCCGGTGTCGTACCGCCTACCACGGAAAATGACACCGTAGACGCCAGAGCCCTCGCCATCGATTGAAATCAAACTCTGAAGCGCGTCGGTCAATTGGATCTCACCGCCCCGGCCAGGTTCCGTGGTTTCCAAGACGTCGAAGACTGCCGGGTGCAAAACATAGCGTCCGATAACAGCTAACCTTGACGGGGCTTCTTCCACTTTCGGCTTCTCAACCAAGGCATTGACCCGCACAAAACGTTCGCCGTCGATCGCCGAGACGTCGGCGCAGCCATAGGCACTGATTTGTGACGGATCAACTTCTATAAGCGCAACCACCGAACCACCGGTTTCGGCTTGGACATCCATCATGGTTGTGAGCAGTTCGTCGCGCTCGTCTATCAGATCATCCCCCAGCAAGACGGCGAATGGCTCATTCCCCACGTGCTGGCGGCCGCACAACACTGCGTGACCCAGTCCCTTGGGCTCGCCCTGCCGGACATAGTGAATAGGACCGAGCTCTGAGGAGTATCGAACCGCGCCCAGGCGCGTCTCGTCCCCCTTGGCTTCCAGCGTCTGTTCGAGATCGGGAGCCCGATCAAAGTGGTCTTCTAAAGCCCTCTTACTGCGTCCAGTGATCATAAGTACGTCCGTGAGACCAGCGTTGACGGCCTCCTCAACTACATACTGGATGGCCGGCGCATCCACCACCGGCAGCATCTCCTTTGGCATGGCCTTCGTAGCAGGCAAAAAACGGGTTCCTAGCCCAGCAGCAGGAATAACAGCTTTTCTCACAGTGCTCCCCCAATGAGTCATGAACAAACCATATAGCTCGCGGATGAAATGCGAAATTAGCTGCCCAGTATTGCCAATGACTTAACAAGCTGCCTTAGCATTAGGCGTGAGCTGCCCGCACCAGGCCCTTGCCCAAGCTTGATGCGGGCAGCTTCCACAGCCTTGCACGCATGGCTGCCACGTCCGCAAATTCGTCGGAGTCCAAGAACAGTGCCAATACAGGATAATGAGAGCAGTGCGTCCTGCACTCTTGATTGGGGGAACATGCCGAATTTCTTAGTTAACGAAGGACTCGAGAGCGAAGAGGTAATCATCGCAGCGAGGGCGACGGAGGGGAACATTCAATGGTGGTTCTACGACGATTGCAATCGTGCACAAGAGACTCGCTTGCAGCGTCATGTGCAATCAATCCGGGAAGTCATCCATCCCTGACATAGTTGGCAAGAAAACCTCTCGTGTCCTCAGCAACCCGTTCCGGACACTCCCAGAGCACCAAATGCCCTGTCGCTCCGTAGATCTTCAATTGCGAACGGGGAATGCGTGCAGCGAGGGTCTCTTGATGGTGACGCGGTACTAAATGATCATGCGCACCCCACAGAATCAGTGTGGGAACTGAAAGAGAGCTCAGCTCGGTTGGTGGTGCAGCCTCGTAGAGGCCTCGCAGGGATGCCTTCCAGATGGCCGCCGGCATGCCGAGCCCATCCTGCACGCGGTCTTCGATATAGGATGTTGGCACTTCATGCAAAAGCCGATACCAGGACAACGTTTTGCGAACCCATTCCTCTGAAATCGGATCGTGAAGCAGGTCCACTTCGTCAGCAAACGGAGGTCTCACGTGCAGGCTGAGGGGAACTCCGACAAGAATGAGCGATGCCACGAATTCCGGGTGAGTGACCGCAAGTTGCTGCGCCACGTATCCCCCGCTGGACGAGCCTAAAACATGTGCCCGCTCAATGCCCAAGGCGTCCAAGAGCGCAACAACATCTTCAACGACGTCGTAAAGCGAGTACCCAGTCTCAGGTTTGTCCGCCTGACCATGACCGCGAAGATCAGGTGCGACCAGCACCTGAGACGACAACGACGCAATTAACCGCTCGAAACTGCGCCAAGATTCTCCCCAGGCATGCAAAAGCAACAGAGGCGGGTCGCCGCGGTCGTCGGATATTTCAGCTGGGTCTCCGTGAACCAAACACGGTACCTGAATTCCCGTACGCAGCGCGAGAGTCCTAACTTCGGACTTCATCACCCAAGCGTACGCCAGTATGAGGCCGCAGACCCGATAGTAGGAGTCTAGAACGCGACAATTCACATGAAACATTCAGACATTCAGACAAGTAGCCATATGCTGATGCGGGCGGCACGCCTCATTCAAATGTTGCCCAAACAGAGGCGTGCCGCTGCAACCACCACAACCATCACCCATGGGGCACTCCTGGCAACCCAGAACCCACCGCACCAGAACTAGCAATATTGCTCTTTGAAGGGAAACGACACCGCGTGCCGTATATAGACATCAACCCTCATAAAACGAGACCCAAGTGGCAGGCCTATGTCGGTCTTGGGTTACTTCTCGTCGCGACTATCGCAGTCGTGAGCCTCGCTCTCATAACCCGCTAGAACGCGACATACCATCCTCGTAACCGTCTCGCAGGTTCTTGGCAGTGTCTACGCTTAAGTTGGCTGGGTCGTCGGGAGGTGGACCTGTTTGCCGGGGTTGTCCAAACCGCTTATATATTTGCTCGCGGGCATGATCGCCTGAGGAAGCAATCAAGATTCCTCACCCTTCCTGCAAAGAACGGCCGTTCGCGGACTGCAACCGCTGCTGCGTTTCATTTCGCATCGGCTGGGACCTATGCCTTGGATTAGAAGACTGCGCCAAACGCGAGGGTACTCGTCGTTGGCCCCATCTGGATGAATGAAGATGTTCCCAGCACCATGACTGCTCTCGCTCCAGGAAATGTTGTCGCGCGACGGAAGACAACTCTGAAGAAGGAACATAACCGGTCTTTAGCGACCCTGATTGGGGATGCAAGAGTCGTTCGGTAAGATCTGGTACATGCCCATCCTCCTCCGTCCCGACTTCAACGAACCGTTGACGTACGCCAACGCGCCCCGCACTGAGCGCGACGGCCGGACCTACCTGGAGGACAGCGCCGCTCTTGAACTCATGAGGCGCATTGCCTCGGAGGAAAAGGACCTTCTTGACGCCCTTGCTGCGCAGTGACTGTATACATTTCAGCGGCTCAGATAATTGCATTCAACCATGAGCTTGGGGGTGCGGTCCGTGACGGCCACGGCGTTGCTGCCGCAGCAGATCGACCATCACAAAGCTTTGGCGGCCACGAATTGTACGTCAGCATATGGTCAAAGGCTGCCGCCCTCCTGCATGGTCTTGCCAGCACTCAGAGCTTTGTTGATGGAAACAAGCGAACCGCTTGGGTAGTGACCACCCTTTTTTTGAGGGTAAACGGTGTTGAGTTGCGCGGGCTCCCGAGAATCACCAGAGAGTCCTTCGTTCTAACCGTAGCCACTGGGTTGTTCACAATCGAACAGGCTGCGGAGTGGCTGCAAGAAAACAGAGTTCGAGCTCAAGACCGCCTCGACTTCGCTGTATTGGCGAACTATGCAGGCTTCCCCGAAGATGAACCCTCCGTGTGGGATGCTACAGCTGCATCGTTGTCGAGTGTTTCCGCAAACACGTTTCCTTCGTTCGGGACCATCTTCACAGTTTTCAGGATCAAGTGGAGACTGTTTGATGTCGGCGTAGATCACAGCCTCCACCTTCACATTCACACGGTTGACCGGGGCTTAGGCCCAGTGGCGTCGTTCCCAGCTGGCGAGGACTACATTGATATCGAGGTTCCCCCGCCGTTGCGTACCGGACACCGCAACCATGTGGACGGAATCATGCCCCTCATCGGAACTCAGGAAATTCCTCTGGTATTGCGCCGCCCTGGCACCACGCGGGTCGTTCTCCGCCTCGATAACGAACCACTCGCCTCACTACCCTTTGACGTGCACCACCTGCCTGACGTTCCAGATGGGTTGCCGTCGTTCCCGAAATAGATGTCGCCAGGGCGTCTGGCGGGGTCGGTCTTATGCTGGGACCGCTTATCATTGGGCCATGGGGAAAACACTCTTGAAGTCCACGGCGCTCTTCCTTGTTATTTTCGTGGCTGGTCTGCTTTACATGGCATGGGGTTCATTCGAGTACAACGTGCCGAGTGAGCAGCCCATCTACTTCAACCAGGACGGCAGCCCGAAACGGTGAATCCTGTAGTCCCGCTTGTAGCGGTCATCTTCCTGTTTCTGCCATTTTCTGAGGCACTCCCGGCTGCCGTTTCTGCTGCGTGGACGCTGCTGGTTTTCGGTCTGCTTGCGGCCTGCCTCGTCTTCGGGAAGCTCCGTCGTCCGGTTGGCAAGTGGGTTTGGTTTATAGCCGCATACCTTGCTGTGGTTGGTGTTGTCACCTCGACAACCAACGCCGATAGTATGCAGTCGCACATCATCATCGGTGTTCAGATCGTGGCGTTCCTCGCGCTGGCCCCATACGCCTTGCGCTACCTAGCTACCGTCGAGGGCCTGTCCGACAAGGCTGTGACAGCGTTTCTCGTGGGGCAGACTATCTCTGCTGGTGCCGCCATAGGGCAGGCTGCTGGCATTGCCGCTTTCGGGAAATTGATCAACGGTAGAGCAACGGGGTTTGCTGGGCACCCGAACATCGTTGGCGTGCTTTCCAGTGTTGCCGCAGTCATCCTGATTCATCTCATGTTCAAGACAGGCAAGCGCAAGCTCTTGCTGCTTGTGGCGCTAGTGGTCAACATCGGCGCTCTTGTCGCGTCGGGTAGCGTCAGCTCGCTGATCGCTTGCGGTGTCGGCGTTGTTGTCTACATGATTGCTGCGCGGGTTTCCTGGCGAGTTCCTCTGCTGCTTGCTGCCGGTGTAGCTTTGGTTCTCTGGAGCCTCGCGCAATTGGATAGCAGCGGCGTCCTGCGCAACCCCTTGGAACGCATTGCGCAGGTCACCGGCCAGACGGGGGCCATCAGTACACTAGACATCCGCCAGTACACCTACGCCTTTGCGTGGGAAGGTATCCAGAGCGACCCGATCTACGGGCGCGGACTGGATGACAAGTCAGGCGCCACCTTCGACATGTTCACTCTCACGCACAACGTTTTGCTCCGCGCCTGGTTCCAAGGCGGATTGGCGATGGGACTCGCATTTGCGATCCTTTACGCGGTGCTTCTATTCCTCATCGTTCGCGCCATGGTCAAAGGCGTAGACAGTGCTCCTGCCGGAGTGCTTGCGGTCATCATCGGTTTCTCTCTGACCTCCGCCGCACTCCAGCAGGGCTACTTCTGGCTGTTGATTTTTGGAGCACTTGCCCTGATCGGGCCGAAGCTACTTAGCGACCCACCGGGTGTTACCAGTTCCGGACTCCTTGACGTAGAACGTCGCCCTAGCGCCGCCGTCGTTTCGTAGCCTCTCTCGAGTTTCGGATACTAACTAGGACAGCCCGCTCTTGCCGCGAAGGTACTGGTTGAAGACATCAGCCCAGAACATCGATCCGTTGGCCTGCACGAGGGTGCCCGTGTAGCGAGGGTGTGTGCCGTCAGGATCGATGAGGTTCTTCCCGCCATCTTTGCGTGAGGCGAACACCTCAAAGCCTGGGATGTAGCCCCAGCCCTTGCCAGCACATACTGTCGGAGCGCAAGTTGCCGGGCGCGGTGATCTGTCGCGTTCTGCGCTGTCGTGGACGTGCCCACAAACTTCGGGTTCTGCGATGTGACAATGATGGCAGGGGCGCCACTTGGCGCGTTTGCTGCGACCTTCCCCACCGCTGCATCCAGCTTTCCGAGGAACGTTGCCGGGGTGTCGGCGTCGTAGTTATGCCCTCCGGAGAAGAACACCAGGTCTGGGTCCGAGCTGAGTAGCACCGTCCTGCGTGCTGCGTTCGCGTCTGCTGTCTGGTAGTCGAGCGTTGTGCCTGGCACGCTGCCGTTCTAGATGTTCAGCGTCCGGTACGGGCCATCTGTCGAGAGCCCGTTGACGGAGACGCTTACTGTGTCCAGCGTGGCAGTTGTCGAGTTAGATCCCTATCCGAAAGCGCTGGCATTCGCAAGCGCCGTTGCGTCGTCTGCGGTAATCGAGCCGCTGGCTGTCAAGCCGTTGACCGTTGCAGACACTGTGGTCCCAACGCATGAGAAGGAGACGTTGCAGTCCGCCTGGGATGCTCCGTTTGGAATTGCACCCGCCAAGGTCGCGATTGTGGTGGAGACGCCCGCGATGATCTTGATGATCGAGATCGTCTTGGTGGTCGAGCCTACAAAGTTGAGCCTGATGAGGTTGGTGTCATCTAGCCATTTGAGGTGCAGCCTGTGCTGCTTAGAGGTGCCCTCGTTGTTGGCTATCCCCATTACTGCGGTAGCGGTGACATGACCTGTCGCAGCATAGGGCAGCTTGGCGGTCGCGAGTCCGGTGGCGTTGCCGACTTGCACGCACTTGGTTCCGTTTGTGGTGTAGTAGCCGGTCATGACAGTCCATGGCTGTCCCTGATCAGGGGTATCGCCGTTAGCTCCGCGTCGGTACGGGTGAAGGCGTCCGAAGCCACCACGCCGTTGCGGGTGTCGGGTCGCCACCAGACGTCCCAGCTTGGAGAGTCACTGGGGCGGACCATGAGGTCCCACTGTCGTTGTATGCGTAGTAGCGGACGCGCCGGAGAGGCCAGAGACTGAGAGGGCCGGACCAGCCGAGCCCGAACCACTCTTCCTGCTGGTTGCCGGTGGAGTCTCCGAGCAGAAGACAGTTCAGGTCTGCCGGGACGGCGGCTGACGCGTCTAGCGTGGAGAAGAAGCTGGCTCCTACATTCTCCGAAGCGAAAGGGTTGGCGATAGGGCGGCGATGTGCGTTGAGAACGTTCATCAGGACACCGTCACAGCCGGGCGGGTAATGATGTCCCCATTGCTGTCGCGAGTCACCAGCGGCTGCGTGTACGCCTTCGCAGGGGTGGATGCCCGCGTCACGTGGTACGCGTCAACAGCGCCAGGAAACGCCGCGCTGACAGTGTCCGCCGTGTAAATGCCCGCGACACCATCAGGCCATGCCACGTTGAATATCGTTGCCGCGCCGTTCGCATCGCGGGTAATGGCTCCCGTCGCCATCGAAAACGGGTCAGAGGCCAACTGAGCAAGCCCGACATAAGTGGCACTATGTGCCGTGGCGTGCGGCTAGACAGTTTGTGCCATCTTCACATTCTGGTACCTAACTCCCTCTAAAGTTGTTGCCTGACCACTGTTCTTGTCCAGCTCGATCGCCGGAGACCCGCCTTGCGCGAGCCGATGAATAGAAGGCCGCGCCGGCCGCTGGCGGGCGATGTATGTGACAAGACCGTTGTTCCCGGGCTGCCATACCGCGGTTATGGTCCTCTTCTAGTTATGGTTGTCAGGTGATTGATGACCCGAAGCGCCCCAGATTCATGACGATCGAGCAGGTAGCCGAGGAGCTGGCCGTTGGGCTTCCTACCATCCGCCAGTTGTTGAAGTCTGGTGAGTTGCGTGGATTCCAGCTCGGTGGGCGTGGTATCTGGCGTATCGGTGTCAAGGATCTTGAGGACTACATTCAGCAGGCTTACTTGATTACTGCTGAGCGGATAGCTGCCGGCGAGGTCGCCGAGGATCAGTAGTGTTGTTTTTGGAACCAAAGGGCCCTTGCTGCCACTGTGGAGCCTGAGTTCTCCCTTCACGAACCCGGACAACCGCCAACCGCCAAAGTTGGCGGCAGCAGCGCCGTCGTACGCTTTATCCCGTATCGCGAGCGTGTTCCGGCGACCCGTCCGCCCTGCCCCCGCCCCGCCTCCCACTCCCTGACGTTCGAAGTTGGTCTTGATGTGGCCCATCTCGTTGAGGTAGGTGGGTGAGAGGGAGTTCTTGTTGGTGAGCATCTGCATCTGCTCACGGGCGTGGTCGGTGTAATCTGCGAGGTCGCTGGCGGCGGAGGCAGCGTTCATTATCCGGAGCAGGCCGAGGTTCTTCGCAGCGGACATCAGGCCCGTTGGGAACTGGGTGTCCATGCCCGGCTGTCCGGGGACACTCGTATCGATGCCGACGAACGCCGTCACCTCCTCCGGGTAGAGGGTGAGTAGTTTGGGGTGCGCGGGAATCAGATCAGGTCCTTGAAAATGTCCCAGCCGTTACCGATTTCGCCAACTTCGTAGAGGCCGGTCTCGTACGGGTAGGCGCCGCTGTACAGCCGCAGGTCGCCTTCTTGATCTATTGCTATGACGTCATTTCTAGGTCCCCGCCCGGCACTTGCCGGGTTGTAAGTGACCCAGTTTCGGCTGAACACGCCGGCGCCGCTGATCTCGGTCATGGCACCCCATCCGGAACCCACCACAGCGGGGGATTTCCAGCCGCCCTGCCCGTCTGCCGGGTACTGGTGGAGGACACCACTGTTGTCGCGGGCGAAGATGTCCACTGCTCCGTCACCGTTGGTGTCCCCGGGGGCGCTGATTCTGTTGAAGATCTGCCAACCTGCGCCCACCTGCGAGGATTCAAGCCAACCGCCTTGGCCGTCGCCGGGGTACAGGTGCAGGTTTCCTTGGCGGTCGCGGGCGAGGACGTCGTTGTTCCCGTCCCCGTTGAAGTCCCCTGGACCCACGATGGAATCGAAGATGTTCCAGCCTGCGCCGACCTGGGAGGGCGCCAGCCAGCCCCCGTCTCCGTCGCCGGGATACAGGTGCAGCTTTCCAAAGCGGTCACGGGCGAGGACGTCGTTGTACCCGTCACCGTCGAAGTCCCCCGGGGAGAAGACAACATCAAAGATGTCCCAGCCGGTTCCGACTACCCTCGGTTCATCCCAGGAGCTGCTGTAATAGCGCCCCTCGAAGGACATGTCCCAGAATCTCCATGTTGACTCGTACGTGCGGGGGTACAGGACCAGGTCACCGTCGTCAGTTCGGCCCAGAAGCTCGAAGTTCCCGCGCCCTGTCCAACCCATGGCCCGGTTGGACGCGGCAATGGGCGGTGTTTCGGCGCTGTGATACACATTCCCTTCCCTGCAAGAGGACTGAGCAGTGAAGGAGATGCGGTTACCGCGATCCTCTGGGATGAGTTTCAGGAATTCGCCTTGCCGTTCGGCGGGCAGGGGCACACCGTTACTGAGCCACTCCATGGTGAACCCATGCGGGGCCTCCTCCGTCACGGGGCAGGAACGGGTGAAGAACCTGCCTATTGTCAGCTCGGATCCCACGTTGGGCATTCCATGCATCAACGGCACATACTCGCTTGTAGATGCTATGGCCCCGTCGCCCTCTTCAGCCGTCGCCGGGGCTACGCCCGCCACCGTGGAGCCCACCATCAACACGGCAAGTGCCGCCGATTTGAACGCAAACGCACGAAAAGTTCCCATGATTTCCCCCAGCCCAGATACCCCAATTTGAGCTGAGCCTAACACTCGGCAAGACCAATCCGAAGGCGGGGGTTTGGTAGGGCGAGGGGCCGGACAACTGTATTTTGGGTACCTTGTCCGGCCCCGGCCCGCGGTTCCTACAACCACCAAATATTGGGGGTTTATTGGCGGTCGTTCCTGAGCCGCTGCATTCAGTAAAGACCTTGGGTACTCCCTGCGCACGAGTAGTCGGTACTCGTCTTTCAGCCGCATCCGAGAGCCTGCTACTTGCTGTGAGGGCTCTTTTCCTTGATTTTTCGCGGGCTGAATGTCGGAACACTTTGTGGGCGTGGGTGTGGATAGACTTCGCTCATGCAGGCTCTGGTTCTGATGGGCTTTGTCCTTGTGACGGCCGTGATGTGGGTGGGAGTCATCATGATGATGCTCACTGGGCTGTACCGGGCAGAACACCGTGGTGGCGTAGAAGCCCCTGACCACGCGCAGGAGAAGGTCCGGGAGAAAAGCGAGGCGTCCCCCAGGAGCCGCCCTTAGCGCTTCGTTCTTCCTCTGAAAAGTGTCACCCGATGATGGGCCGCTCTTCGGGTAGCTGGAACAACCTGGGCCGGGAGGCCAGGGCGATGGCTGACGCAACCGTGATGGTGCCGATGCGCCCGGTGAACATCAGCGCCATCAACACCCACTCTGCGGTGGGTGGCAAGTTGTAAGTGATGCCGGTGCTCAGGCCGACGGTTCCGAATGCAGAGATCGTTTCGAAGAGTACCTTCTCAAGGCTGTAGTCAGTGGACATGAGGAGCAGCAGAGTCCCAAGGATGACCGCTCCGACGCCCAGCAGAGCGACAGTGAGAGCCTGGCGCTGGGTGGAAGAACTGATGGAACGGTGTCCTATGGTCACGTGCTCGCGGCCGCGGATCTCGTTCCAAATCGCGAATCCCAGAACAAGGAACGTCGTGATCTTGATACCGCCGGCCGTTCCGGCGCTCCCACCGCCGATGAACATCAGCACGTTGGTGATCATCAGCGTTTCCGGGGTAGCCACCCCATAGTCGATGCTGTTGAAACCTGCCGTTCGCGGGAAAACGCCGCCCGCCAGCGAGCCCAGTATCTTCCCGCCAAAACTCAACTGGCCGAGGGTCTCCGGACGGTTCCACTCGAAGGAGGCGAATAGAACAGTGCCCACTGTCAGCAGCAGCAAGGACCCGTAGACGGTCAGACGGAGGTGAATGGTCCAGTTCTTGAAATTGAGGCGGTCCCTGAACAATTGGATGATCACCGGGAAACCGAGTCCACCGGCAATAATGGCGGCGCAAATGGGGACGATGATCCAAGGGTCTTCCGCGAAGCTGATGAGGTTATCGCTGTACAGGGCAAAGCCTGCATTGTTAAACGCGGAGACGGCGTGGAACACTCCGTGCCAAAGGGCCGTACCGGGGTTGTCGTCATAGGCGATCCAGAAGCGTGCCGTCAGGATGAGCGCTGTGATGGCCTCAAAGACAGCCATGATCTTCAGAACCCTGAACAGCACGGACTTGACGTCTCCGAAATTCAGGGTGTGGGTTTCGGATTGCGCCACGAGTTGGCCGCGTAAACCGATGGTCTTCCGTACGAACAAGGCCAGCAGGGTCGCCAGGGACATGATCCCGAACCCTCCCACCTGGATGAGTCCCACGATCACGGCGTGCCCGAACGGTGTCCAGTAGGTGGCAGTATCCACAGTGATCAGGCCGGTGACGCAGACAGCTGAAACGGCGGTGAAGAATGCCGTGGTGACGACGTCCTCGCCCTCGCCGGTCCGCGATATTGGCAGCATCAGTATTCCGGCACCGAGGATGATCACCGCCAGAAACGCCAAGGGTACCGAACGCACCGGGTGCAGGAGCGCTGCCTTCAGCCGCCCTCCCTGGTGGACAAGGGCCTGCAGCGCAGGGTTGCGAAGGATCACGGAACCTTCAGCCGCGCCAAACCTTTCAGGGGCGCGAGTCATGCGGCATGCACCCAAGGATGTCCGCTCACAGATCCCCATTCGCACAGCTCATTAGCATCCAACACGTGCCGAAATTAGCACCGATAACCAACCACCAGTGGGGAAACGGAGATTTCTTGACGAATCCTTAACGCCATGACGTTAAGAGCGCATCAAGATTTCCCGCGTCCGCATTAAGGATTCGTAAGGAACGCCTTTTCGCCACTTTTGCAGGAGTTGACTGATGTCAGCCTCGCAAAAGAGGCAATGATGAAAGGACGTTCCAGTGGCCGACGTGGCTGTTGTGGTGATTCTCGTGGTGAGTATGGGAATCGTAATGTGGGTGGCCCACCTTCTGGGCAAAATGGTCGACGGCGACGGCCCGGTGAGCGGGCAATGAACGTGGATGCCATCATGTGGGTGGGCCTGTTCGTCCTTGGCTTGGCCGTTGCCGGATACCTGCTGGCCGTGCTGCTCAACCCGGAAAAGTGGTGACGGCGGGTGGTTTTCAGCACTGCATCCTTCGTCACCCAGATAGCCGTACTGGTACTTGTTCTGGCACTGCTGCACAAGCCCTTGGGTTTGTATATGGCGCGGGTCTTCTCAAGTACCAAACACGCCAAACCTGAAAGGGCCATCTACCGCCTGGCCGGAGTGGACTCCGGGACTGAACAAAGCTGGTCTGTGTACCTTCGCAGCGTCCTGCTCTTCTCGCTGATCTCCATCCTGGTGATCTTCGCTCTGCAGCGACTGCAAGCCGTGTTGCCCGGCAGCAATTCCTCCCCGGCGTCGGAATCGTAGTGGTGGTTGCCCTGATTCGCGGCATAGCGCGGACCACTACAGACCGGCTGGGCAACTTCTGGGTGGACCTGACCCGCGCCTCGTTCCGCATCCTGCTGCCCATCGCCACCGTGGCGGCCATCGCCCTGGTGATTGGCGGCGTCGTGCAGAATTTCTGGTCCACGGAGGTCACCAATACGGCCACCGGCGCCAGCCAGCTGATTCCCGGTGGTCCTGTCGCCTCCCAGGAAGCGATCAAGGTCCTGGGTACCAACGGTGGCGGGTACTTCAACGCCGACTCTGCCCATCCCTTTGAAAACCCGAGCGCCTTCACCAGCCTGTTCCAGGTGTTCCTCATCCTCCTGATCCCGTCCGCCCTGCCCTACATGTATGGGCGAATGGTGGGTGACTAAAACTGATGGCCGACGCCGGCTGCGCCGAGAAGATCGGACAGTTCACGGCCGAAACCGCGAGCCGGACCCCCGATACCCTGGCCGCCGAGGTCGACAAGGTACCATCGACTTCACCCAGCACACCGAGAGCTTCTACTTCCAAGAGCTGGACCCGAAGATCTCCCTGGCCCGCCAGCTGCCATACGCACTCCGGCTGCGAGAGGCCGCCTCCGCCACACCAGACCCGGCGGTCCAGCTCAGCGCCCAACGGTTGGGCGAAGCGCTCGAGCAACTCGCCCAGAAGATAAAGACCGGTTTCCTGCGCACGGGCAACGACACCGAGGAGATACTCACCGCATACGCCCACGAGGATGGCCGCACCACCCCCTGAACCCGAACGAACAAATCCCGCAAGAGCACGACCAATCCCCTCTCCCGGACGCCTACCCAGCTTGAGTGGTGCCGGGGGGCTATAGGGGAGATCGTGACGAGCTCGGGGACTATGAGGGCCTTTTGCAGGGAACAGATCATTGTCACCGCATGCGCAGTACTGTTGACCACGCTGGTGCTGCCGAGCCTGACCCTGCCGTGGCTGATGAAGAAACTGGCTCTGGCCGAATCGCCCGCGTGGAACGCGAAGCCGAGGAAGTCCTCGCCCAGCTGGCACAGGAAGCATCACTGTCAGCCCTGCGCAGCTCTCCGGTGATGGCCAGCCTCTCGCCGGCCCAAAGGGAAACCATCCGGTCAAGGCTTTCCCACCTTAGCTGGGACCGCTCGGAAGAGGACGCCGACAGTACCGACCAAACACACCGGCTCAACGCCCATGACATTCTGGTCGCCGCCCAGACAATCGCCTGGACGCCGCCCGCAGCACCCGATCCGGAATCGTGGACCGAGTGCTGCGGCGGCTGGACCTGCGAACCCTGCTGATCGAGGACTGAGAGGACGCCTTGGTTCGAGAGCCCACCACGCTGAACGAAAGACCGCGGACCCGAGCGCCGAACCCGGCCAGTTGCATGACTGTGAAGATGAAGCTAGATCAGATCGTCCATCAGCCGGGCCAGGATGTCGTTCATGGCGAGCAGCCCGACGAGCTGGTTGCCTTCTACCACGATCAGCCGGCTGAGGTGATAGCGGCTCATCAGGGCCGCCGCCTGACGCACCGACAGCTGCTCGTTCACGGTGATCGCGGGGATGGTGGCGGCGTCATAGACATTCAGGAGATCCACATCCCCCTCCTGCGCCACGACGGTGTCCAGGAGTTCTCTGTAGCTCAGCATGCCGTAGGCGTCATGGGCGTGCTGCCGCTCCACCACGAGGCTCTTGACCTGGCGTTCCTTCATCATGGACAGCGCCTCGCGCAGCGTGCTGTAAGGGGAGATCGTGACGACCTCGGGGACCATGACATCTTTGACAGTGAGCATCTCTTTCCTCCTTCTAAGGTTTCCGGGTCTGCTTCAGGAGCCCTCACGGCGCAGATGCTCCTCGAACCTGACCACCTGGCGCATATCGATCCCGGTCAGGTGCTCGATCGGGATTGCGAAGGCCAGGCCGCGGGACTCGGTCCCCCTGACCAAAACCTGATGCAGTTCCTTCAGGATCGGGGCCGTCAGGTGTGTCCCTACGACCATCAGCAGCACGGATTGCGTTCCTTCGAAGGTGAGCCCGAAAAACGTCTTCCTGGCCTCGCCGCCAATGCCCTTGCCCGGCAAAATGGTCACACCCGTGGCCCCGGCCCGCTGGGCGTATTCAATCACCTTGTCTTCAAGCTCGTCCGGGGCGATCACGATGACTGCGGTGAATTTCATGCCGGTTCCCTCCTTAGGCGGGGAATTCTCTCCATCACCATGGCATACACCATGACGGAGATGACAGGGAAGATCGAGGCGTAGGCGATCAGGCCAAACCCGTCGATCAATACGTTTCGGCCCTCCACAGCGGCCGCGAGGCCGATCCCGAGGGCAGTAACCAGCGGTACGGTAACCTCCGACGTCGTCACCCCGCCGAGGTCGAAGGCCAGCGCGATGATGTACTTGGGTGCGAAAAAGACAAGGACGAGCGCGATGGCGTAGGCGGCCATGATGTAGTAGTGGAACGGCCCTCCCACCAGGATGCGGTAGACGCCGAAGCCGATCCCGAGGGAGACGCCAACGGCGACAATGACCCGGACGGCGAACGCGCTGATCTTGCCCGGCGATGCGTCCTGCGCTTGTTCTCCGATGGCCACCAGGGCGGGTTCGGCCATGGTGACTGCGAAGCCGATGAGCAGCGCGAAGAGCAGGATCAGGGCCGGGACTCCCTGTTCGATCAGCTGCTCCGCCATCAGGGTCCCGAGCGGGAACAGCCCGAGCTTGAGTCCCACCACGAAGGCGTACAGTCCCACCAGGACCATGATGAAGCCGATGACGACCCGCAGGGGGTGGGGCAGCCTGCGCCGCAGGGCGACCCATTGGAAAAAGAGGACCACGGCGACAATGGGTAGGACCTCCCGGACCATTGAGGCGAGGCCAAGGATCATGCCCACCACCCAATCCGTTGAGGACTCCCCGGCGTCGGTGACCGGCGGGGCCGGCCCGGCATCGCCGAAGGTGTAGACCCAGATGCCGTAGAGCTGGACCCCGATCATGGGCACCATCACGCACAGCGCGACCAGCCCAAAGCCGTCGGCAAGCAGGCTGCGTCCCCTGATGGAATTGGCCAGACCGAGACCAATCGCGGCGATCAGCGGGACACTGACGATGTTGGTGGTGACACCGCCGGAATCGTAGGCAAGACCTATGATCTCAGGCGGGGCGATATACGTCAGTCCCAACGCCATCGCGTAGCCGACGATCAGCAGTTTGTACACCGCCCAGCCACGCAGGACACGCAGGATGCCCAGGACCATGACCAGCCCCACCGACACAGCGATCACGAAGCGCAGCACCAACGCATTGATACGACCATCGCTGACCAATTGGGCCTGCTCCGCGACAGCGATCACCGCCGGCTCCGCGACGGAGGCAGCGAAGCCAATGGCAAACCCAAAGGGCAGTAATAACCTCAGGGCCCCGCTCCGGACGAACTGGTTAGCCAGGTTCTTGCCCACCGGGAAGATACTCAGATCCAGGCCATACAGGAACAGGGCAATGCCCACGGCCACGATCAGGAGCCCCGCCACCAGCTGGAGTGGGTCATCGGGCATGGAGCGGAACACCAGCAACTGGAACAGGACGACGACGATCACGATGGGCAGAAGGTTCTTGAGCGCCTTAAGGAATTCGCTGGCGAATCGGCTGAGGTGCTCCATCGGGTCCTCTCCCGGAATGGTCCTGCGAGTACCTGGCTTTTCAGTTCGCCGGGCAGGCCAAGTCGCGTCTACCAACCGAGCCTCCGGTGTGAATCGACGACACGGGCGGGTCCACGACCGTCATCGCCCGCTCTCTGCGAGCTGGGCGACCCGGCGTTCGAGTTCGGCGATGCGATCGGTGATCGGCTGGCTGTGCAGTAGCTCGGCGACCTGATCGGCTTCGTCCTCCTCGAGCACGATCCTTGCCACCACCCGGTCGGGTTCCGCCGGGTCGTAAACGAAGATTTCGCGCCCGCCGGGACGCGTGACGAGGATGCGGAATTGCTGGCCGTCGCGGGTCAGGCAGTCGTGCAGCACCCCGGAGCCGGGCACTGTGGAGTGGGTGGTCTCCATTAGGCCCTCCGTTCCGCCGGTTCTTGGGGTACATTCAGTCTCCCCTCGCGGGGATGGAGGTGCCATTGGGCCTGACACCCATTTCCGGTGCGCCGCGCGCACGGGACTCCGCCGCCCGTGGGTGCCAGCCCTCATGGACAAAGGACGCAGGCCGCGCAAGGCTAGTCACATGCGGACCGCGCTCGAAACCAGGGCCACCGGAATGATACGCGGCTTGCCTCTGAAAGGACCGGCACAGTTGCTGTTCTGGCGACTGTTCATCATCAACGGATTGCTCTTCGCGATGGGCACGCTCGTGTTGGCACTCTCGCCGGCGACGGTGTCCTCGCCCGTCCTGCTCACCGAGGTACCGGTCCTCCTCGTCGGACTGGCTCTCATCCTCGCCGCGAATGCTGCCTTGGTTCGGGCCAGCCTCGCACCGCTTGACGCTCTGACGGGTGTGATGCGCCGGGTGGGCCTGCTGCGACGCGGGGGCGATCGGGCGATCGAAGCCGGCAACGGCGACCTCAAGGACCTCATCCGCACCTTCAATGAGATGCTTGACCGGCTGGAGGCGGAGAACAGCGCGAGCAGTGCCCTCGCGCTGGCCGCGCAGGAGGGGGAACGTCAGCGGATCTCGCGGGAACTGCACGACCAGATCGGCCAGAGCCTGACCGTTGCTCTCCTCAGTCTCAAGCGAGTTGTCGATAGATCTCCCGAGGATCTGCGCGAGGAGAGCCTCGTCGCCCAGGAGGCGGTCCGCGCCAGCCTGGAGGAGGTCCGCCAGGTGGCGCAGCGTCTGCGCCCGGGCGTGCTCGCGGACCTCGGCCTGCGGAGCGCGCTGAATTCGCTGGGCTCGGAGTTCTCCCGCTCGAGCGGGATCCCCGTGAACTGGGAGCTCGATGACGACCTGCCCGAGCTCAGCGGGGACGTCGAGCTCGTGCTTTACCGCATCGCGCAGGAGGCGCTCACCAATGTCGCCCGGCACGCGCACGCAACACGAGTCGATTTCGCGCTCACCTCGACGACGAAGGGGCTGACCCTGCGGATTCGCGACGACGGGCAGGGCGGTGACCTCCGAGAGGGCGCAGGCATCCGCGGGATGCGCGAACGCGCCCTGCTCATCGGTGCCGAGCTGACGGTCGCCGCACGGCAGAGCAGGGGGACCGACGTTCGCCTCGTCGTTCCCGGCGTCGCGGCGGGGAGCTGATCCGATGGGCGGACCCACGCGCATCCTGCTCGCTGACGACCACGCCCTGGTCCGCCGTGGCCTTCGCATGATTCTCGACGCGGAACCCGACCTCACCGTCGTGGCTGAAGCCGCCGACGGCACCGAGGCCGTCACCGCCGCGACCGCGGGCGGGGTTGACCTCGCTGTTCTCGACATCGCCATGCCCCAGATGACCGGCATCCAGGCGGCGCGGCAGATAGCGCGCAGCGCACCCGACGTGAGGATCCTCATCCTCTCGATGTACGACAACGAGCAGTACTTTTTCGAGGCACTGCGTGCCGGGGCCTCGGGTTACGTGCTCAAGTCGGTCGCCGACCGCGACCTCATCGAGGCGTGCCGCGCAGCGATGCGCGGGGAGTCATTCCTCTACCCCGGCGCGGTCACCGCGCTCATCCGCGACTATCTGGAGCGCGACCGCCGAGGCGACCGGATGCCGGACAGCATCCTCACGCCCCGCGAGGAGCAGATCACAAAGCTCATCGCAGAGGGGAACACCGCAAAGGAGATCGCCGACATCCTCAGCATCAGTGTGAAGACCGTCGATCGCCACCGGGCCAACGTCCTTCAGAAACTAGGCTTGCGCGACCGGCTGGACCTCACAAGGTTCGCCATCCGCACCGGGCTCATCGAGCCGTAAGCGGTCCGACCTGAGGAGTGGACGGCTCATGACTGCACCACATGAACCGCAGGACGATCTTGTTCCACTGGCTCAGCCGGGAGGCATCACAGGCCTCTTCGCTGGCCTGCGTGACCATGCAGCACACTCTCGGTAGAAAAGAGAAGGCGCTCACCCTCCTAAAGGCCCTCAGACACCGCGGCATCAACCATGAATTCATTCTGCGCTCAGCGACGGTGCACTCATAGCCCCCTCGCTCGCGGCTTCGGTCCAACCCCATGTCAGCTGTGTGCTAGCTCTGAAATAACGGCAGGCCGAAGTCGCTGATGGCGGAGACGACGGCGGTGCAACCTTCGAGCGCTCCCAATAAGTCATCGTGGGTCCCGACGTCCCCGATGACTGCGTCAAGTGCGTCCAGACCAGCATCCATGAGTCTGGCCGCGCTGCACCAAGACCGCCTCAGGCAGGACTACGGTCCCTCAGGGCTACCGGTGCGCTCGTTCAGATGGCCACGTCTCTTTCCCTGATCAGACGGCTGCCGGCTGCCGCGGCAATAGCGGCGATGGCGGCCATCAGCAGGGCGCCCTCCAGATGGAAGGCTTCAACTGGCATGGCTGAGGAATGCCGGAAGGGGCTGAGGTCCTGAAGCCACACCGGCAGGCTGAGCAGCTCCCCGAATTGCCCCAGGACCAGCGCGACGGCCAGGGCACCCCAGCCCGCGGGGGTGCTCCAGCGGGGCGCGAGTGCGAACACCAGCACCGTTCCGGCAGGGAAGACAAGCGCTGCCGGAATGTGCGCCAGGGCGGCGGCAAACACCATTCCGGGGCTGCTTCCCCCTGCCTCACCCAAGGCGAGCACGACGGCGGCAGAGGCTCCGGCGGCAACGGCAACAGCCGTCGTCGTCATTGCCGCAACGGCGAGGGTGCTGCCCAGCCAGCGGAATCGCGACGCCGGCACAGACAGCAGCAGTTCGGCCCGGCCTTCCGCCTCTTCCGCCCTAAGCCGCAGCACCGCCTCGATGCCAGCGGCAGCGGCGAGGACCCCTGCGATGCCCAGCATGGCAGTGGTGAACAGGTCTACCAGTTCCGCGTCGCCTGGAACGATGCGGCTCATCAGTTCCGCTACGGACGGGTTTCCTTCAAGTGCGTCGCGGACCACCGGACCCAGACCCCCGGCCACGGCTCCCAGCGCAGCGCTGGTGAAGCACCAGCTGGCCAGGCTTCCACGCTGCAGCCGCCATGCCAAGCCCAGCATCGATGCCAGGCCGGTGCCCGCCCGTTCCGCGCCCGCCTCATCCGCTGCAATGTAGCTGGCACCCAGGTCCCTGCCACTCCGCAGCACCACGGCAAGCCCTGCCAGGACAACGGCACCGGCACCGATAGCCAGCAACGGCAGCGTGTCCGCCTCGGTGAAGGGCCGGATCCGCTGGCCCCAGCCGATGGGTGAGAACAGAGATGGCCACGCCGCGGAAACGTGCAGCAGTGATGAGTCGGCTGTGCCGAGGGCGTCGCCGGCACCGCGGATCAGGTAGGCGCCACCGATCAGGGCCGCAACTGTCCCGTTGGCGCTCCTGGCGGAGGGCATGACCTGGGCTACCAGCGCGGCGGCCGCCATGAAGAACAGACCCACGGAGCCAACAGCTGTCCCCGCCAGGAATGATCCTTGGACCGGGAGGCCGGCACCGATGAATCCGGCGGCAACGGCCAAGGCAAGGACCACGTTTGCGCTGGAGCCGAGCAGCAGGGTTGCGTACAGGGACGTCACACGGGTGACCTGGGTGGAACCGACCAGTTCAAACCTGCCCTGGTCCTCGTCCGCGCGGGTGTGGCGGACCACCAGGAATGCGCTCATCAGCCCGGCCAGCACGGCAGTGAACGAATAGCCCTGGAAGAAGGTGACCGCCCCCGAACTGATGCCGTCGGGCAGCCCCCGGAGGAAAAGGAACGCCGGGCTGGCTGCAGCCACGGAAATCAGGGCGGCCCGCTCATTGTCCTCGCCAAATTGTGTGGTGACGGCGGTGGCTGCCGCGTAGCCCAGACCGGCGATGCCCAGGATCCAGGCGGCCAAGGTACCGCGGTCCCGGCGAGCCTGGAGCAGGGCCAACCGAAGAACGGCGCGCATCACAGCACCTGGCTCTTCTGGCTCGCGTGGCTGGGGTCCTGTGCGCCGTAGTGGCGCATGAACAGCTCCTCCAGGGAAGGGGGCGCGGCCGTGATGCCCGTAATACCTGCAGCAGCCAAAGCATCCAAGACGTAGTCCAGGTCGGCTGCGTCGGCGTCGAACTCTATGGCTGTCCCGTCAACTCGGAGGTCGTGGACGCCCCGCCACGTTGCCACAACCTCAGGTTTCACGGACGACGTGACACGGAAGCGAGTGCGCGTGAGGTGCCGGAGTTCGGCCAGGGTCCCGGATTCCACGGCCACGCCGGCCCGAATGATGGTCACCCGGTCGCAAAGCTGCTCCACCTCGGCCAGGATATGGCTGGACAGCAGCACGGCGGCGCCGTCCGCGGTCACCCGGCGGACATGACGGCGGAACACGGCATCCATCACCGGGTCCAGTCCTGAGCTTGGTTCGTCCAACAGGTAGAGCCTGGCGGGGCGGGAAAAGGCCGCTATAAGGGCAGCCTTCTGCCGGTTGCCCTTGGAATAGGTCCGCGCCTTCTTCCGGGGATCGAAGTCGAACTCGTCGATGAGCTGCCGGCGCAGGTTTTCATCCGCGCCGCCGCGCAGCCCGGCGAGGAGATCGATGACCTCGCCGCCGGTCAGGTTGGGCCAGAGCGTCACGTCCCCGGGGACGTAGGCGACATCGCGGTGTGCCCGCACAGGCTCAGCCCACGGGTCGATACCGAACACGCGGGCCGTACCCGATGTTGGCCGGATCAGTCCCAGGAGGATCCGGAGGGTGGTGGACTTCCCGGCCCCATTTGGCCCCAGGAAACCGTGAACCTCGCCCGGAAGAACCGACAGGTCCAGACCCGCAAGCGCGGCGGTATGCCCAAAGTTCTTTGCGAGGCGTGAGGTGTTGATGACAGGAGATGAGTCTGACTGCATGACGTGATCCGTTCCTTGGTCACAGCTATCACGCCAAGGCGGGTGCCATGGCATGCCGCAGGCCTTACCGCATGCGGGCCGACCAGGCTTCCCGGCTCTCCAGACCACATACTACAAGCGGCATGAATGGGGCGGAAGAGGCTGATGTTTGAACGGCGTAGCGTCTGTCTCCAGCCCGGGCAGGGATGACCTTCACGGCGTTCGCTGGTGCAACCTCGACCGGCGGGCGAAGCCCAACCTGGACTACTTCATCGATCGGTGGCACGCAGTCAGAAGGTCGGCGACAGCGTCGGCGAAAGCCCGCGGCGCCTCCTGAGGCACGTTGTGGCCTATTCCCGGCAGCCTGGGGATTTCGAAAGGACCCGCGAAATGCTGCCGGTCCCGCTCAGAGTCGTCCGGCCCGAAGCCGTCGGCCAGAGCGTCCAGCGAAATAGTTGGTACCGAGATGGGCGGCGACTTCGCGAGAAACGCTTCGAGCTCGTTGAAGCGATCATCACCCACCGCGGCACGATGGCGATGGCGATAGGAATGTACCGCGACATCAACGAAGTCGGGGTTGTGCAGGCTGGGACTGCTGGAGGTGAATGCATCGTTCGCCTCCGCCCATTCCGGTGACCACAACTGCCAGAGCAGGCGGCATAATTCGTCGCGGTTTGCCCGAAGCCCGGCGCGTCCGCGATCAGTGTTGAAGTACCACTGGTACCAGTCCCGATATTCGTCTAACGGGGCCGCCGGCTCGACTGACGCGGCGATGTCCTGGATTGCGTAGCCCCCGACAGTCACGAGACCGGCTATGCCTTGGGGGCGCACGGTTGTGGCAATGCAGGCCGCCCGGCCGCCCCAGTCATACCCGGCGACCACCGGGCGCTGCAATTCGAGGGCGTCGATGAGATCGAGCAGATCCTGTCCGATGGCCGCTTGTTGGCCGGAGCGAAACGTCGTGGCCTTACGGAACCGGGTGGGACCATAGCCGCGTAGGTACGGGGTTATGGTGCGGATCCCGCGTTCCGCCAACAAGGGGACAACGGCCTCGTAGCTGAGCACGTCGTAGGGGAAGCCGTGGAGGAGCACCGCGACTGGTCCGTCCGCCGGGCCGTTGTCGTAATATGCAACTTCGAGGTCCTCGGTCCTCGCGGTGCGCAGCTCGCCCATGGTCATAGTCCAGTGAACCATTCGCTGGCTCTCATGACTTGAGTGTTGGACGCTTTAGACGATTAGCCCCGCCGCCAGCGGGAATAGTTTGTTGATGGCCTATGCCGTCGACCAAAGCAGCTGCCAGGTCATGCAACTTCTGGTTCCTGTCACTTGATGCTTTGCGCAAAATCGCGAAGGCCTCATCTTGCGTGCACCTGTTCTGAGAGATGATCACACCACAGGCGGTGTCGATGACGGATCGGCTTTTAATGGCAACATCAAGATGTTCGGCAAGCTCATTCAGACTCGTTATCCGGAGCGCCACGCGGAGTGCTTTGCCCGCCAGCTCGGAAAAGGTCAGCGCCTCCGCGACGACCTGCCGGGTGAAGCTGCCGGGGGCGGGGGCGAAGAAGACCAGCACGGCAACGCCGTCGTCCTCCAGCACCATGGGCACCCCCAAAGTGCTACGCATGCAGGCCGCACTCAGCGCGCCGCAGTATTCATGCCACTGGGGAGATGCGTGGGCATCATCGAGAAGGACCGGACGGCCGTTGACCAGCGCATCAATACAGGGCCCCTCCCCCAGCGTTTGCTCGATGCGCTCCAACACCATGGCTTTGTCCGTGCTGCCGCCGATTGTCCCGGGCCGCTTGTGCCGACCTAGGGTCACCGCGCATTCAACACGTGTCCCGGCCGAACGGGAGGCTACCGTGGCTGCGAGACAAGCCATCCCATCAAGAAAAGCTTTGATGTCCTCTGTTTCAACAATCAGATCACTGAGCTGCTCAAAGTCCGCGGACCAAGCGGCAGTCGCATTCTCCAACTCCACACCTCACCATCACCATCGCGGCCAACAGGTCAGTCCCCGCGCACTCGGGGTATTCGGCATGCAGTAAACCTCGGCAGAAATATAGCAAAAAAGCATGGTTTTCCATATATGCAACGGACGCTAAAACGGCACCCAGACACCCGCTGCCTGGGTGCCTGGGTGCCGGCCAAAGGCCTCCGCGACTACTCCACGGTGACCATCACCGACGGCCAGCCCGAGGCCCCGTCTGGCACAGGATCGGCGCGCTTGTCCGTCTGGGTTTCGCCGGTTCCGTCGGTGGCCCGGGCCTTGACGTAGTGGATTCCGGGAGTGGCGTCCCATTCGTAGGACCACTGGCGCCAGGTGATCACGGAAGCTTCGTCGGAAAGCGTTGCTTCCACCCAATCGCCGTCGTCAATCTGGACTTCCACCTTGGTGATGCCCCGAGTCTGGGCCCATGCGGTTCCGCCCACGGCGACCTTCCCTGCCGGCATTTTCGCGAATGACGCCGGTACGTCCACACGCGCCATGGTCTTGATGGGGCCACGCTCCGACCAGCCGCGCTCGGTCCAGTAAGCCTTACTGTCCGCGAAGCGGGTGACCTCCAAGTCCACCACCCACTTGGTGGCAGAGACGAAGCCGTACAGCCCCGGAACCACCATCCGCACGGGGAATCCATGCTCCACAGGAAGCGGCTCGTCGTTCATGCCAATGGCCAGCATGGCGTCGCGGTCGTCCTGCAAGACCTCCAGCGGAGTAGATGCGCTGAAGCCGTCAATCGACCTTGAGAGCACCATGTCCGCACCCTCCTTGGGTTTCGCTCTGGCCAGGACATCGCGGATGGGAAGGCCCAGCCACTTGGCGTTTCCCACCAGCTTCCCGCTCACCGGATTCGATACGCAGGTGAGGGTGACGTGCGATTCGATCAGATCGGCGTCGAGCAGGTCCTGGAAAGTGAGGGTGACCTCCTGCTCAACCATTCCGTGGACCCGCAGTTCCCAATCATCGATGTTGATCTCAGGGACGCTCAGGGCCGTATCAATGCGGTAGAACTCGCTGTTCGGTGTCAGCCAGGAGGAAACTCCCGGAACCGGGGATTGGACACCCGCCGGTACAGCGGCCGCGGCCTTAGCAGGCGCGGGTAGACGGAGAGCCTCGCGGGCTTGGGCTATGTTGTTGCGCGCGGCACCCAGCAGCCGCCCACCGGTCGCCGCGATTCCGGCGGCCACCGCGGTGATCCCGGCAGCAGCAAAGAAGCGACGGCGGCTGGTGCCGATGCCACCAACCTGATCTTCGACGTCGGCCGCTATGTCAGCGGGAGCTTCCGGCCAGGCCTTCAACCCCCACAGCGGCACCAAGAGGCGGCGCAGGGCTACGAGGCCGGCGACGGTTCCCACCACGGAAGGGATCGCATCGGCGGGTCCCACCCCGGCGCGCGTCAGGACTGAGGCCACAATGACTACGCCCATGAACAGCACGCCCAGGACACCAAGAGCCCACTTCCGGTAAGCCACTACGCCCAGGACGCAGGCCAGCACAGCGATGGTCAAGCCCATGCCTACGAACAGCGCAGCCTTGTCGTTGGTACCAAACGTGGCGATCGCAAAGTCCTTCATCCACGACGGCGTGAAGTCGATGAACGTGGATCCCAGCGCAAACACCGGGGTTGCCCTGGCAGTGAAGAATGCGCCGATCAGCTCTGCAACGGCAAGAACGACGGCGGCCGACACCACGCCTGCCAGTGCGGCCATCATGGTGGGGCCTTTAGCCCGGGTTCCGAGGTTTGTCATGTGAATGGTTCGGAGCGGCGGGGAGGAAAGATTGGTCATTCAGTAGAGTGCTGGCGTTCAGCGCCGGAACCGCGTCACCTCCAGAGGCTTTGCACGCCGGCCGCGGTAGCCGATAACTGGCTCCCATCAATCACGATGGAGCACTCCTCGACGCCGAGCCCTTTCCACTGTGCCAGCAGCCGGATGTCTCCGTCAGCGGGCAGCGGCCACAGCCAGAGGTTTCCTGACGACGAGAGCTCATCGTCGCCGCCACCGCCTCCGCCACCGCGGAATGACAGGACCGGAGCTTCGGGTTGATTGTTGGGATCCAAGAAGCTGCCCAACCCAAAAACAGTTGTTCTGGCCTTGGTGCCATCAGGAAGTTCAACGCCGAACAGCAGCTGCAAGTCCTCGCTGCTTGGACCCCTCACAGGTCCATGCTGAAAAACTGACGAATGGAGGATGGACCATTCCTCGTCGTTCTCTTCATGCCGTCGAATAATCCACGACACTTCGAACAAACACCCGGTTCTGAAGACCTCCGCACTCTTGACCATCAAAACGAGGTTGGGGCTGCGGTGCAGAAACTGCCCGATGTGCATCACTGTGGGGAGCTCGTCCTGCGGCGGGCCAGCCCACGGCGGTGGTACAAACTTCACACTCTTTGGGCGTTCTACCGGTTCAGGCTTGGGGAAGTCCTCGAAGAAGTTCATGCCGTGTCCTCAGTGCGCTTGCTGCTGGCTGCGACCGACCAGCGGAACGGCGACAACAGCTCGCACGGAATCCCCCAATCCGTCCTGATCCGCACAGTCTAGCTTCGTTCAAGCACGGAGTGCTTTGGAGCGTGCCGCGGACGATCTGAACAGGATGGTTCCTATTCACCACGTAGGCGATAGTTAGAAGGAGTCACCTGTTCGGGTGTCTGGGTCAGAAAATCCCAGGCATCGGCCAAGGGGTTTCTAATCGTCGCTTTCAGGTCTGTCCAACCGCGCTGCGCCTGCACGGAGGAAAAGCGTAGCTCGTACTCACTCTTCTTAGTTGGTCTTTCGACCTTGACGCTCTTCTTCTCGTTCTTCGCCATGTTTCTACGGACGCTCGACCGCGTCCGTGTCCACAAGCCAGTCAGTAGGTTGATTGCCAAGCCCCGCAGCGATGGCCGTGGCGGTCTCACGCCACGAGGTCAGTTCCGCTATGGCCAAGTGGGGCTGATTTGTGGCAAATGATGCCCGCGCAGCTGCCAATACATCAGCTGCGCATGCCTCCTGATCAGCCGGGCTCAGAGCCAGCATCCATGGAAAGCGATCGCTCATGCGCGCAGCAAGTGTTCCCTCAGCGCTGGTTGAGACAGCAACGAGCTGAGCCGCCAGTTCCAGCAATGAACGACGTGCCGCATCTGCGCTTTCCGACATCAGCACCAGGGACTCACCGTCACGGCGGGTGACGTGAACAGGATGGTCGACATGGCCCCCCTGAACGCGATCGCTTAAGCCAGGCGGCCGCCGTCGTCGGCGTTTTGATCTCGGTCAGCGACGTGGCGCCGCCGTGACCAGGCGCGACAGCTCGGTGCCTGGTGCTGCGAGCCGGTCGACGGTGTCGAAGATGAACTGCTGCATCGCGGCGGCGGCCGCTGAAGGTCCGACGTCGTTGCGGCGCGCCAGGTTGACGGTTCGCGTCAGGGAGGGACGCACTAAACGTGCACTCCGCAGCCCGGGCCGGTCAATGACCACCATGGCCGGCACTACTGCTACACCCAGGCCGCGTTCCACGAAGCGAAGCACGGCGTCCATCTCGCCACCCTCGACGGCGATCACGGGTTCCAGACCGGCGGCAGAGAACGCCGCATCGGTGGCCACGCGCAGCTCATAACTTCGGTTGAACGCAACCTGCGGCACGTGAGCAAGTTCCTCGAGCGTGAACTCTTCCGGTGACCCTGACTTCGCAGCGGATATGACCACCAGCTCCTCCGATAGCAGCGGGACCAGCTCAGTGCCCGGCACGGAAGGGTCGGTTCCACGCGTGACCACCAAGGCGAGATCCAGGGTGCTTTCGTTGAGGGCCTCAACCAGAAAACGCGAACCGCCCTCAGTGATGCGCAGCTCCACTCCGGGATAAGCGTTGCGGAAAGCGGCCAGAACATCGGCTACCAGCGAGACGCACAAAGTAGGTGGGGCGCCGAGGCGAACGCGGCCGCGGCGCAATCCTGCGAGTTCCTGGATCTGGTCCTGGGCGGCCTGTGCATCGCCGAGCATGCGCCGTGCGATGGGCAGGAGCAGCTCCCCCGCGTTTGTCAGTGTCACCCCTGAAGGCCGACGGTGAAAGAGCTCCGTACCGAGATGAGCTTCAAGTGCTGCGATCTGACGGCTCAATGACGGTTGGGCAAGATACAGTTCCTCGGCCGCGCGTGTGAAATGGCCTACTCGAGCCACCATCTCAAAGGAACGCAACTGGTCTAGCTTCATGCTCATAGCATAAACGCATCGGGATGAGGCAAATAATTCATTGGAGACATTGCGGCATTCCTCCTACCGTTGCTGATATGAACCTCTCTTCAGCTCCAGAACGTCTCCTGTCCACTTCGGTGCTGGTCATCGGCACCGGCGGCGCCGGGTTGCGCGCCTCCATTGAACTCGCCCAGAGAGGCGTCCAAGTGCTCGCTGTGGGTAAGCGGAGAAAGCATGATGCGCACACGAGCCTGGCCGCCGGTGGCATCAACGCTGCCTTGGGCACCATGGACCCCGAAGACAGCTGGGAGCAGCATGCCGCAGACACCTTGCGTGAGTCGTACTTCCTGGCGGACCCGACCATTGTGGAAACCGTAGCCCGGAACGCGGCCCGCGGTATCGAGGACCTTGAACAGTGGGGCATGCCGTTCGCACGCGAGGAGGACGGGCGCATCTCCCAGCGCTTCTTCGGCGCTCACAAGTATCGCCGCACCGCCTATGCCGGGGACTACACCGGGCTGGAGATCCAGCGCACGCTCATGCGCCGTGCGGCAGAGTTGAACGTACCCATCATCGACACCGTGTACATCACGCGGCTACTAGTGGCCGACGGAGCGATTTTCGGGGCCTATGGATTCGACATAGTGGATGGCACCCCCGTCCAAATCCACGCCGATGCGGTCATCCTCGCCGCCGGTGGCCATACGCGCATCTGGCGCCACACCTCCTCACGACGCGATGAGAACACCGGCGACTCTTTCCGCCTGGCTGCCCTGGCCGGTGCCCGGATCCGCGACGCCGAGTTGGTCCAGTTCCACCCCTCAGGCCTGCTTGAGCCCGACGACGCCGCAGGCACCTTGGTGTCCGAAGCGGCACGCGGAGAAGGCGGCATCCTCACCAACGCACTCGGCGAGCGCTTCATGGAACGTTACGACCCCGAGCGGATGGAGCTCTCCACGCGGGACCGCGTGGCTCTTGCCGGATTCACCGAGGTTGCGGAGGGCCGTGGGACTGCGAAGGGCGGGGTCTACCTGGACGTCTCCCACCTGCCCCGAGAGACCATCATGGAAAAGCTGCCCAGGGTTTATCGCACCCTGATTGACCTCCAGATGGTGGACATCACCACTACCAAGATGGAGATTGCGCCTACCGCTCACTACTCAATGGGCGGAGTCTGGGTTGCACCAGAGGACCACGGAACGGGAGTGAACGGACTCTATGCCATCGGCGAAGCATCCTCGGGGCTGCACGGAGCCAATCGACTCGGAGGCAACTCCCTGATTGAGCTGCTCGTCTATGGGCGTATCACCGGCGAGCACGTGGCCGAGTACGTACGTTCGCTCACTGATGTTCATCGGGATCCTGCAGCAGTCGGTCTTGCCCGCAACGAAATGCGAAGCCTGCTGAACGGGAAGGGTACCGAGTCGGCGCGTCGGCTGCAGCGAGAGCTGCGGAATCTGATGACCGAGCACGCCGGCGTGGTGCGCACCGAACAGGGGCTGCAGGCGGGACTAGGGAAGCTGGATGATCTGGAGGGACGTGCGCAGTTCGTTACAGCGCACCCGGACATTGCGGGGTTCGACGACCTGGCCCACGCCTACGACCTTCTAGGTTCCCTCCTCGCCGCACGAGCCACCCTGGAATGTGCACTTGAACGCCGCGAAACCCGCGGAGCACACAACCGGGCCGACTACCCAACGCTGGATCCCGCACTGCAGGGAAACTTTGTCTGGTCACCAGGTGAAGGTGTCAGCTTCGAAACGCTGGCCCCGGCTCCAGACTCCTTCCGGGCCTTGGCTGAGGCCCATGCTGAAGACTCGGTAGCCGGGAAGCTTGTGGAGTAGATAAGGCGACTCAGGCCGTGCCTGAGGGCAGCTGCTGCAGCCGCCACGCGATGATCTCGCTAATGAGCTCGGTGGGCAGCGGGGCGTTGTGGCGCAGCTGGACGAGGTGATCGGTGGTTCCGTATTCGTTCAGCTGCGCCGAGAAATGCGCGATTGCGTCCGGAGTCGGATAGAACCCAATGTGCTTCTTTGTTGCGGTGAAGAAGAACAACGGCTCGGTTCCGAGTTTGAAGGTGGGCATACGCCAACTGATCGACTCTTCAGCTTCCTCGGGCACGGCTGACCGGATCAGTTGGTACACGGCCAGCAGCCGATGCCGCACATCGCCGTCGTACTGTTCTATGTACTCGCTAATCGATTCCGCTGCCATGTGGACTCCCCTGTTCGCCGCAAGGCGATCCTATTACAGCTGCTCATTGGAGCCCTCGAGGCTTTAGTCCCCCGAGCTTGACGTTGGCCAGCTCCAACGGCCATCCGGCGTGATCTTGTATGTCACTTGGCCGAACAGAAGGTCACTGGTGCCGGCGGGGTCGCCACCGTAAGCCCGGTACAGGGCCTTGGTCTTCACACCTCGGCGTTTCAGGAAGCGAAGGAGCCACCAGACCAAGGCCGCCGCGCATAGCAATGGAATAAAGACCAGCGCCCATTGCCGAACGCCAAGCCAGTGCAGGCTGAATAGCGGGATCACATAGCCAAGTGCGCCCACGACGACCACTTGAAAACCGATCCAAAAACGGAGTTCCCCGTTTGATGGACGGTTATGAATGTCGTAGATGTAGTCGTCCAGGGATTTCACCTTGGTCTTAGCCTTCGTTGGCGGCTCAGGTGGCTGCTGAGGTGGCTCCCAATAGTCTGCCCTGCCAGTCGAGTTTGGTTTCGGCGAACCCCGCAACTTTCGTAGCTGCGTCGCCCGGTATTCCTGGCGCGACAGCGTGACTGCGTAGAAGGTGAAGGCACAGCCTCCGGCAGTCAGAAACAGCGCGCCCCACATAGGGCCTTGCCCCTGACCTAGCGGCGCCAGCAACAGCACCACCGAAAAGGCGGTGAGTACTGCGGCAACGACCGCGAGAATTCCCATCCCCCACCATGTGCTGACCTGTGCCTGCCCGCTGCCTGGCGTAAAGCCAATTTCGTCTGCCGGGTAGCTGTGCAGTTCGCCGGTACTGGTGTTGCGGAGTACGCGTTTTTCCCCGGCGGCCACTGCAGCCTTGTGCTCTGCGTACACGGCATCATTGCGCCGCTCGCGATCGGAAATCATGGGCCGTTCTTTCTTTCAGGTCAGCTGGTCAGAGGTTCACAACGTGCTGGGGTCGGCAGTGATCAGCCCTATTAGGCCCAATATAGGTAACGCAGAAACAATTGGGCCGGCAATCAGGATCCAGGTCGTCCCCGGGTGCCGACGGTAACCTCTCCCGCGCAGCTTGCTGGCCCATAGAGCAGCGTAGATGATGCTGGCGATCACGTAAGGGAACGCCAGCAAAACTGTCCCCAAACCTAGCCAGATTGTCGCCTGTAAAACGCTCAGCCCGCCTTCGCTGTACATATCGGCCGATCCGGACGTACCTGCGCCGAAAAGAAGCAGCAGCAGGAGCACCAGAAGACCTGCCAGGATCAGCAGGATCGTCCGAAATGTCCTTGCCCACGCGGGCAACGGCGGAGGTTGGACCTGTCCGGGGTGACTCGGGAAATAATTCGGGGAGTACGGGCTGTGAGGTTCCACGGAGTTCTTTCTAAAGACGCTGGTGCAGGGACTAGGCGGTGTGGACGTGCACAATTATGACTTGCACGTCCTTTGAACCGTCGTATCGGAGGTCGTACGAGACTTGGAGGCCTGTTGAGGTGCCCGGAGCCAAGGAAAAGTCACCCTTATCCTCCGGCCGGCTGGACATCGATTCGATCCAGCGCTCTGCTGAGTCGCTGGGAATTCCGTATCGGTCCACGCCGTCGCGGATCAGGGCTGAGAAGTCCTCGAACGATTCGGCCTTAAGGAAATACGTGATTTCGCGGAAGTCGGACCTGTTATTCATACCGTTGAGCCTGAGCCGATCAGTCTTAGCGCTAATCAGACCCGTCGGCGCTTCGATTTTCAGTTCCATCAAGCCATCAGAAATGAGTACATCCGGAGCTTGGCTGGTGCCATTTTCGAGGCCTACGCCCCTTTTTGTGAGCTCCCCGGTCGTCATGTCGAAAAGTGCCGTCCTGGACTTCTTGATCTGCTCGATGCCCGCCGGGTCCAGTCTTGAGAAGGTCTTCGCGCCCGAGGGTGGGGTCGGCGCCGTCGACGCCGTTGCGGAGCCGTCCGGAACAGCCGCAGCGCAGCCCGTGAGCACCAAAGATGCGAGCAAAAAAGTGGCAACCAAGCCCTTCATACCTGTCCCCCTGCAGTATGTGACGGTCCTGTCAGTAAATCACCTGCTGGGGTGACCAGTGAACTTCCTGAGAGGGTAGTTGTGCCCATTACGCCGGCCGCTGAGCATCGGTCACCTTCCCTAGTTCCGGACATAAGTCCGATCTCTGTACCACTCGTCACGGGTTCTCTGCCGGAGGAAACTTGAGGCTACGGCTTTGCACCTCCCGGGCCGTCCACGAGGCCACGTGGCTGCGGGGACTACCTCTGCGCGGTGAAGGACGTCTATTCCGGCAGGATCGTCGGGTATTCGATGGACTCGCGGATGAAGTCCTCGCTGGCCGTAGCGGCACTGGAGAACGCGGTGCGGGCACGCAACCCTGCAGGGACCGTGGTGCATTCGGACCGTGGGTCCCAGTTCCGGTCCCGCCGGTTCGTCGAATCGCTCCGGCACCATGGCCTGACAGGGTCGGTGCGTGCGCGGACAACGCCGCGATGGAATCGTTCTTCTCACTGCTGCTGCAAAAGAACGTCCTGGACCGTCAGCGGTGGCTCACCAGACAGGAACTCAGACTGGCCATCACAACCTGGATCGAAGAACCTACCACCGCCGGCGTCGGCAGCGACGGCTCGGAAAACTCACGCCCATCGAATATGAAACAATCAACCGGACCGCGCTCACAGCGGCCTAAGACCCCGAGTCAACGAAAGCCGGGGCAGTCGCAGGTGCCCGGTAAACCGTCGGCTTACGGACGCTGGCGTGTGACCGTTAGCTTCGGGTCGTGAACTGGACCTGGATGCGCCTCAGCTCAGCGCGTGGAAGCACTGCGGTGACGACGCCGCCGCCTGCCAGTCGGGCTCCGATGCCGTATACGAACGGGTCCGTATCGACCTCCGCACCGGGCACATCGATTCCGTTGATGACGATCCTAGCCTGACCATTGACCATCCGGCCGGTTACTGCGGGGGTGTGCTGGTCCCACGGTTTGCCGCCCGGCCAGAGCTCCTGCCGGTACTGGTTCATGAGGATGTGGTTGACATGGTCAGCCAGGAGGCTTTGAACTGAAGAGCGCTCGGACTGCTCACGGTGCCAGGTGGTTCGCACTGCCTCCCACAATTGCGGATAGCGCATTCGCTCCACCTGCTCGATCAGCCAAGGGGGCCGCGGCCATGGCGGAACTTCCTCGATCGCCCTGCGTGTCTCCTCGTCGAGATCCGCGAGGTTAACGCGGTCTGAGCGGTCATCCGGGTTTCGCCAAAGCGTGTAGGTGATGCTCGCCGTCATTTCGCTGTACCCACGATCATCCAAGCCGTAGCTCAGACCGACGGAGTCCGTGTCCTCCAGGGACGGTTGGGGCATGAGCCCCAGCACCGGAATAGGCATGAGTTTCAGGTTGTCGACCCATTCGGCACGGGGGTCGGGGGCATCCTCGGGGAGAATGTCAGCCGCTCTCATGCCTCGACTATGAACCAAACGAGGGCACCCTGTAAATGGGAACTAGTTTCGGCTTCCCTGTCCGGTAAAGGATCCTTCACCGGGCCATGCGAGACTGAGCCGATGATCAATACTCGACGCGGAATGGTCGTTGCTGCTCTGAAGTCATATGGGGAAGAGGCCGCCGCCGAATGGGCCCGATCCGCTCCAAGGGACGCCATTCAAATGACTTTGACCGTTGCATCTTGGATTCTGTATCACGGGCCGACCCAACCCAGCGGCGCAAGAATGCTTATCGACAAAGCAATCGCCTTGGCTGGGGTTTACATCCACGAAGAGCATCCCCGCGAACTGGCCAGGAAGCGTCGCGACCTCAAAGTCTGGAGCGAGATCGCGGCGGAAGACTCGCCCACAGCAAATGAAGTCTTGCAAGGTTTGCCCAGCTACGACGTGGTCAGTGCAGAAGCAAGGGACTTCTGGGGTAAGAAGTCCAAGTAGCCCCATGATGCCAGTGCCACGCCTGCGCCGTCCAGCAAGGGATCCTCAATCGGACGTGGTTGGCCACCTGAATTTGTGTCTGCTTGAGCAAGAATCCTGGACAGCTCGGCCTGGAGTCACGGCACCACTGAAAAGGAACGGGGAACTGGTGCCGATAGTCTGTTTTCATGGAAGTGTCACAGCCTGAGCCTCGAGATGCAGACTTAGTCGATCTCTTGAATTCTCGTGACGGCATCGGAACCCTGGTGGATGTACAGGACGGGCCTACTTTCACAGTCTTCAACATTGCCTGGGGATAC